>NZ_JAMXAX010000083.1 GCF_023913775.1 Acidovorax facilis
AGCAAGTAGGCGGTGTCTCGATCTACGGCGATGAAGCGGCTCATGCAGGGGAGGTCTTTTTAAACTGGCGCGATTTTCCAGGCCGCCGCCCACTCGCGGTAGGCGGGAAAGCCCGACAAGCTCCTAGTAGTCCAAGTTTTCGTCCGCACCCCCCTTCGGCGGGCGTTTCCTCCGCCATCTTGCTCAGCAGGACGCCAGCGTATTTCTCGATAGAAAAGCTCATGACGCCGCGGAAGTTGATGTTCCCGAAAAATACCGGACCCAGCCGCCGCACAATGTCGTCGTTTACACCACCACCGGCTGACCTCAGCTTGGCGACCACCTCGTCAAGCTTCCTGGTGTTCCACGCGATGATGAGATTTGTGAGCAGTGCGTGCGAACCCGAAATGGCTCGCAGCTCATCGCGTCGACGGCCGCGCTCTGCGGCGATGCGACCGTAGTACACGGCGCGTTGAAGCTGATGCACCGACTCGCCACGATTCAACAAGGTATGGATCTCGCGGCGGAACTGCTCTTTGGTGAAGTAGTCGCACAGGTACACGGACCGCAGTACTCGACCGTAATGATCCAGGGCACGATGAAGTTTGTCGCCAATGGCTGCGCTGCCATTGCGCGCCAACGCCCAGCCCACGCTGAACCGCCCAGTCAGGATGGACGCCACCAACCGCAGCATCACGTCCCAGCCGCGCACGATGGCGCGCTCGGACACGTTGGTCAGTGCGATCGCCTCCAGCTCCTCGGGAACCTGGGTCTTGCGTGTCACCCAGAGCTTGCAATCCGGCAGTCCTGCGAGCTGTGGGCAGAGGTCGAACCGAAGATGCTTGGCCAGCGCCATCGCGCCGTACGTGTAGCCATGCGTGTCCACCGCCAGCAGCTGAATCTTGATGCGCTCCTCGCTGGAGCTGTTGTACTGCTCGACCCCTTCGACCGCTGGGCCGCCCTGGCGCGTGAGCAGCACGATGGGCTGATCGTAGAAGACGGGGTAGCTGCCAAGCACGTGGGTGTAGATACCGGCAGCAGGGGTTTTTCGCCGTGGATCGGTGCGGGCGATGCCCAAGTGCCTCGTCGTGTCCATGGCCATCATGTCGGCGGATGCCTTGGTGCCATCGCTCCAGAGTTTCACGATGGGAATACTCTGCTGATAAGCGACGACGGCATTGTTCGCAGCTCGCAATCGGCCCGGGGTTTCCAACTGCCGCATGGCCGCGGTCACCTCGGCCACGGTGACACCGCTGACCATGGCGGCTGCCGACTTGGCGTCGATCTCGGTTCCGTGGGCCAGCAGTGCGGCATACAAGGCGATCAGCTCCCTGGTCGTTTTGGCATCGCGGCCTAGCAGCTTGGAGCTGAAGCGGGTCTGGGCGTCCATCTCCAGGATCAGGTCGGGCAACTGGACGGGACCAATCATCTGCTGCACCGCCTGGGCCGTTCTTTTGAGCTCAGGCTCTTCCGCCATCGCGTTCAGTGCGGGCAGACGAACGCAAGCTTGCTCGTCGATCTCAAGCAGGCCGTTGGACAGCCCCTCTTTGACGCGCTGCAGGCCGTCAATGAGCAATGCCATTTGGCGCGCAATCGCTACCTGCGGGTCGACCTCCAAGCCAAAAGCCGTGCAAAACTTTTCTCGATCACGCTCCCACTCTTCCTCGGGAATGAGGCTGTCGGTGCGGCTACGGAAGTTGGCGCTGTGCGGCACCCACAGTCGCCCGCCCTGCAAGCCTTTGCGGATTCGAAGCAGAGCACAGGCCTTGAATGCCTTCAGCGCCTTGACACGATCCGCGTCGTCGACCAGCGGACGCCAGGCGGCTTCGATGCCCGACACGTCCCAGTCCTTGGGCAGTTCCTTCAGGCCTTCGGTGCGAATTTTCTTGAGCTGTTCGACGAGGGTCAGATCCTTCTTGCTCTCATCGCCCTCGATGTTGAGGCAGTGCATTGTTTCCAGCACGGTCGAGACCCGTTCGCCTTGCTCCACGAGCGTTTCGCGCACGATGTCGGCATGGCTGACCCTTGGCATATTCAACACCTCACTGGCAACCCTGACGATCTCCACGATCCGCTCTTCTGCGGTTTTGTCCGCGTCCTGCGCTAGGTTCAGCATGGACTGAACTGACTCGCGGTAGATGCCACTGCGGCTGGCCTGCTTGGACTGCACGCGCTTCGCACCCATGCGCACCAAATCGCCGGTGCGCCGGCCCATCCGGAAAATGGCTTCATCTGTCAACTCCCAGAGCGTGGCTTTCAAGAAGCAGATGACTTCCACGATCTGCGTCTCCAGCACGCGGCGGGAGGTCTCGGATGGAGGTCGGTGCGCAACACGCTGAGCGAAGGCTTGGATGCGCGTCTGGGACAGCGATGTGAGGTTCCAATCGGCGACGCCGAGTGTCTTCAGGTAATCGACGCGCGAGGACACCTCCTCCAGGTTTTTGACCCCATGCTTGCCTGCCGAGGTTTTGAGCCATTCGAGGACAGTGGAGTCCTCCGACGGCCCCTGGTCAAACATAATCTTCAGAATCGCGCGCTGCCGGGCCGGCTTGACCGCGCCGTTGATGACTTCCATCGCGAGGGTTTCGATCGCACGGAAGGCAGCATTGGCTTGGTCCTCTAGCGTCGAGACGCCGGGCAGGACGATCCTGCGCTCGTAGAGCCATTCCTCGGCGAAGGTCACCAATTCGGCCTGACTTGCCGCGTCCCGTGCGCGCATCGTGAGCGTGGCGGCCAGCTCCCTTTCTATTTCAGGCGCAAAGACTTCAAACCCCAGGGTCTGCCGTGCCCACGTGCGCTGCTCGCGCAACCGGCGTTCGACGGAACCTTCGGCCTGTGGACCGGCCTTGCCACGGTAGATCGACTTGATGGTCGCGATGGCCGTGGCATCCGTCCCCAATTGGTTGGCCAGCACCTTGACCATGTTGGCCGGAAAGCTGTCCGTCACGCCGGCCAACCTGCCAGTCAGTCCAAGAAACATGAGCTGGAGGGCGTAGCCCAAGCGCAAATCTAGAGGCGGCCGCCCGCGCTTAGCGTTTCCATCGTCATCGACGCGGCTGACGATGGGGATCGCCGCGAGCTGCTCGTCACTGAGCCTGCAGTGCTCGATCGCTTCTGCCTCCGTCATCTTTGAGGGAAGCTGTTGCTTGCCTAGGAACTTGTACCGATAGCTCGCCATCGCGCCTCCAAAGACTGGATTGCGAGCCACTATACGGTCACTCGGCCGCAGGCGCCCTGCGAGTTCGCTTGATCAAGTGGTCAGCTGTGAATCGCAGAGCCCCACGATGACGACGCCGATTCACTTGAGCTGTCACTGGAGGTAGTTGAACCCGGCGTACAGATTTCGGGTCGTTTTGGAATTTTGTCGACGATTCCCAAAAAACCGAGATTACCCCTGAAACTGCTCGCTACGCCCGCACCTGAAACTTGCAGCCGCTGGAGAGTCAAGCTCGATGGAGCAATGCTGCTAAGGCGCGATTGCGGGGCGGATCAAGGGCGGCCGCTGGGCTGCCGGCGAAGACGCCAGCGGAAGGGCCGAGAGCGCCGCCCGCAGTTCGGACGTGCTCAGTATCTCTGAAAGGATTCGCGGAGCGGCGTCCCGGGTGTAGATCACGTACAGCGGGACGCCGCTGCGGCCCAGCGCCCCCAGTGCGGCTGTGATCGCCGGGTCGCGCAGCGTCCAGTCGGCGCGCAACAGCGCCACGTCTCTGGCGGCGAGATCGGCCAGGACCTCCGGCTTCTGCAGCACCGTCTTCTTGTTGTACTGGCATGTGACGCACCAGGCAGCGGTGAAATCGACAAACACCGGGCGCCCGCTGGCCAGCAGCTGCTCCACCCGGCCCGGCTCCCACGGTTGCCAAACGGCATCACTCGCCGCTACAACTCCCTGCGGCGCGGCACCGACCTGTCCAGCCAGCAGCCAAGCGAATCCGGCCGTCCACGCGACCGCGATCGTGCCGATGACCACCCGCGCGCGCCCCGGCAAGCCCAGGCTCCAGGCCAGCATGCTGACGGCGACCAAAACCACCAGCAGGGCGCTGGCGGCGTCGATCCCGCTTTGCTGACCCAATACCCACACCAGCCACACCACCGCCGCAAACATCGGATAGGCCATCAGCTTGCGGAAGGTCAGCATCCACTCACCGGGCCGGGGCAGCATGCGCGCAACGGCCGGGACCCAGCTGGCGACCAGATACGGCAACGCCATGCCGGCGCCCAGCGCTGCAAAGATCAAAAGGGCCTGGGCCGCGGGAAGCGCTACCGCGAACCCCAGCGCGGCCCCCATGAACGGTGCTGTGCAGGGGGACGCCACGACGACCGCCAGGACACCGGACAGGAAGGAGTTCAGCACTGGATGGCTGCTCTGCAGCGAAGCCAAGCGGGTGGGAATGAGCTGGCGGACCTCGAACACGCCTGCCAAGTTCAGGCCGATCAGGGTGAACAACACGGCCAGCGCGGCGACCACGCCGGGCATCTGCAACTGGAACCCCCAACCGAGCTGCTGCCCGGCGCCGCGCAGCGCGACGACAAGCAATCCAAGCGCCGCAAACGAAGCGACCACCCCGGCTGAGTACGCCAGCCCGTCAAGGCGCCGGGCGCGGTGGTTGCCGGCGTGCTGGGTGAATCCGACCACCTTGATCGCCAGCACCGGGAAAACGCAAGGCATCAGGTTCAGGATCAGTCCGCCGAGCAAGGCGCCCAGCACGGCAGCCGTGAACGTCAGCCCGGCGCCCGATTCGGCTGCGGCTGCGGCCACGTTATTCCGAAGCGCGTCTTGCAGGGCTGGCGACACAGCCACTGGCGCAGCGGTCGCAGGCCATGTGCCTTGCACCCGTGCGTCGATGCTCCAGCCCTCGTGTCCCTGCGTGAGCACGATCGGCATCACGGCGGGACTCTGGCTGCGCTGAGGCGAGAGCGGGACCTGCGCGGTCCAGACCTGGCCGTCCCATGCCTGGCTCCATTGCGCGGAAGTCTCAATCACTTCCGCCGTCTCGGGGAAGAACTCCAGCGGCTTGCCCCGAACGCCCGCAGGCAGCCCGGTGACCCGGAGCCGTAAGGCATTTCCGTCGATCGAGGCAGTTGCCTGCCCCGCCAGCGGTTTCGGTTGCGCCGCGAAGCTCGCCTGGAAAGCGGGGCCGTGCAAGGCCGTCGCGCTCTTGGCGGGGATGGCCAGCGAGAATTCGCCCTCCTCGGGTATGCACTCCCTGCGGCACACCAGCCAAGACGCCTTGAGCTTGATCTCCAGCGCGCCAGCCAGAGGCGAGGGCTTGAACTCCGGCGTGATGGTCAGGGGTACCGGCAACAGCACCGTGTGCTCGTAGCCGTAGTTGATCAGCGTGCCGATCGGATGCTTGCTGGGCGTTGGCCATGCGATCTCGCCCGCCAGCACCCCGGCGGGCAGCTTCCATTCCAGCTTGGTGGGCAGTCCGGAGTCACCGGAATTTTTCCAGTACGAGTGCCACTCCGGCTGATGCGCGAGTTGCAGGCCGACCCAGACCGGCTTACCGGGCTCTATCCCCTCGGGCGCATGGGCCAGCAGTTCGGCGCGTGTGCGCTCGGTCACCACCACGCTCTTGCCGCCAAGCTGCGCCGATGCCGCGCCGCTCCAGAGCACGAACAGCAGCACGAGAACGCGGACGATCATGGACATCTGGGACGAAGGCATGGAACTGTATAGATTCAGGGACTTGCAGGGACCGCCATTGTCCGCTAATCACGAGTGGCCCTACTCATTGCGGTGATGACCACCGCAATGAGTACCCAAAACGGCCATAACCCAAAGCGGGACAGCCACCACGCGTACGCAGTAATCCGCTCTCCTCCCTGCACCTGGGCGACCAAAACGCCTCTAGTGTGGCGGGGCAGCAAGTGCGTGACGCGGCCAAAGCGGTCGATCACGGCTGTGGCACCTGTGTTTGTTGCGCGCAGCACGGGCCTTGCGAATTCAATGGCCCGCATGCGGCTGATATGTAGGTGTTGATCGATCGCAACCGTATTGCCGAACCACGCAATGTTGCTCACGTTGACCAAGACGGTCGGCGCTTGAGCCTCATTGCGGAAGCGGGCGGACAGCTCTTCCCCAAACAGATCTTCATAACAAATGTTGGGGGCAAAGCGGTTCCCCTGCCATTCGAATGACGGCTGCCCCACCGATCCTGACTCGAAGTCACCCAGCGGTATATGCATCATCCGAGTGAACCAGCGAAAAAAAGGCGGGACAAACTCGCCAAAGGGCACAAGATGATGCTTGTTGTAGCGGTACGCGTCGGCGCCCGGCCGCAGTCCAACAACGGAATTTGTGTAGCCTTGTAGCCCGCCAAACAGTGGCATACCGATGAGTGCTGCCTGCTGGCCCGTGGCGAAGCGGGATCGCAGCTTTTCCATATAGCCGGCCGGCAGCTGGTCGGGCAGCAGTGGAATGGCCGTTTCGGGAGCGACTGTCAAGACGGTGCTGGCTGTCAGTAATTGCGCGGCATACCACTGCAGTGCATCGCGAACCCCGGTTGCTGATTCGAACTTCCGATCCTGCGCGATGTTGGCCTGTAACAGTGTCACGGAGACCACTGGAGCCCGCTCACGATCTTGCCCTTCGGGAGAGCTCCATGCGGCGACGAGGATGAGAACGAGGAGTGCCAGTGGCTGCCATGCCATGCGATTTCCTGGTCGGCGTGCCAACATGGCGGCAAGCATTGCGGCAACCAGGGCCGCAGCGGCACCTATTCCGTACACACCAACCCAGGGCGCGAGTGCCGAAAAAGGGCCGTCGATGTGCGCGTAGCCCCCCACTCCCCACGGAAAGCCGGTCAGCACCGTGGCGCGCAGCAAGTCTGCAGCCATCCACACCGCCGCAAACAAACCAGCGCGCATCGCTGGACCACGAGGGCGAAGCCGCCAGAACACGGCGCCTGCCAGCCCATAGTAGGTAGCCAGGAACGCCGAAAGGCTCAGCACGCTCAACCCGGCCACGACGGAAGAGAGCCCGCCGTACGCGTGCAGCGAGATGTAGAGCCACCAAACGGCCCCACCGATCGAGCCGCAGGCAAAAAGCCAGGCAAGCCCGGCGGCATGCAGCGCGGAGCGGCACCTGTCCAGCAGCACTACCAGAAGGGCCAGCGCGACTAGCTGCAGCCACCACACAGGTTGCCCGCCCACGGGCAAGGCGATGGCCCACGCGTGCATAGAGCCCGCGACGAGCGCGAGCCCTGGGATCGAGGCGGCGCGCAGCAAACCTAACGGCTCCCCACGAATCATCTAGGGCGGCTCGAGGCCATAGGTCACCCTGCGGGCGCGAACACCGACAAGGCCCGCGGCAACAGCTTGAAGCGGGCCGGCGTCGTCGTCGTGATCTCCCCGTCGGTGTTGACCGCGAGCGGGAGGTTGGTCCGGATTTCAAGCGGGCCTGAACTGCAGAAAGCCCGCATTCCGACCAGATCGCGGTTTCGACCACGGCGGAACGCGGACAACAAGAGGGGCCACTGCCAGAATCGTTTGGGTGCAATGCTGTAGAAGTCCAGGCATTGGTCGTCGATCGCCGCCCGGTCGAATACAGACATACCGCCACCGTAGTACACACCGTTTCCGACCGCCATCTGCACGCTTTCCAGCTGCGTGGTGCCTGCCTGCGTGCAGACATCGGCTGTGAATGGCTGCGCGGAAAACAGCGTCTGCAGCGCCGCCACTGGATAGCTGAGCTTTCCCAGATGGCGCTTGCGGTTGCCGGTCATGCGACGTGCGAGTTCAACGCTCAGGCCCATACTGGCGACGTTTATGAAGAACTGGTCATTAACTTGGCCGACATCAATTCGACGCATCTGGCCCCCGATGATCACAGCGGCCGCGGCTGATGGATCGGCGGGGATGCGAAGAGTCCTCGCAAGGTCGTTGGCGGTACCAAGCGGCAGGATGCCCAGAGGCAAGCCAGTCTCCATCAAGCCCCGAAGCGCAGCGTTCACGGTTCCGTCTCCCCCACCAATGACCACGAGGTCGACCATGTGCGCATGGCGCCTGACCTGAGGGCTGATATCTGCAGCTTTTGCGCAAGACAAGCGCGTCAATGCGAGCCCACTCGACTCGAGCTGCTGGACGGCTGCCTCCGCGGAGCGATCACTCCCACTGCGGCTGCTCGGGTTTGTGAACAGAAGTGCGCGTTTGCGGTCGGTTGCTGGGAGGGTCATGGAATCCGCAAAGCCGCTTGGCCCGGTGGCAGCGCAGCGCGAGAGCCTTCCGGATCCGAACGCTTTCTGCGCAAAGTCGTGCCCCTGCGTGAAAGCCGCCCCGACCCGCAGCGTGAAGCCGAAAGCCGCATGGGCTTAAAGCGCGGCGCCTATGTCCGCTTGGCGTTCATGCCGATTTCGCGCAGCGCCGCTTCGATGGCCGCAAGCGCGTCAACGTCGTGCTCGACCGTCAATTTCCGCTGCTTGAGGTCGAACGAGAGGTCGCGCACACCGGTGAGTTTTCCCAGACGCCCGCGAATCTGTGCCTCCTCGCTGCTGCAATCCATGTTGTCAATCTGGTAGAGGGTCTTTGTCGTGCTCATCCGCATTCCTTTCGTGCAAAGTGCTGCCCATTTGACAGTCTCCAGTAGGGAGAGAGTCAAGCCCCTTGACTCTCTCCCAGGTAGAGGGAACCAAATCATATGTTTCCTCCTTGTAGTGCTGCCCCATCACCTCTTGCTCATGCGGCCTCGCCAGTCGACTTGATGGCTTGCCGACGGAATCCAATGAAAAACCTCGTGGTTGTTGTATGCGCGCTGTTGGTAGCCTGGGCCACCGTGGCGGTGCTCTTCCCTTCCCGGAAAACCACGGACGCTGGCAGCGCACCGGCCGGATACGCCGAAGGAGAGGTGCGCAAGATCGATAGGAAAAACAAGCAAGTCTGGTTGACTCACGCGGGGATTGAGCACCTTGGGCTGCCTGCGATGACCACGATGTTTGATGTCCGCGAGGCGGCTTTTCTGGAGAAACTGCAACCGGGTGATCGGGTGCTTTTTAAGGCCATCAATGACAATCGAACGCTGTTGATTGTGGAACTGCGGCTAAGTCCATGACTGTCCGCGCAATTTCCTTTCCGAGCAGCGTCAACCTCCTGACAGCGCGCCCTTTGAGGAAGAAAACTTATGCATGACTGCTGTTTTCACTTCACCTGTTGTTCGTTCCCACAAACTGGTGAGATGAAGAGGACCGCCCGATGAGCTTGAGTAATTCATCAAATGCGCTCGAATCTCCCGAAGCAGGGGAGGACGGAGACTTGTCCGACCTGCTCGGGGAGCTGCGTGTCCTACTGCTCAGCGCACAGCTTTTGACTGGTTTCCTGATCACGGTGCCATTCGGGTTCGGATTTGGAAAGATCGTCGCCTGGGAAAAGTGGCTGTTCGTGGCCACATTCGCCATGGCGGTAGCAAGCCTGGTTTTGTTCAGCGCACCAGCCGTCCAGCACAGGCTCTTGCGTCCGCTTGGCGATCGACCAGCGTTCAAGCGGCTGGCAAGCCTCCAAACGCTTGCGGGTTCCGTCTGCCTTTCCGTGGCCTTGGTTCTAGCCTCCGGGCTTGTGCTGACCGAAGCCTTGGGACAGTTCGTGGGGGCGATAGCGGCATCCGTGCTCGCGCTTCTCATTGCGGCATTCTGGTGGTGCTTGCCTCTAGCCTCGAGGGCCCGTAAACGGCTATAGGTCCGTGCCTACACCCTGCGTTGGGCCGGGTGTGCGGGTGTTTGCCGTGCAACGGTATCAATTTGGAGGCACAGCCGCCCGTTGGGTCGATGCATCGGCCCTCGTGCTGGGGCTTGACTCTCTGCCTGCTGGAAAGTGTTAAATGGTTCTTTTCGACGTCACACGAGAAATGCCAGATGAGCACAATCATGACCGGCGAACTTGAGTTCGAGTTTAGGCAGCGCCAGGTTCCGTTGAGCATGACAGCCGGCGCACTGGACGGTATCGATGATGGACTGAACTTACAAAGACGCCGACGGAGCCATAGCACGATCAGGACGCGATCATGAAGCGGAGTCGCCACTCAGCCCTGATGCGCGCCGCGATCTTTGCGTATTGTGTGGCCGTTTCATTGCTCGAGGGGGAGCTGCCGCACATGCCTTCGCCTCTGCGCTGCGACGTAGCAACGAGAATTCTGGTGCCGCACGGCTGCCCGCCGAGCGAACACCACCTCTGGTAATGACCAAAGTTTGTTCGATGATGAATGTCATCTTTGCCCCTGGAGCGGCACCGGCACAGGGCATCACCTGCAGAGACAGGGCTGTCGGCGCGGAACGGTTGGCGCGGAAGCTAATAAGCCAGCCGCTTCAGCGAAGTGGAACGGAAATGAAGGACTTCACAAGAGGCAAATCGCAGAAGGACCGTCAAAGTCGCCGCAGCTTTGGCGTGACAGGTCGGGTTGGTGACGTGACTGTCGAATGCTGCGGCGTGCACCTTTGCCATGCACTGGTAGCTGGGCTTCCGTGACGCGCCTCCTCGCTTTCGTGCTCGCAGTGTTGGCGGTGAGTGCCCCGGCGCAAACGTTGCGCGTTGCATATGTCGACAGTCTCCGGGTGATGACAGAGTCAGCTCCGGTCAAAGTGGCCGAGTCAAAGCTGCGCAGCGAGTTCTCGAGCCGTGAAAAAGAGATCGAGAATCTGACAAATGGCCTTCGCGCTGCGACCGACGAGCTTCGTGAGGACACGCCACGCCTCTCCGAATGGGACCTCGCCGACCGGAAACGTCAACTCATGGAGCGGGAGCGCGAGCTACAGCGGCAACGCCGGGAATTGAACGAAGAGTGGACCCGCCGCAGAAATGAGGCGTTGACCGAAATTGTCGATCGCACCAATCGGGTTATCCAAGAGATCGCGAAGAGCGAGAGATTAGATCTCGTTGTCTTCGAGGATGTCGTGTTTGCGTCTCCTCGGGCGGATATCACCGACAAGGTAATAAAGGCGCTCTCGTTTCGCGACGGCAACTGACCAAGCGCGCTGCAGTTTTTTACACTTCGGGTTCTCACGTGGTCTCTCCCACGCCAGCGAAGTGAACAGAGAAGCCTCTACGAGTACACCAGCCGTGCCTGTAACCTTCGCAAGCTCAGCATCTGCGGCAAAAATGTGATGCGACGTTGGGAACGGTCCGCGGGTTCTTTCTGCGATTTGTGCCGATGGGACGATGGGACCTGTCGCGGGTATTTGCTTGACTCTCAAGCGGCTAGAGGGTCTTAAATACCCGCAACTTTTTGGAGAAACCCATGAAATGTCCGACTTGTGTGGAATCAGTGCTGGTCATGACGGCGCGCCAAGGCATCGAGATCGACTACTGCCCGAATTGCAGGGGCGTCTGGCTCGACCGGGGAGAGCTCGACAAGATTATTGAGCGTTCGATGGCCGAGACGGGCTTTGCAGGGGCCGCGGCGATTCCGCCTGCATACGCACAGGTTCCCCGCGGCGACTGTGACGATCGCGGAAATTATGGAAACTACCCGGCGAAGCGGCGTGGATTTTTGAAGGATCTTTTTGACTGACGCGATTACGCTTTGTCACTGTTTTTGGCGCCTACCAAGCCATCCCTGGCCGCTGTCCTATTTTCAGTCGGATGAAGCGCTTCCTGATTTTCCTGATCTTGGCCGTTCTGGCCACAGCGCCGGCCTTCGTCTTGCGTGTGACAGGCGCCCGCCCGGGGCCTCTAGTTGACGTCGCCGTCTTCGGATCAGCCATATTGGCCGCCGGGTTCATGCTGTCCTGGGGCGCTGAGGCAGCTGAAAAGCGCGTTTCACAGGGCCTCATCCTCGCTGCGGTGGCGCTAGTTACTGTCCTGCCCGAGTACGCTGTAGACCTCTACTATGCATTCCAGGCAGGCAAGGCCCCAAACTCCCCTTACGTCCACTACGCTGCGGCCAACATGACCGGAGCCAATCGGCTGCTCGTGGGCATTGCGTGGCCGTTGATGGTATTTCTGCACTGGGCTCACGCGCGTCGCCGCGCCATCGAGCTTGCGACCATCAACGTCGTGGAAGTCGGTTTCTTGCTGCTCGCGAGCCTCTACGCCTTTCTGATCGTTCTGAAAAACCGCATCGATCTCGTCGATACGCTACTGCTCGTTGGACTGTTTGCCGCCTATCTATGGGTCACCGCGCGAACGCCCAAGGTGGCAAGCGAGGCTGCTGAAGACGACGATCCTGGCCCTGCGGCCGTGCTGGGTACGCTGCGGCCGTCACGCCAGTGGGCCTGGACAGCCGGCTTGACCGCCGTGGCCGCGGTGGTGATTCTCGCGTGCGCAGAACCCTTTGCCGAGTCCATCATCGCAGCAGGGCGACTGCTGAACTTCGACGAGTTCCTATTGATCCAGTGGCTCGCTCCCTTAGCGAGCGAAGCACCGGCCGTTGTCATCGCGGTTCTCTTCGTGCTTTCCAACCGACCCGAGGGAGGGCTCACCGCCATGGTCAGCGACAAGATCAACAGTGGACTTTATTGGTGGGCATGCTGCCGCTGGCCATGAGCTTGGGTGCCGCCGGATTGGTGGCCCTGCCGTTGGACGCCCGCCAGCATGAGGAGTTCTTGCTGACGGCAGCGCAGTCCCTTTTTGGTGTCGGGCTGCTGCTTCGCCTGCGATTGAGCCTCATTGGCGCGGCAGCGCTCGCCGCCTTGTTCTCCGTGCAGGTGGTCATCGCACTCGTGTTCCGGGATGATCCTGCGCGCACGATCGCATCACTGACGATCCTCGCTTGGGTTTACCTGGGCTTGTCAGTTCCCTTGTACGTCACTGGCATGCCTGGGTTCCTGCGCGCATGCGGGGCCCTGCGCAGGGCTGCGGGGGACCGAAAGCTTGCGCGTGCGGCAACAGCAGGAACGGGAACAATCGATTCCTCGGGCGGATAGCAACCCGCAAAAAAAACTATCCGACCGCGAATGAAGTGTCCACATCCGCGACCTTTTTCTTTCGTTACCGTCGCCCTCGAGGTAAGCGGACCGGAATGGCTCGGTGCGCGCACAACCTCCAAAGCCAGGAGTTTCAACGCTGACGCTGATTGGGGGCAGTCGCCGTTGTGAATGCGGCGCTCTATCAAGCGCCTCTTTTTGTCTTCACGACAAGTAGACTGGATGCGATGACGTGGGGGTGGCACGCTGACGCTCGCCACGCTTTTCGTCCTGGTGAGCGTATCAACCGCGCTGCTTCTGACGCTGATGTGCCTCGTGTCCCAGCACTTGCGTCTAGCCACGGCTTGCCCGTGGCGCAAGCCGTCAACTTCGCCACCAAACATGGCTATTGAATTCCAAAATGAGCGCGCAGAGCCATCTCCAACGATTTGACGTTGATCGGACGCTGATCAACTCCTACGGAGTGCTGCTGAATTACGCTGACGCATTCTTCAACAATCATCTGAGCAAACGTGTCCAAATTGAGCTCGCTCCAGGATTCGCTCTGGCCCGAGCAATTGTCGCTGTGTTGCCTGAACTCCGTAGCTCGGGTTGCAAGCGCCTTCACTCGTTGACTCGTAGGTACAGTAGTTTGCATTGACGCCACCAAGTATTGTTTGAATGCCAGAACGAAGATAAGGCCAGGGCGATTACCCTTATTGAAGTTGCCCAATTGTAGGCACGCCAGTCGAGCTCATCCGTGTTCCCAGGCGCGGAAATTGTTGTCCCAACGGAGATGAAGCCGGCGGCTGGATTAGGTGGCGAGGTGCACTCGCTCGACTGCGGTGTCCTTCTGCGAAGGCGCTAATATCGGCGGATGCACGAAGCACAAAGCCGAATTGCCGCCGAACTGGGCGTCGACCCTCACTTCGATGCACCAGCGCAGATCGCCAGGCGCACGCAGTTTCTCGTGGAGTACGCGCGAGCCGCCACCGCGGAATCGCTTGTGCTTGGGATCAGCGGTGGAGTGGATTCGAGCGTCGCCGGGCGCCTTTGCCAACTGGCGGCGGAGCAGCTGCGCTCATCGGGGATGCAGATACGTTTCATCGCGATGCGCCTACCGTATGGGGTGCAGGCCGACCAGGCTGACGCGCAGCGGGCGGTGTCCTTCATCGATCCGGACGAGACACTGGACGCAGACATCAAGCCGGCCGCCGATGCGATGCTCGAGCAGTTGAAAGCCAGCGGACTCAAATTCAACGACCACTGGCAGGAAGATTTCGTGCTCGGCAACATCAAGGCGCGGCAGCGCATGATCGCGCAGTACGCAGTTGCGGGCGCAACGGGCGGGCTGGTGGTCGGGACGGACCATGCCGCCGAGGCGGTGATGGGCTTCTTCACCAAGTTCGGCGACGGCGGGTTCGATCTGAGTCCGCTGGGCGGTCTCACCAAGCGCCGCGTTCGCGCCCTGGCTTTGGCGCTCGGTGGCGACGAGCAGCTGGCCCACAAAGTCCCCACGGCCGATCTGGAGTCTATGCGACCATTGCGCCCCGATGAGGCAGCCCTGGGTGTCAGTTACGACGTGGTCGACGATTTCCTGGAGGGTAAGGACGTTGATCCGGCCAGCGCCGAGGTCATCGTGCAGACTTTCCGCCGCACGGCCCACAAGCGGGCGCTGCCTGCCGTCCCTGCTTCCCAGCGCGCCGCTTGAGCGTCAGGCGGGCTCCGCCAAACCGTGGAGAATGCCGCATTCGAGCGCGGTGCGCGCGGTATTGCAGGAGCGCCGCAGATCGATCAATTCGCGCTCCAGTTCCCGCAATTCCTTGATCTTGGCCCGTACCTGGGCGATATGGGAGTCGACCAGGGAGTTCACTTCGCCGCAGTCCAGCTCCGGCCGATCCCGGAAGTTCAGCAGTTGCCGGATTTCATCCAGCGTCATATCCTTGGCCCGGCAGCGGCGGATGAAGAGCAGGCGCTGCAGGTGGACGTCGTCGTATAGCCTGAAATTGCCCTCGCTGCGCGCAGGCTCGAGAAGCAATCCCTCGGACTCGTAGAAGCGCACGGTCTGCACCAGGCAGTCCGCCCTTTTGGCCAGTTCACCGATCCGCAGCATTGATTTTTCCTCCAGAAAAGCTTGACTCTATATCAACTAGAGGTTGTTCAATGGTGGTATGCGGGGAAAGCCCCTGCCAACGAAGGGTGAGCGATCTATGAACAAAGACACGTCCAATTCATGCGGCTGCTCCGGCGGCAATGGCCAGCAGGCCAGCTGCGCCAGCGAGCAGGGCAGCACCGAATCCACTGTTTTCCATGTGAGCAACATGGACTGCCGGAACGAAGAAGCACTTGTGCGGCGCACGCTGGAGAACATGCCGGGCGTCGAGCAGCTGGAATTTGATCTCCCGCAGCGCAAGCTGACCGTTTCGCACAGCCTGGTCTTGGCTGACGCCCTGACGCAGGCACTGAACTCGGTGGGCATGAAGGCGCAGGCTGTCCGGGATACGGCGGTGCTGACCACCTACCGCATCGAGAACATGGACTGCCCGAGCGAGGAAAAACTCATTCGCTCGCACCTGGGCGCGGTCGAAGGCGTGCAGGACCTGGACTTCGACCTGGGCGAGCGCACCCTGTCGGTGAAGCACCTCGCCGACGCGCGCGCGCAGATGGAGCAGGTCCTGGCCTCCATCGGCATGCATGCCAAGGAGCAGGCCGCGGATCTCGGGGGACCGGCGGCAACTGCGGCATTAGTCGAATCCCCGCCAGCCCAGCCTCAGCCGTCCGCCTCGGCGTCCACGACGCCGGCCGGAGAGCGGGTGACGTACCGGATCGAGAACATGGATTGCCCGACGGAAGAAGCGCTGATCCGCGACCGGTTGGGCAAGGAGCCGGGCGTGACCGGGCTGGACTTCAATCTGATGCAACGGGTGCTGGGCGTCCAGCACACTCTGCCTTCGACCGAACCGATCGAGAAGGCGCTTGCGTCCATCGGAATGCGGACCGAGCGGCAGGACCTCCAGACGGTCACCACGCTGCTGCGCATCGCCAAGATGGACTGCCCGACCGAGGAAGGCCTGATACGCGGCAAGCTGCAAGGCATGCCGGGTGTTCAGGGCCTGGACTTCAACCTGATGCAGCGCACACTCACCGTCCGGCATGCGCCGGACGCGATCAAGCCGGCGGTCGAAGCCATCGAGTCGCTGGGCATGGAAGCCGAGGTGCAGAAGACCGATGAGCCGCGCGACCCCCAAGCGCCCGCGCAGAAGACCCCCTGGTGGCCGATGGCAGTCTCCGGCATCGCGGCCGTGCTCGCTGAGGGCGTGTACTGGGTCAACGATGGCAACCACTGGGCGGTGATCGTGCTCGCACTGGTCTCGATCTTTACGGGCGGCCTCAGCACCTACAAGAAGGGCTGGATTGCGCTAAAAAATCGCAACCTGAACATGAATGCGTTGATGTCCATTGCGGTCACGGGCGCGATGGCGATCGGCCACTGGCCCGAGGCGGCCATGGTCATGTTCCTCTTCGCGCTGGCCGAGGTGATCGAGGCAAAGTCGCTGGACCGCGCCCGCAATGCCATTCGCGGGCTGATGGACCTGGCGCCGGAGACTGCGACCGCGCGCCAGCCCGACGGCTCATGGAAGGAAGTCTCGGCTAAGGAAATAGCCAAAGGCGCGGTAGTACGAGTGCGTCCCGGAGAGCGCATTGCATTGGACGGACTGATTACCGCCGGACGCTCGGCCATCAATCAGGCGCCCATCACCGGCGAAAGCCTTCCGGTCGAGAAGGCTGAAGGCGACCAGGTGTTCGCAGGCACCATCAACGAGACTGGCTCATTCGAGTACAAGGTGACGGCCGGCGCCAGCGACTCTACGCTTGCTCGAATCATCCATGCGGTGGAGTCGGCGCAAGGCAGCCGGGCGCCCACGCAACGTTTCGTCGATCAGTTCGCGCGGGTGTACACGCCGGCCGTGTTTGCGGTGGCTGTGCTGGTCGCGGTCGTTCCGCCGCTCGCCTTCGGCGGCGCCTGGTTCGACTGGATCTACAAGGCGCTGGTCCTGCTGGTGGTCGCTTGTCCATGCGCTCTGGTCATCTCCACGCCCGTCACCATTGTCAGCGGCCTGGCCGCTGCGGCCCGGCGCGGCATCCTGATCAAGGGTGGCGTGTACCTGGAAGGCGGGCGCAAGCTCAAGGTGCTGGCCTTGGACAAGACCGGCACGCTCACTCACGGCAAACCAGAGCAGACCGACTTCGTGCCGCTGGTCGGCGATGCAAACGACATTGCCACCTGGGCAGCAAGCCTCGCCGCGCGTTCTGACCACCCGGTCTCCCAAGCAATCGCCCGCAGGGCGAATCGCGACGGCGTCGCGCTGCTGGAAGTGAACGACTTCGCGGCGCTGCCCGGCCGCGGCGTGCGTGGCCGCATCGCCGGGCGTATGCTGAACATGGGCAACCATCGATTGGCGAAGGAGCTCGGCCTCAGCAATGCCGCGCTTCAGGCGCAGTTGGAGGGCCTCGAACGCCAGGGGAAAACGGCCATTCTGCTCATGGTCGATGCATACGTGCTTGGCATCTTCGCTGTCGCTGACACCGTGAAAGAAAGCAGTCGTGAGGCCGTGTCCGATTTGCAGGCACTAGGCGTGCGCACAATCATGCTTACCGGGGACAACCAGCACACCGCCGACGCTATCGCTGCCCAGGTCGGGATCTCCGAAGCCCGGGGCGACCAGCTGCCCGAGGACAAGCTTAAGACCGTCGAGGGACTGATCGGTGGGCAAAGTCAAGTGGGTATGGTCGGCGACGGTATCAACGATTCGCCCGCGCTCGCGCGCGCCGACATCGGCTTCGCCATGGGCGCAGCCGGCACCGACACGGCCATCGAAACGGCTGATGTCGCCCTGATGGACGATGACCTTCGGAAAATTCCCACCTTCATCCGGCTGTCGCGCACGACCGCGTCGATTCTGACGCAGAACATCGTCCTGGCCTTGGGCATCAAGGCGGTATTCGTTGCGCTGACATTCACGGGTCAGGCTACGATGTGGATGGCGGTGTTCGCCGACATGGGGGCGAGCCTGCTGGTCGTCTTCAATGGCCTGCGCCTGCTGAAGCTCAAGACGGCCTGACGCCTCATGCAGGCGATCGACACCGTGGAGCAGTGGACGAGACACTGGCTGTATGACTGGGGCGGCGCCAACGTGGATCTTTTCCTTGCCATCCAGCGCGCCCTGCCTGACGGCTGGATCTGGCTGCCCGAAGTCCTGAGCATATTCGGCAGCTACTGGGGCGCCCCGGCCGTCGTGGTCCTGCTGCTGGTTTGGCGGTACATTCAGCTTCGGCAAGGGGCGACTACGCTCGCTGTGCCGTTGTGCAGATTTGTGATGGGCTTGACGCTGTCCCTCGCCACCGCAGCTCTCGCCAAGGCAGTGTTCGCGATGCCGCGTCCGTTCGTGGTACTCGGTGATGCAGTCTACCGAGCCGCCTCGGCGCCGGACAGCCGGTACACCATGCCCAGCGGCCACTCGGTCTACGTGGGCGTCCTGACGGCTGCGCTGTGGCCTGTATTGAGCTGGCCGGGCAGGATCGGCCTGCTGCTGTTCGCGGCGGCGGTGGGCTGGTCGCGCATCGTTCTGGGCGCGCATTTTCCCGCGGACGTCCTCGCCGGCTTCGCCCTGGGATGCGTATGTGTCGCTGCGGCACTTCCATGGGCCAACAGGATTGCGCGGCATCCGCGACTCGCAGGAGCCGGTCGGTGAAGGCCGGCTTGCAGGCCGCACTGCGCGCTGCCGACGGCATCGACTGGGCCAACCGTCGGCTCGCCTTTGTCGTCCGCTGGGGCCTGCTGGCCAACGCCGTGCTGATCGCCGGGAACGCGATCAGCCGCAAACTCTTCGGCGTCGCGTCGTCCACCATGTATGACGTGCAACCGCACTTCTTCGCGGCGGCCGTGCTGCTGATGGCCGCCTACACCTTCAAGCGCGACGAGCACGTGCGCATCGACGTGTTCTCCGGATTCCTCGGGCCGCGCGGCATGGCGTGGCTCGATCTCGCGGGCATCGCGGTGGTGCTGCTGCCGCTGTGCCTGGCGGCGGTGTGGGTGACCTGGCCCGACTTCGTCACATCCGTTGTCACCGGTGAAACCCGCGCCAGCCGCGAAAGTCTCAGCCGGTTCCCGGCCTGGATCATGAAAGGCATGATCCCGCTCGGCTTCCTGAGCCTGGCAGCGCAAGGCGCCGCCGAGGCGGTGCGCTGCCTCGCTTTCTTGGCTGGTGTCGCGCCTAGGCCACTGGCGGCCGAGCATCCAGACCGGCGGGGATTCGCATGAGCCCCGACCTGCTTGCTCCGCTGATGTTCACGACGCTGGTCGTCGTGCTGCTGGCCGGGTTCCCGGTGGCTTTCTCGCTGGCCGCCGTGGCGGCGGCATTCGGCGTGCTCGGTGTGGCGCTCGGGCATTTCAACGCGTCCTTCCTGCTCGCTATGCCGCTGCGCCTGCAGGGCGTCTTCAACAGCGACAACTTCCTGGCGGTGCCCCTGTTCGTCCTTATGGGACTGATCCTGGAGCGCACGGGCGTCGCCGAGGACACCTTGATCGCGCTCGGCCGGCTGTTCGGGCGCGCGCCCGGCGGACTGCTCTACGCCACCATCATCGTCGGCGCGGTGCTGTCAGCGATCACCGGGTTCGTGTCGGCCTCGGTCATCGCCATGGGTCTGATCGCGCTGCCGGCGATGCTCAAGGCGGGCTACGACGCGCGGCTGGCGACCGGATCGATCGCCGCCGCCGGCACCTTGGCCCAGATGCTGCCCCCCAGCCTGGTGCTGATCGTCTTGGCCGAGCAGGTGGAGGTGCCGCTGATTGACATCTTCCATGCCGCGCTGCTGCCCAGCGCGATCCTGGTCGGGCTCTACCTGCTTTTCGTGCTGGTTGTGACAGGATTGAAGCCCTCGCTCGCGCCGTCGATCGCCGCCGTGGCGGGCGCGTCCCGCAAGCGGGTGTGGCTCGAAGCGGCGGTCGCCGCCGGCGTGCCGCTTGGTCTGATCCTTGGCATCCTCGCTTCGATCTACTTCGGGGTCGCTACGCCCACCGAGGGCGGGGCCATCGGCGCCTGCGGCGCCCTGGCCATCGGCGCGCTGCGCCGGCGGCTTTCCGGAGGCCGTCTCAGCCAGGCGCTGACAAGCACCGGCGTCCTGTGTTCCAGCGTGATCTTCCTGCTGCTCGGCGCCTCGTTCTTCACGCTCGTCTTCCGGGGATTCGACGGCCAAGTGTGGATCGAGGGCATCTTCAAACACCTGCCGGAGGGTCAAGGTCCGTTCCTCGTTGCCGTCACGCTGGGGATTTTCCTGCTCGGCTTCTTCCTGGACTTCTTCGAGATCGCGTTCATCGTGGTCCCTCTAATCACGCCCGTTGCGCGCAAACTCGGCGTGGACATGGTGTGGCTGACCGTGATGATCGCGGTCGTGTTGCAGACCTCCTTCATGCACCCGCCTTTCGGCATCGCGCTGTACAACCTGCGCAGCGTCGCCCCTGCCACGGTCCGCACCACGCAGATCTATGTGGGCGCGATCCCGTTCCTGGCGATCCAGCTGCTGATGGTGGGTATCCTCGTGGCTTTCCCAAACCTTGCAACGACGCAACAGGTCCAGACGCGGGCGACCGAGCAGGAAATCGAGGATGCCCTGCGGCTTCCAGCCGCCGAACCGGTGTCCGAGCCGGAAGTCCCTCAAACCGACAAGAAGTAGATGAACCATCCCCTCCGCAAAGCACAGTGGTATTCACTAGCGATCGTGGCGCTCGCCGGCGACCAGGCTGCCAAGACCTATATCGACATGACGACCCCCTTGGGATGGTCGCATGAGGTGACGTCCTTTTTCAACCTGGTCCACGTTCTCAATCCCGGCGCGGCGTTCAGCTTCCTGGCTGGGGCGGGTGGCTGGCAGCGATGGTTCTTCCTTGCGATCGCCCTGGTGGTGTCGGCGTGGCTGGTATGGCAGCTGTCCCGGCCGCTGCGGAAACTGGAAGCCCTTTCGTACAGCCTCATCCTGGGCGGGGCCCTGGGCAACGCGTTCGACCGGGCCGTGCGCGGGCAGGTCATCGACTACCTCGACTTCCACCTGCGTGGATGGCACTGGCCGGCCTTCAACGTCGCCGACATGGCCATTGTGGGCGGGGCGATCGCGCTGGTGGTTCAGTCTCTGATGAGCACGGAGAATCCTACTGCGGCGAAAGAGACCCGGTGAACTAAGGGCAACCTGGAAGTTCAAAATGGGCATGCCCTGGATATCAATCCACCAAAAAGTTGGAGCACACATGAAGAGCCTCCGAAATCTGTTGGCTTTCGTCGCAGTCCCACTGGGGGTTCGGGGAGCAATGGAACAGCCAACCGACTTAAGCGCTCGGCATCACCAGTAGCGGTCAGTCCCATCCATGCGGGCATCGCTTTCCGAGAAGCAGTTGCGGTCGTCCGCCTCGCTTGAGATGTCACCCAGCAGCTCGTGCATGCTCTCGATGCGCAGCGTCAGCCGGATCGTGGCGACCTTCGGCGGATCAACCTCGCCAGCACTCGTCGATGGGCCTGGCTGGCCCTGCGCCGGTTTCTTGTAGGGGCCGATCTCGACGCCGCGATGCCGCAGGTAGCTGTACAGCGTGCTCTTGGACACATGCAGCTTCTGCGCGATGGCGGCCACCGACAGCTTGCGCTCGCGGTACAGCGTGTCGGCGGCCAGCGCCGTTGCCTCGGCCTGCGGCGTCAAACCTTTGGGCCGCCCACCGACCCGGCCGCGTGCCCGTGCCGCCGTCAGCCCGGCCTGCGTGCGCTCGCGGATCAGCTCGCGCTCGAACTCCGCGAGCGAGGCGAACAGGTTGAACACGAGCCGCCCTTGGGCGCTGGTGGTGTCGATGGGGTCGTTCAGGCTCAGCAGCCCGACCTTGCGTTCCATCAGGCTGCCGACCAGTTCAACCAGGTGCTTGAGCGAACGCCCCATGCGATCCAGCTTCCAGATCACCAGCACGTCGTCGGCTCGCAACTGAGCCAGCAACTCGTCGAGCGCCGGCCGCGCGGTCTTCGCGCCGCTCGCCACGTCCTGGTAGACGCGCTCGCAACCGGCCGCCTTGAGGGCGTCCACCTGCAAGTCTGATTTCTGGTCGCGCGTGGAAACGCGGGCATAGCCGATTTTCATGCTTAGAGTCTGCTTTACTTGTTAAAACAGAACAATATCGAACTTTGATTCATCAAACCACAAATTTAGACGAATTGCGGTGCAGCACTGTTTGCGGATCAGGTCGCGCGGCAGAGTCTTGTAAAACGAAGGTTTTATCGAACCGTTGCCAGTGATGGTGATAAGGTGTATAAACACCTATGCACCCATACACTGTATTGGAGGACAATATGAACACCGTTCGCTGGAACATCGCCGTATCGCCGGACGTAGATCAGTCCGTGCGCATGTTCATCGCCGCGCAGGGCGGCGGCCGCAAGGGCGACCTGTCGCGCTTCATCGAGGAAGCTGTGCGCGCCTACCTGCTGGAGCGCGCCGTCGATCAGGCCAAGACGGCTGCTGCCAGCATGAGCGAAACCGAACTGACCGACCTCATCGACGAGGCTGTGCAATGGGCGCGTGAACACTGATGCGCGTAATCCTCGACACCAACGTGCTGCTCGGCGCGCTGATTTCGCCCCATGGGCCACCCGATGCGATCTATCGCGCCTGGCGCGCAGCGCGCTTCGATCTGGTGACATCGGCGGCACAGCTCGACGAGCTGCGGCGGGTGAGCCGCTACCCCAAGCTCAAGACCATCTTGCCCGCGCACCGCGTCGGCACGATGGTCAACAACATGCAGCGCGCCATCGTTTTGGCGCAACTGCCGCCGCTGCCGGATGGCATCGAGGCGAATGATCCGAACGATGCGTTCCTGCTGGCGATGGCCTTGAGCGGCGAGGCCGACTACCTGGTGACGGGCGACCGCCGCGCCGGGCTGCTGCAACGCGGTAGCATTGGGCGCACGCGCATCGTCACGCCGGCCACTTTCTGCGCCGAGGCGCTTTGAGCCATGCCGGTCAGCTTCCTGTCCACCACGCAACGGGAACGCTACGGCCGCTACCCAGACACGCTTTCCGGCGAAGAGCTGGCGCGCTACTTCCACCTGGACGACGATGACCGCGAGTGGATCGCCACCAAGCGGCGCGACAGCCACCGACTGGGCTATGCGCTGCAACTGACCACGGCCCGCTTTCTCGGCACCTTCCTGGAAGACCCGGCCGCCGTGCCCGGCGCGGTACTGCATACGCTGTCGTCCCAGCTCGGCATCGCCGACCCAGACTGCGTGCTCGCCTACCGCGAGAGCGAGCAACGCTGGCGGCACACGACCGAGATTCGTGCCCGCTACGACTATCGTGAATTTGCCGACGGCGGCGTGCAGTTCCGCCTTGGCCGGTGGCTATGCGCGCTGTGCTGGACGGGCACCGACCGGCCGAGCGCGCTGTTCGATTACGCCAACGGCTGGCTGGTCGGCCACAAGGTGCTGCTGCCCGGCGTCACTGTGCTGGAACGCTTCATCGCCGAGGTGCGCTCGCGCATGGAGTCGCGCCTGTGGCGTCTGCTCGTGCGCGGCGTGACGGTCGCACAGCGGCAGCGCCTCGACGACCTGCTCAAGCCTGCCGAAGGCAGCCGCCAGTCTTGGCTGGATCGGTTGCGCAAGGGACCGGTGCGCGTCAGCGCTCCGGCGCTCGTTTTGGCCTTGCTGCGCATCGAGACCGTGCGCGGCCTGGGCATCAAGCTGCCGGGCACCCATGTGCCGCCGAGCCGCATCGCGGCGCTGGCCCGCTTCGCCAGCACCGTCAAGGTGTCCGCCGTGGCCCGGCTGCCGGAAGCGCGGCGCATCGCCACGCTGGTGGCCTTCGTGCATTGCCTGGAAGCCAGTGCGCAGGACGACGCCCTCGATGTGCTCGACCTGCTGCTACGCGAACTGTTCACCAAGGCCGAGAAGGAAGACCGCAAGGTCAGGCAGCGCTCGCTCAAGGATCTGGATCGGGCCGCCTCGACGCTGGCCGAGGCATGCCGGATGCTGCTCGATCCGGCCCTGCCGGACGGCGAACTGCGCGAGCGCGTCTATGCCGCCATCGGCCGCGATGAACTGGCCCAGGCGCTCAATGAGGTTCGCGGCCTGGTGCGTCCGCCCAACGATGTGTTCTACACCGAGCTTGAGGCCCGCAAGGCCACCGTCTCGCGCTTCCTGCCGACGTTGCTGCGCATCATCCGCTTCGACGCCAATCCGGCCGCGCAGCCTTTGGCGCAGGCGTTGCAATGGCTGCATGAGAAGCCCGACCATGATCCGCCCACGGCCATCGTCGGCAAGGCGTGGCAGCGCCATGTCGTGCAGGATGATGGCCGCATCAATGCCACGGCCTATTCGTTCTGCGCGCTCGACAAGCTGCGCAGCGCGATTCGCCGCCGCGACGTGTTCATCAGCCCGAGTTGGCGCTACGCCGATCCGCGCGCCGGGCTGCTGGCCGGAGCCGAGTGGGAGGCCGCGCGGCCCATCGTCTGCCGCTCGCTGGGCCTGACGGCGCAGCCCGAGGCCACGTTGTCCGCGCTGACGCGCGAACTGGACGAGACCTACCGGCGCGTCGCCGCACGCCTGCCCGAGAACGACGCGGTGCGCTTCGAGACAGTCGGCGACAAGACCGAACTGGTGCTCAGCCCCTTGGAGGCGCTGGAAGAACCGGCTTCGCTGATCGCGCTGCGCAACGAGATCAAGGCGCGCATGCCGCGTGTCGATCTGCCGGAAATCCTGCTGGAAGTCGCCGGGCGCACCGGCTGCATGGACGCCTTCACGCATCTGACCGAGCGCACGGCGCGTGCGGCCGACCTGACCACCAGCCTGTGCGCGGTGCTGATGGCCGAAGCCTGCAACACCGGCCCGGAACCGCTCGTGCGGCAGGACACCCCGGCGCTCAAGCGCGACCGGCTGATGTGGGTCGATCAGAACTACGTGCGCGACGACACGTTGATCGCCTGCAACGCCGTGCTGGTGGCGGCGCAGAACCGCATCGCGCTGGCCCGCGCCTGGGGCGGCGGCGACGTGGCCTCGGCGGACGGCATGCGCTTCGTGGTGCCGGTGCGCACCATCCACGCCGCGCCGAACCCAAAATACTTCAATCGCGGGCGCGGCGTCACCTGGTACAACCTGCTGTCCGATCAATGCACCGGGCTGAACGCCATCACCGTGCCCGGCACGCTGCGCGACAGCCTGGTCTTGCTGGCGGTTGTGCTGGAGCAGCAGACCGAATTGCAGCCGACGCAGATCATGACCGACACCGGCGCGTACAGCGACGTGGTGTTTGGTCTGTTCCGTCTCTCCGGCTACCGTTTCTGCCCACGCCTGGCCGACGTTGGCGGAACGCGCTTCTGGCGCGTGGACGCCGAAGCCGACTATGGCGACCTCAATACACTGGCACGGCAGCGCGTGAACCTCGACCGCATCACGCCGCATTGGGATGACGTGCTGCGCCTGGTCGGCTCGCTCAAACTCGGCCTGGTGCCGGCGATGGGCATCATGCGCACCTTGCAGGTCGATGAGCGGCCCACCAGCCTGGCGCAGGCTATCGCCGAAATCGGCCGCATCGATAAGACCATCCATACGCTGAATTTCATCGACGACGAGGCCCGCCGCCGCGCCACGTTGCTGCAATTGAATCTCGGCGAAGGCCGCCACAGCCTGGCGCGCGAAGTCTTCCACGGCAAGCGCGGCGAACTGTTCCAGCGCTACCGCGAGGGGCAGGAGGATCAGTTGAGCGCGCTCGGCCTGGTCGTCAACATGATCGTGCTGTGGAACACGCTGTACATGGACGCGGTGCTCGCGCAGTTGCGCAGCGAGGGCTACCCGGTGAAGCCCGGGGACGAGGCTCGGCTATCGCCGTTCGGCCATGAGCACATCAACATGCTTGGGCGCTACTCGTTCTCAGTGCCGGAGGCGGTCGCCCGTGGCGAGCTGCGACCCCTGAGCAGGAAGGACGACGTTTGAGCCGCTTCAAGCCTATCCGCAGCATCCGCGCTGCTGCTGGATAGGCGGGCACGGCACCGAGCCGAATGAACAGAACACGCAGCAGTCGCCGGGCTTGGGGCGCAGCAGCGCGTGGCACGCCGGGCACTCGTCGTAGAACTGGCAGGCATCCGTCGGCATGGTCTTCTGCCAGGCGTGCCCGCAGTGCGGGCAGGTCAGCACAGATTCAAGAATGATGGTCATCGCGGCGTCACTTCTGCACGGCGGACGGGTAGCCCGCGTTGGTCGTGGCCTTGGTCAGCGCTTCCGGCTGGGCCTTGTCCGGGTCGTAGGTGACGGTGGCTGTTTTTTGTCGAAATCAACCTGTACTGCGCTGACGCCAGCTACTTTCTCCAGCGATTTCTTGACCGTGATCGGGCACAGCGGGCAGGTCATGTTCTGGACGGCCAGTGTGACCGTTTTCGACGAGGCGGCCAGTGCCGCGAACGGCAAGGCAACCAGTAGAGCAATGAGCAATTTGCGCATGGCGAACTCCTTTCAGTAGAACAACGAGGCCAGCCACGGCACGGCCAGCAGGGCGAGCAACAGGATGGCGACGATCCAGAAGGTGAGCCGTTGCCGGCGGCGCGTGCGCGGATCGGCGCAGGGCGTGCCTGGGGTGCAGACTTGCGGCACCAGGTAAAGCTTGCGGAAGGCCAGGCCGAGAAACAGCAGCGTCAAGCCGATGAAGAACGGCCGGTACGGCTCCATTGCCGTCAGGCTGCCAACCCAGGTGCCGCCGATGCCGAGGGCCAGCAGCACGAGCGGCCCGATGCAGCACACCGATGCACCGATGGCGGCGAGGATGCCTGCGACCAATGAGCTTTTGCCGGTGAGTGATGCCATGCCGATTCCTTGAACTTGTGCGCCCAAGTGTTACTCTAAATTCCGTACTTAAGTACGGAATCAAGGGAAATTTGCATGGGCGCAGACCTGACCATCGGCAAGCTGGCGGACGCTGCCGGAGTGAACATCGAGACGATCCGCTATTACCAGCGGCGCGGGCTGCTGGATGAACCGACCAAGCCGCTGGGCGGCCATCGGCGCTACCCGGCAGGGGAGGCCAAGCGGGTGCGCTTCATCAAGCGGGCGCAGGCGCTGGGCTTCACGCTGGATGAAGTCGGCATGCTGCTGACGCTGGACTCGGCGTGTGGCTGCTCGGACACGCGGGCGCTGGCCGCCCGAAAGCAGGGACTGATCGAGCAGAAGATGGCCGACCTGACGGCCATGTACCAAGCGCTGGGCGATCTGATCCAGCAATGCGATGCCGGTGGCAGCACAAGGCCGTGCCCGATCATCGACGTGCTGGAGCGTGACTGACCACCACGACGATCACACAGCGGGTGACGCGACCGCCTGACTATCGCGCTAGCAGAAATTTCTGAGGTTCCGGCTTTCCTTTGCCAGGGCTTAAGTCGGTTGGCTGTTCCATTGCTCCCCGGACCCCAGAACCGCCGCGGCCGCCGCGAACACCGTGATGCTGTGGCCGGAAGGAAAACTGTTGTAGCGCAAGGCCTCCCCGATGAGTGTGAATGACGACGCATCGAGAACGGCCGCTGGGCGGGCCACAGCGG
>NZ_JAMXAX010000084.1 GCF_023913775.1 Acidovorax facilis
GGTTTCGCCAAGGTGGCGCATGGGGGACAATTCCGGTTGTTGTTGTTTTTACCGACCCGGCTGATGCCAAGGTGGTTTTTTTGCGGGCCAGCCGCCTTGCAAAACCCCAGGTTCCGACAAGGATTGGCTCAGCCCCAACCGAGATTGTGCCCATGTCTGCCGTTTTCAGCCCACCACCCGCCGCATTGCCCACCGACAAGGAACTGGTGCTCAAGGTCATCCCCATGCCCGCCGACACCAATGGCAATGGCGACATTTTTGGCGGCTGGGTGATGGCGCAGGTGGACTTGGCGGGCTCTGTGCTGCCCGCGCGCTACATCCAGGGCCGCATGGCCACGGTGGCCGTCAACGAATTCATCTTCAAGCAGCCGGTGCGCGTGGGCGACATCCTGTCGTTCTTCTCGTCCATTACGCGGGTGGGCAACACCTCGGTCACCGTGGAGGTGGAGGTGTATGCCGAACGGTTTACCGACCAGGGCCGGTATGTGAAGGTGACGGAGGCGCGCCTGACCTATGTGGCCATCGACGACCAGGGCAGGCCGCGCCCGGTGCCCAAGCACAACGCGCCGGGGTGAAAGCACGGAAGGTCGGCTCGCGCAGACCGCGCCTGGCGGTCCGCGGACGCCTTCATGGCCCGGTCAGGCGGCCAGTGCAGTGGCCGGTTCGGTGCGCAGAGGAGCTGCCGTGCGCTGCAGAGTGCTGCTGGATGACGAGGGCGAGAACCCGGCCTCGATCTCACCCGCCAGCTGACCGCCCTCTTCCACCACCAGTTTGCCGTAGCGGATCTTGCCGTTGACCTTGCCGGTGCTGTAGATCACCAGCTTCTGGCGCACGGTGAGTGTGCCGTTGAACTCGCCATGGATCTCGGCAATGTCGATCTCGGCAGAGCCCTTGAAGGCGCCATGCTCAGCAATCTGGATCACGCGCGAATCCATGGTGGCTTCCACCGTGCCTTCGACCACGAGGGTGTCGCAATCGGTAATTTCCACGCCCTTGAGCTTGATGTTCGGGCCCACCGTGAGCTTGCTGCCCGAGCTGTCGCTGCTGCTGGCGGCCTTGGGGGCAGCAGGGCTGGCCACCGGCTGTGCAGCCGCAGAACTGCTCGCCGCTGAGCTCCCCAATACGGAGCCTGAAGTGGTGCTGTTGCGGGGTTGGAACGACTCGGGTTCACGCTTGCCAAAGAAGGGGTTTTGCACGGCCATCAGATCTCCTTGAAAAGAGAGTCATCGTAGGTATCGCGCCCCGTGAAAGATGCCCTGGTTACGCAAGAACGGTAACCAAACGGTTCTCTCGTAGCATGCGCTTGCAAGGCTTGCGGGATCACACATCCGGTGCATGGCAACGCCCCGTGGCGAGACGGCTCAGGAGCGCGCCCCAATCAAGAGACGATGTAAGCCGCAGCTCCGGCCGACATGATCTGCCCATCCGGCCCCAGGAACTCCATGCGCGTGGTTGCGACACGCGAACCCAGGCGCAGCACCTGCGCGCGCAATTCGAAGTGGCTGCCAATGCCGGGGCGCAGGTAGTCGATGCGCAGGTCGATGGTGCCCAGCTTGGCAAAGCGGTGCAGGCGCTGCTCGGGTGCTTCGTCCAGGTGTTTGACGCCAATCGCGGCCATCACCGCCAGCCCGCCCATGGCGTCGAGCCCTGCGCTGATCACGCCGCCGTGGATGCGGTTGTAGGCATAGTGGCCCACCAGGTCCGGTTTCATGTCGATGCGACCCACCACACCATCGGGTGCCAGTGACGTGATCTTCAGGCCCAGCACCTGGTTGAACACGATTTTTTCTTCAAAGATGGATTTGAGCCCGGCGATGAACTCGGGCTCAAAGGCTTGCGGGGCTGGGGTGGCGGTGGATTTGCTCATGGGTCTCCTGGGGGTCACTGCGGGATGGTGCGTGCAATCGAAACCATCCAGATGCTCCTGATTTTGTAGCTTCTCACGCTTAATAGATAAGCGCTAGAGGCTATTTTTACTTAAAACTGGCCGTGGCGCACTTGCCCTGCGGCAAACCGCGAGGCGCCGCGCAGTGCTTCGGCCAGGCATTCGCGGCCGCCCGCCTATTCCTGCAGCAAGGCTCGCCGTAACAGCAGCCCTTCGGCGGCGAGCGCGCTGGTGCGGGCTGTGCTGGCATCCACCGCGTTTTGCACATCGGGCCTGCGCCATGTCACCAGCGTGACACCACCTTGCACTTCAACCTCTGCGGATATGTGGCTCTCCTGTGGCCCGGCGTCAGAACCTGTTCACCCACCCGACGTTACTCCTATTGCGCAGGGTGCAGCACTGCGTCAATATCCGCCGCTACCCGCTCGCCCGCCCCATCAGGGTTAGCCCCGAGTGCGGTATGCACAGCGCGCGTGCACCATTATTTATACAAAGCAATCGCTTTGTATAAATATTCTGCAGGACCTGCGCAAGCGACGATGCGGCCATCCCATGCCCACGAGGCATCCACCCCGCATTTACCCGCTTTGCGTATCACTTATTCTGGAGAGCCAGTGTGCAATTTGTGCAACTGTTGATCAGCGGTGTCTCGCAGGGGTGCATCTACGGGCTGATCGCGCTCGGGTTCGTGCTTATCTACAAAGCCACGGAGACCGTGAGCTTTGCCCAGGGCGAACTCATGATGCTCGGCGCTTTCTGTGGCCTGGCGCTCATGACCGTGCTGGGCTTTCCCTTCTGGGTGGCGGTGCTCGCCAGCATCCTGGCCATGGGGCTGTTTGGCACGGTGCTGGAGCGCGCAGTGATCCGCCCCATCCTGGGCCAGCCCGCGTTCTCCATCGTCATGCTCACCATCGGCATCGGCTACGTGCTGCGCGGCCTTGTCACGATGATCCCCAACATCGGCACCGACACCCACACGCTGCCCGTGCCCTACAAGGACCAGTCCCTGCGCTTGGGCGAGCTGGTGGTCAGCGCCGAGCAGCTGGTGGTGATCGGCGCCACAGGCGTGCTGTGCGTGCTGCTGTTTGCCATGTTCCGCTACAGCAAGCTCGGCATTGCGATGCAGGCCGCGTCGCAGAACCAGCTGGCGGCCTACTACATGGGCATTCCCGTGCAGCGCCTTAACGGCCTGGCCTGGGGGCTTGCCGCGGCGGTGGCGGCGGTAGCCGGGCTGCTGTTGGCGCCCATCACCTTTGTGCACGCCAACATGGGGCTGATCGGGCTCAAGGCCTTCCCCGCCGCCGTGGTGGGCGGCTTTGGGAGCCTGCCCGGGGCCATCGTGGGCGGGCTGGTGATTGGCATTGTCGAATCGCTCTCGGGCTTCTATCTGCCCGGTGGGTTCAAGGACACAGCCGCGTACATCGTCGTGCTGATCATGCTGATGGTCAAACCCAACGGACTGTTCGGCGAGAAGCTGAGAAAGAAAGTCTGACCCATGCGCTTTCTCTTCAAGACCTCGTACGAGCAAGACATTCGCCTCGCCAAGCATGGCGGGCATGTGTTCTGGTACAGCCTGCTGTGCCTGGCCCTGGTCGCCGCGCCCTGGGTGGCGCCTGAATACTGGTTGGCACAGCTCACCTTTGTGCTCATCTACGCCATCGTGGGCCTGGGGCTGATGCTGCTGGCGGGCTTCACCGGCTTGTTCTCGCTGGGGCATGCAGCGTTTCTGGGCGTGGGGGCATATACGCAGGCGGTGCTCACTGGCATGGGCTGGCCGTTTGCGCTGTCGCTGGCCTGCGCGGCGGGGCTGTCGGCCGCTGTAGGCGTGGTGGTGGGACTGCCAGCACTCCGCGTCAAAGGCATCTACCTGGGCATGGCCACACTGTCCTTCGGCTTCATCGTGGAAGAGGTGTTCGCGCGGTGGGAGTCGGTCACAGGCGGCAACTCCGGCAAGCACCTGGTGCCGCCACAAATCGCGGGCTACTCGTTCGAGACCACAGAGTCGTTCTACTTTCTGTGCCTTGTGATTGCGGTGGTCAGCACCCTCGCCATCCTGAACCTGCTGCGCTCGCCCACGGGCCGTGCGTTTGTCGCCATCCGTGATTCAGAGATCTCGGCGCAGAGCATGGGCATCCACCTGGCCCGCTACAAGACGCTGTCGTTCTCCATATCGGCTGCACTTGCAGGCATCGGCGGTGCGTTGTACGCGCACAAGCTGCAGTTCATCTCGCCCGATCAGTTCAACATCCTGCAGTCCATCGACCTGCTGCTGATGATCGTGATCGGTGGGCTGGGATCGGTGCATGGAGCGTTCCTGGGCGCCATCTTCCTCATCACCATGCCGCAGATGATTTCGCTCTCCAAGGACTGGCTGCCCGCCGCCATCGGCCAGGCACCGGGCCTGCAGGCGGTGGTGTACGGCGCGGTGCTGATCGCCTTTGTGCTGTTCGAACCCATGGGCCTGTATGGCCGCTGGCTCAAGGTGCGCACCTGGCTGCAGATGTTCCCGTTCTACCGCAAGGGCTTGTTCAAGCGGCAGAAGTCGTTCCAGAAATCGGATCGCTTGAAATGAAGCACCCCCTGAGTCGCTTCGCGCCTTCCCCCTCTCTCGATTCGCAGCGCGATTCGGGAGGGGAACGCCCCCAGCGCGGCGGGGCGGCCCTTGCGCGGGGGCACTGGCCTCGGTCACGCCAGTCGCAAAGGCTGCGGACGGCATTCAGCACACTGGACCAGTGAAATGACCCCAATTGCTGTACCCATGACTGACGAAATCCTGCTCAGCGCCCAGAACCTCAGTGTGCGCTTTGGCGGCGTGCTCGCGGTCAACAACGTGAGCTTTGACGTGCGCCGTGGCGAGGTGTTCACCCTCATCGGCCCCAACGGCGCGGGCAAGACGACGGTGTTCAACCTCATCAGCCGCATCTATACGCCCACCACCGGCACCATCGCCTATGCGGGCCCGGGCGGGGCCCTGCTGCCATTGACCGACCAGCCGCCGCACAAGGTGGCAGGCCTGGGCATTGCACGCACCTTCCAGAACATCGAACTCTTCGAGCACGCGAGTGTGCTGCACAACCTGCTGATCGGCCGCCACACCCGACAACACAGCAGCCTGTGGGCCGAGATGTTCTTCACGCGCAAGGTGCGCGAAGGCGAAGTTCAGGCCCGGGAGAAGGCCGAGCAGGTCATCGATTTTCTCGACCTGCAGCACTACCGCGACACCATGGTCGCCGGCCTGCCCTACGGCGTGCGCAAGGTGGTGGAGCTGGCCCGTGCGCTGTGCACCGAGCCGCAGTTGCTGCTGCTCGACGAGCCCTCGTCGGGCCTGAACGTGGAGGAAACTGACGACATGGCCTTCTGGATCCAGGACATCCAGCACGAGCTGGGCATCACCGTGCTGATGGTGGAGCACGACATGTCGCTGGTCTCCAAGGTATCCGACCGCGTGCTGGCCATGAATCAGGGCGAGGTGGTGGCCATGGGCACGCCGCGCGAGGTGCAGACGCACCCCGGCGTGATCGAGGCGTACCTGGGCACCATCGACGACGTGAGCAACCTGCGGCGTCCGGCGGGTTCAAAAATGGGGGTACGGGCATGAACGCCGTACTTGCCGCCGTCAACACATCCGCAGCAGCAGCTGCTGCTGACCAACCCTTGCTGCGCCTGCAGAACGTGGAAAGTGCCTACGGCCCCATCAAGGCCATCCGGGGCGTCAGCCTGCAGGTGCGGCGCGGCGAGATCGCCGCCGTGCTGGGCAGCAACGGCGCGGGCAAGACCACCATCCTGAAGACCATCAGCGGCATCATCGACCCGCGCAAGGGCTCCATCGAATTCGCGGGCGCCGACATCACTGCCAACGACCCGGCAGCGATCGTGCGTCGGGGCCTGATGCACGTGCCCGAGGGGCGCGAGGTGTTCCCGCTGCTCTCGGTGCGCGACAACCTGCTGATGGGAGCCTATACGCGCGCCGACAAGGACGCAGTGGCGCGCGACATCGAAACCGTGTTCGGCTACTTCCCCATCCTGAAGGAGCGCGCCGCGCAGGACGCGGGCCTGCTGTCGGGAGGGCAGCAGCAGATGCTGGCGATCTCGCGCGCGCTCATGGCCAACCCCGAACTCATCCTGCTGGACGAGCCCAGCCTGGGCCTGTCCCCCAAGCTCACCAAGGAGATCTTCGAGATCGTGGTGCGCATCAACCGTGAGCGCGGCACCACCATCCTGCTGGTCGAGCAGAACGCCAACATGGCGCTCAACGCATCGGACTACGGCTATGTGCTGGAGAACGGCCGCATCGTGATGGAAGACAGCTGCGAGCGCCTGCGCGAGAAGGACGACATCAAGGAGTTCTACCTTGGGATGAAAGATGTCGGCGTGCGTGGAGAGCGGCGCTGGAAGAAAAAGAAGACCTGGAGATAAGCGCAAATGTCTAACCTCTGGGACCTCGATCACATCCAGCCCGCAGGCACCGACGTGCTTGCGGGCGACACCATCGCTGCCATGTTCTGGAACGCCGTGGCCGAGCGCGGCCCGCGCGTGTGGATGCGCCAGAAGGAGCTGGGCATCTGGAAGAGCTGGACCTGGGACCAGACGGCGGAAGCCGTGCGGGAGATTGCGGGCGGCCTGATGTCGCTGGGTTTTGCGCCCGGCGAATGTGCATCCATCCTGTCTAACACCAACATCGAATGGGTGCTGGCCGATCTGGCCGTGCTGAGCTGTGGCGGCGTGGCCAATGGCATCTACCCCACTGACGCGGCGGCGCAGGTGCATTACCTGAGCGAAGACTCTCGCACCACCGTGCTGTTTGTGGAAGACGATGAACAGCTCGACAAGGCCCTGGAAGTGCGCAGCAGCCTGCCCCTGCTGCGCAAGGTGGTGGTGTTCGACATGGAAGGCCTGCGCAGTCTGAACGACCCCGATGTACTGAGCCTGGCCGCCCTGCGCGAGCTGGGCAGGGCCTGGAATGCACAACACCCCGACGCGCTGATGCAGCGCGTCAAGGCCTGCCGACCCGAAGACTTGGCCATCCTGGTCTACACCTCGGGCACCACCGGCAAGCCCAAGGGTGCCATGCACACGCACGCCGCGCTCACCTACACCGTGCGCGGCTACAACACGCTGATCTCGCGCAGCGAGGCCGACGAGACCATGTGTTTTCTGCCGCTCTGCCACATTGCCGAACGGATGGGGGGCGAATACTTCTCGCTCTACACCGGCGCGCGCCTCAACTTTGTCGAGAACCCCGACACCGTGCCCGAGAACGTGCGCGAGATCGCACCCACCGTATTCACCGCCGTGCCGCGGGTATGGGAGAAGTTCTATTCGGGCGTGATGATCGCGCTCAAGGAATCCACGCGCATGCAGCAGGCGGCCTATGCCTGGTCGATTGGCGTGGGCACCCGCATCGCAGATCGGGTGCTGGCCGGACAGCCCGTGGGCGGTTTGCTGAAGGCGCAGTTCATGCTGGCGCGCTTTCTGGCGCTCAACAATGTGCGCAAGCTCATCGGCATCCACCGTGCGCGCTTTCTGGTCACAGGCGCAGCGCCCATTTCGCCCGATCTGGTGAAGTGGTACCTGGCGCTGGGCGTGCCCATGCTGGAGGTGTGGGGCATGACCGAGACCTGCGGCGCCTCCACTGGCGTACCCGCCAGCCGCATCAAACCCGGCTCCATCGGCCCGGCGGCCAGCTACAACGAGGTGCGCATCGACCCCGCCACGGGCGAGATCCTGGTGCGTGGACCCAATGTGTTCAAGGGCTACCTCAACCAGCCCGAGAAAACGGCCGAAACCATCGACCCCGAAGGCTGGTTGCACACGGGTGATGTGGGCCTGATCGACGCCGATGGCTACCTGCGCATCACCGACCGCATGAAGGACATCATCATCACGGCGGGCGGCAAGAACATCACGCCGAGCGAGCTGGAGAACGAACTCAAGTTCAGCCCCTACATCACCGATGCGGTGGTGATTGGCGACAAGCTGCCCTACCTCACGGTGATCATCATGATCGACCAGGAGAACGTGGAGAAGTACGCACAGGACAACGACGTGCCGTTCTCCAACTACGCCAGCCTGACCCGCACGCGCGAGGTGCAGGAGCTGATCCAGGCCGAAATCGACCGCGTCAATGCCAAGTTCGCCCGCGTGGAGCAGATCAAGAAGTTCTTCCTGCTCGACACCCAGCTCACGGCCGAGGATGAAGAGCTGACACCCACCATGAAGCTCAAGCGCAAGCTGGTGCAGCAGAAGTACGCACCGCAGATTGAGGCGATGTACCGGTAGGTGCGCACGTCACGCAACCACAGGCCACGCCCATCAGGATAGGGAAAGTGCTGGTGCCCCACCCCGGGCATCGTTCTATAACGAGCAACCGAGTTCGATCCAACCAAAGGAGACGTGCCATGAAACTTCATCACATTGCCGCGCTGGCCATCGTGGCCATGGCCGGAGGTGCTGCACAGGCGCAGCCCAGCCAGGGCGTGAGCAAGGACACCATTACGCTGGGTTCCATCCAGGATCTGTCCGGCCCGCTGGCGGGCTTTGGCAAACAGGTGCGGCTGGGCATGATGCTGCGCGTGGACGAAGCCAACGAGCAGGGTGGAATCAATGGCCGCAAGCTGGACCTGAAGGTGGAAGACTCAGGCTACGACCCCAAGAAAGCCGTGCTGGCCGCACAGAAGCTGGTCAACCAGGACAAGATTTTCATCATGGTGGGCCACATCGGCACGGCCCAGAACCTGGCGGCCATGCCCGTGCAGTTCAGCAAGAACGTGATCAACTTCTTCCCGATCACCGCTGCGCGGGAAATGTACGAGCCCTTCCACAAGCTCAAGTATTCGTTTGCCGCCACTTACTACGACCAGATCCGCCTGGCCGCGCCCAAGCTCATCAAGGAAAAAGGCGCCAAGAAGATCTGCACCATCTACCAGGACGATGAGTTCGGCCTGGAAGTGATGCGCGGCGGCGGGGCCGCGCTCAAGTCCATGGGCATGGACTTCACCGAGAAGACCTCGTACAAGCGCGGCGCTACCGATTTTTCGTCGCAGGTCGCCAAGATGAAGTCTTCGGAGTGCGACTTCGTGATCCTGGGCACCATCATCCGCGAGACCATCGGCACGATTGGCGAGGCGCGCAAGACGGGCTTCAACCCCACCTTCCTGGGCTCCAGCGCCGCCTACACCGACCTCATCCACAAGCTGGGCGGCAAGCCCATGGACGGGCTGTACGCCACCATGACGGTGCAGCACCCCTACCTGGATGAAGCCAGCCAGCCCATCCGCTTCTGGGCCAACAAGTACAAGACCAAGTTCAACGAAGACCCCACCGTGTTCTCGGTCTACGGCTACAACGCCATCGACGCCTTCATCAAGGCGGCCCAGAAGGCAGGCCCCAACCTGAGCACCGACAGCTTCATCAAGGCCATGGACACCATGGTGATTCCGCCCGACATGTTCGGCAGCGCCGAAGGCACCTTTGGCCCACAAAAGCGCCTGGGCAGCGATCTTTCTCGCCTGTCGCAGATCACCGATGGCAAGTGGAAAGTGGTGTCTGACTACGTGAAATAGTCGCCCGCATTGTTTCTGCCAGCAGGCCGCCTTCGGGCGGCCTTGTCTTTGGTGAGTGCGTTTTTGCCTCGGCAGTGGCAGAATTTAACCAAGCAGTAACTTTGCATAAATAGAAAGAGACAAACGCCATGATCGAACGCACCCTCTTCCAGCCCGACCACCAGGCCTTTGCCGACAGCTTTCGCCGCTTCATCGACAAAGAGGTAACGCCCTACCACGCCGCCTGGGAAGACCAGGGCTATGTAGCGCGCGAGGTGTGGAGCCAGGCGGGCGCCAACGGCTTTCTGTGCATGAGCCTGCCCGAGGAATACGGCGGCGCCGGGGCCGACAAGCTGTATTCGGTGGCGCAGATGGAGGAGCTGGCGCGTGCAGGCACCACCGGCATCGGCTTTGGCCTGCACAGCGAGATTGTGGCGCCGTACATCCTGCACTACGGCACCGAGGAACAAAAGCGCAAGTACCTGCCCCGAATGGCCAACGGTTCCATGGTGGGCGCCATCGCCATGAGCGAGCCCGCAGCCGGCAGCGACCTGCAAGGCATCAAGACCACGGCCATCAAGAGTGCAGACGGATCGCACTATGTGCTGAACGGCAGCAAAACCTTCATCACCAACGGCTGGCATGCCGACCTGGTGATCGTGGTCGCCAAGACCGACCCGGCCGCCGGAGCCAAGGGCACCAGCCTGTTGCTGGTGGAGCGCGGCATGCCCGGCTTTGAAAAAGGCCAGCGCCTCAAGAAGATGGGCATGAAGGCGCAGGACACGTCCGAGCTGTTCTTCAACGACGTGCAGGTGCCGATGGACAACTTGCTGGGCGGCCCCGCCATGGAAGGGCGTGGCTTCATCTGCCTGATGGAGCAGCTGCCCTGGGAGCGCCTGCAGATCGCCATCACCGCCGTGGCCGCCGCCCAGGCTGCGATTGACTGGACGCTGGACTACGTCAAGCAGCGCAAGCTCTTTGGCCAGAGCGTGGCGTCATTTCAAAACACCCGCCACACCCTGGCCGAGCTGCAAACGCAGGTGCAGGTGGCCCGCGTGTTCGTGGACAAATGCTGTGAGCTGATCGTGCGCGATCAGCTCGACACCGAAACCGCCAGCATGGCCAAGTACTGGACCACCGACCTGCAGTGCAAGGTGATGGACGAGTGCGTGCAGCTCTTCGGCGGCTACGGCTACATGTGGGAATACCCCATCACCCGCGCCTATGCCGACGCACGCGTGCAGCGCATTTATGGCGGCACCAACGAGATCATGAAAGAAGTGATTGCACGGGCCATGGGCCTGGGCAAATAACGGAATGCACCGCGCCGTGAATGACGCAGTGCCCGATGCCCTGCACCACGCCGCAGTGGACGCCGAATGCCGCTACAGGTACCAGGCGGCGCGCGCTTCCTCGGGGCTGAGCGGCGCACCGGGGCGGCGGTCGGTGACATTCAGCCAGGAGCGCACACCCTGGCTGCCACTCAGCGCGCGCATCAGCAGCAAGCCTGCGCCAATGCCGCGTATGGCTGCTGAGCTGCGGCTGGGCGCCATGAAGGCCGCCACCGCCAGCGCACTGGATGCCGCCAGCACGACATGGTGCTCCAGCGCAAATCCTTCGCGCGTGTCGTCGTATTCGATGGCGCTGCGCGCGATGCGCTGCAATGCAGGGGATGTATTTCGTTCCATAGCCAGAAATGTAGATAGCAACCGCCGAAAGATAGTGCAAAAACCACTGCACCCGCGTCAGAAAGCACCTTGTAGTGGCGTGAGCCAGCCTAGCGGCTTTACCGCCGCACTGCTTGAAGTTTAGAGAAACCACCGGAGACCATTCATGACCGAAGCCTATGTATTCGATGCGCTGCGCACCCCGCGCGGCAAGGGCAAGAAGGACGGCACCCTGCACGAGGTCAAGCCCATCGACCTGCTGGTGGGCCTGCTGACCGAGCTACAAACGCGCCACCGCTTTGACACGGCGGCGGTGGACGATGTCGTCATGGGTATCGTCTCGCCCGTGGGCGAGCAGGGCTCGGTGCTGCCGAAGGTGGCCGCGCTCAAGGCCGGGTGGGACTTTCGCTGTGCGGGCGTGCAGGTCAACCGCTTTTGCGCGTCGGGCCTGGAAGCCGTGAACCTGGCCGCGCAGAAGGTGCGCAGCGGCTGGGAGGACCTGGTGGTGGCAGGCGGCGTGGAGAGCATGAGCCGCGTGCCCATCGGCTCCGACGGCGGCGCCTGGGCGCAAGACCCCGCCACCAACTCCGCCACGTTGTTCGTGCCCCAGGGCATCGGCGCCGACCTCATCGCCACGCTGGACGGCTACACCCGCGCCGACGTGGACGCCTTCGCACTCGAATCCCAGCGCCGCGCCACCGCAGCGCGCGCAGCGGGCTACTTCAAGAACTCCGTCGTGCCCGTGCGCGACTTCATCGGCCAGACCATCCTGGCCGAAGACGAATTCATCAAGCCCAAGACCACGCTGGAGGGCCTGGGTGCGCTCAAGGCCTCGTTCGAGCAACTGGGCGGCATGGGCTTTGATGCCGTGGCGCTGCAACGCTACCCGCAGGTGGAGCGCATCCACCACGTGCACCACGCGGGCAACTCGTCGGGCATCGTGGACGGTGCCGCTGCCGTGCTGATCGGCAACGAGGCCGCCGCCAAGGCCCACGGCCTCACGCCCCGCGCACGCATCGTGGCCACGGCGCTGAGTGGCGCCGACCCCACCATCATGCTCACCGGCCCGGTGCCCGCTGCCAAAAAGGCGCTGGCCCGTGCGGGCATGACCATCGACCAGATCGACCTGTTTGAAGTGAACGAGGCCTTTGCCGCCGTGCCCATGCGCTTCATGCGCGAGCTGGGCGTGCCGCACGATAAGGTCAACGTGAACGGCGGCGCCATCGCCATGGGTCACCCGCTGGGCGCCACGGGCGCCATGATCCTCGGCACCCTGATTGACGAGCTGCACCGCCGGGGCCAGCGCTACGGCCTGGCCACGCTGTGCGTGGGCGGCGGCATGGGCATCGCAACGATTGTTGAACGTATCTGAACGGGCAGGAGACAAGAACATCATGCAAACCATCCGCTACGAACTCATCCCCGCCCAGGGCACCGAAGGTCAGGTCGCCGTCATCACCTTTGACGAAACCAATTCACCCGTCAACACCATGTGCCGCCAGTGGCAGCAAGAGCTGGGCGAGGTCACGGCCCAGGTGCTGGGCGACCGCGAACGCCTGGGCACTGCCCTCAAGGGCATCGTGCTTGCATCGGCCAAGACCAGCTTCTTTGCAGGCGCCGACCTCAAGGCCACCATGCGCCTGACACCTGCGGATGCGCCCAGCGCGTTTGGCGAAATCGAGCGCATGAAGAAGCACTTTCGTACGCTCGAAACCCTGGGTATCCCCGTGGTGGCCTGCCTCAACGGCGCCGCGCTGGGTGGCGGCTGGGAGGTGGCGCTGGTCGCCCACTACCGCATCGCCGTGGCCGACCCCAAGATCCAGTTCGGCCTGCCCGAGGTCACGCTGGGCCTGATGCCCGGCGCCACCGGCGTGACCAAGATGACGCGCCTGCTGGGCCTGATGGGCGCGCAGCCCTTCATCCTGGAAGGCAAGCTCTTCAACCCCGCCGAAGCGCTGGAGCTGCAACTGGTGCACGAGCTGGTTGCCACGCGCGAGCAACTGCTGCCCGCTGCCCTGGCCCACATCGCCACCCACCCGCACGCGGTGCAGCCGTGGGACGACAAGAATTACAAAATGCCCGGCGGCACGCCCGCCAATCCCAAGATTGCAGGCGCGCTCACCGTCGCGCCCGCCATGCTCAAGAAGACCACCCGCGGCCGCTACCCCGCGCCCGAGGCGGCGCTGGCCGCCATGGTCGAAGGCGCCATGGTGGACTTTGATACGGCCCTGCGCATCGAAAGCCGCTACCTCGCCCGCCTGATGACCGGCCCGGTGGCGCGAAACATGATCAACACGTTCTTCTTCGACATGAACGCGATCAAGAGCGGCAAGTCGCGCCCCGGCACGGCCCCACGCTACAAGCCGCAAAAAGTCGGCATCCTGGGCGCAGGCATGATGGGCGCGGGCATCGCCTGGGCCCAGGCCAGCCGGGGCATCGCTACGGTGCTGAAAGACGTGAGCACAGAGAAGGCCGAGGCCGGCAAGGCTTACAGCGCCAAACTCACCCAGGCCCGCGTGGACAAGGGCCGCATGACCGCCGAGGCGCAGCAAGCGCTGCTGGCCCGCATCACGCCCACCGCCAGCGCGGCCGACCTGGCGGGCTGCGACCTCATCATCGAAGCCGTGTTTGAAAGCCGCGACCTCAAGGCCAAAGTCACACAAGAGGCCGAGCCGCAGCTGGCGCCCGGCGGCTTCTTTGCCAGCAACACCTCGACCCTGCCCATCAGCGGCCTGGCCACGGCCAGCAGCCGACCCGAGAAGTTTGTCGGCATCCACTTCTTCAGCCCCGTGGACAAGATGAAGCTGGTGGAGATCATTCGCGGCAAACAGACGGATGACGAAACCGTGGCCCGCGCCTTCGACTACGTGCAGGCCCTGGGCAAGGTGCCCATCGTGGTCAACGACGCACGCGGCTTCTACACCAGCCGCACCTTTGGCACCTTTGTGATGGAAGGCGCCGCCATGCTGGGCGAAGGCATCCCCGCCGCCGCCATTGAAAACGCCGCCATGCAGGCCGGCCTGCCCGTGGGCCCGCTGGCCGTGCTGGACGAAACCGCGCTGACCCTGAGCGTGCACGTGCTCGACCAGACCCGCGCCGACTACGCCGCCGAAGGCAAGACCTACACCGCCACGCCCGGCGAGTTGCTGGTGGAGCGCATGGTCAAAGAGCTCAAGCGCCCCGGCCGCGCCGGTGGCGGCGGGTTTTATGACTACCCCGCAGGCGCCAAGAAGCACCTGTGGGCGGAGCTGAAACCCCTGTTCGAAAAGCCCGGCGTGGCATGGAGCGTGCAGGAGATCCAGGACCGTTTGCTCTACCGCCAGGCCATCGAGACCGCACGCTGCCTGGCCGAGGGCGTGCTGACCAGCGTGCATGACGCGAACATTGGGTCGATTTTTGGGATTGGGTTTCCGGCTTGGACGGGGGGGGCGATGCAGTTCATTTATGGAACGGGTCTTGAGGCGTTTATGCAGAGGACGGACCAGCTGGCGGCACGCCATGGAGTCGGCTTCAAGTTAGACGCAAAAGCACGAAATGCAATCGAGAAATTTCAACCGATTTATTAACGATCACCGCATGAACAGGGGGCTATCTTCGATAGGGAGGGCCCCCAATTCACTCTCGAAACTGATTGAGTTGCCGCTTAGAAGGGAATGTCATCAATGAACTCAAAGGCACCTTCGTATCTGTAGACTTTTTCAAGCGCCTTACTTACGCGTTCCTTGATAGCCTTCGATTGATTGAACTTGTCGGGCGCATCAATCTCGAGCCCGAAGTCGGTATGGATGAGCAGCTTTTTTTCTTTCTTAGAGTAGCTCAATGTAGCTGTCTCCATGTCCACATGGACACCCGCCTCGGATACCGATTTCCATCGAATAAATGACCGCACCTCATTTCGGAACGTAGGCAGTAAGGCATTCAGCCGTCGATCATCTTGCACGATATCCCGATAGAAGGAGTCACATTCATCAGCGACCCACTTGGCACTTGCATCATGCAGACGGCCGTAGTCCTGCAAAGTACTCTCGAAAGCCGAGGCGCGAATGAAGCGGATCCGCGAGAAGGTCTCTTTTCGGTGAATGATGTATCGCCCTACGTAGTGTTCCGAATCGATCTCCGCACACTCAATGTCAGATCCCCGAAAGTGCAACCGCAGCAATTCAGTGTCCGCTACAGCCAGCAAATTGAACTGATATAGAGAAGGTTTCTTTTTGCGATTCGGCAGTGACCCCAGCTCGTACGCCTGAGCTTTCATTAACGATGTGATTGCGCTGAAGATTGCTACGTCGTTTTTTGGACTACTGGCGAGCTTCGTACTCCCGCTGCCATGAGTTTGCTTTCTTGTTACCGAGGTGATCTCTGCAGCTTTGGATAGCTCCTGAAAGGCGAAGACCTCAACGTCCGGCACGCTGAGCGCTTGAACCACACCAAAAGATTGGGCAGCTGCGTGATAAGCCTTTGCGCAATTCGGCTCTGCAAGTCGATACTGGAGAGCTGGATCATTCGACCACGCGTGCATTGGCCACCAATCAGCGTTCGGGTCCTTGAGGTTGATGTCCCGCGCAAGCAGGGCCCAAACATTCTCCTCGCTCTTTTTGCAACTGATGACGAGAGTCGTGTAGACATCAAAGTGCTGTACGTGACTGACCTTGTATGCGATCAGATCGACTTCTCGCACGGTGTTCGAGTAGTCGTCTTCGTAGTACTTATTGCTGATGACCGTCCAGCCGCTAGCTTTTAGCAGTTGAGCGACACGATTTTCCAAGACGAAACCCGTCCTCTTGATTGCGTCCTTGTACGCCTGATAGTTCGACACGGATTCCATGCGTCCTCCTCAATGGGCAACCGCAGTCTATTACCGTAGGTCTGCTTAACGCAGCGCAACCCCGTGCCACCCTTTCGCAAGGCATGTATGTCGGGTGACGTCATGCGGCTGAACCAACCTACGGCGCCACGATTCCTATTTCATCCTTGCAAATTGATCGCTGGCCGATCAGTTTGCAAGGATGAAAACGCAGACGAATGTCGTGTAAGCACTTTCGGCTAATCAGCAGCCTTCAATCCCAACATCCCCCGCGCCTCCTGCGGCGAAGCCACCTCCCGCCCCGCGTTGCGCGCGTATTCCGCCAGCTTCTCAATCAACGGCCCGTTCGACTCCGCCTTGGTCCCATCCGGCAGATAGAACGTGTCTTCCAGCCCCGTGCGCAAATGCCCGCCCAGTTCGGCCACGCGCTGGTGCACAGGCCAGATCTCGCTGCGGCCGATGACGGTGGCTTGCCAGGGGGCATCCTTGATTTTCAGCTTGAGCAATATGGGCAGCAGGTCCGGGTCGGCGGGCATGCCGGATTCGACGCCCATCACAAAGTTGTATTCAGGCAGGCGCTCGGTGTACATGCCGGTCTGCACATACATCTCCACGCAGCGGACGATGCCCACGTCGAAGCACTCAAACTCGGGCAACGTACCTGTCTCCAGCATCACGTCGATGAAGTCCTTGACCTTGGCGGGCTGGTTGTCGAACAGCATGGGCGGCCAGGCCCAGGTGCCGTTGCTGCGCACCTTCAGGTAGTTGAGCGAGCCGGCGTTGCACGCGGCCATCTCGGGGCGGGTGGCGCGCAGGCAGTCGAGCGGGCCCTGGTAGTGGGGGCCGACCACGCCGGTGGTCTGGTTGATGATCAAACCCGGGCAGGCCTCGCGCATGGCCTGCACGCAGTCGCGCGCGACCTGCGGGTCCCAGCTGGGCAGGTGGCCCTTGCCGGGCTCCTGGTTGCGAAAGTGCACGTGGACCACGGCGGCGCCAGCGTCGTAGGCGCGGCGTGCTTCTTTGGCCAGTTGCTCTGGCGTGACGGGCACGTGGTGCTGGCCGGGGTCCGTCAGCACGCCCGTGATGGCGCAGGTGATGATGGCTTTGTTGCCGTGGTCGGTGCTGTGCATGGTGCCTGTCTCCTTCAAATGCCTAGCTGACGTGCAGCCAGGTCTTTCATGATTTCTTCCGCACCGCCGCCGATCATCATGACCTTGACCTCGCGGTAGATGCGCTCGCTGACGGTGCCGCGCATGAAGCCCATCCCGCCCAGGATCTGCACGGCCTGGTCGGCGCAGAATTGCATGGTTTGGGTGGCGTGGTTCTTGAGCAGGCAGACCTGAGCAACCCAAGCACTGTCTGCCCCCACGCTCCCCTGCTGCGCATGGGTCGCTGCCCCCCAAGGGGGGCTGATGCGGCTTGGGGCGGCCCGGCGCCGCATCGCCCGCGCGCCCCGCATCGGCCTGCGCGGCCACGGACTCGCACCATGCGGCGGTGGACTGGATGCGCATTTGCATATCCACCAGCTTGTGGCGGATGACCTGGTGCTCCACCAGCGCGGCGCCAAAGGTCTTGCGCTGGCGGGCCCAGGCCAGGGCTTCGTCGTAGCAGGCCTCGGCAAAGCCCAGGGCCGACGCGGCGAGGCCAAAGCGCTCGCCATTGAAGTTGGCCATGATGATGCGAAACCCCGCGCCCTCTTCGCCCAGCAGGTAGCGCGCGGGCACGCGCACGTTGTCAAAACGCAGGTGGGCGGTGTCGGAGCACAGCCAGCCCATCTTGTCGAGCTTGCTGCGCGACAGGCCTGCGCTGTGGCCGGGGATGAGCAGCATCGATATGCCGCCACTGCCCTTGCTGCCAGCGTCGCCAGTGCGCACAGCCAACGTGATCCAGTCCGCGCGCATGCCGGAGGTGATAAACACCTTTTCGCCGTTGACGATGTAGTCATCCCCCTCGCGCCGCGCGGTGGTCTTGAGCTGGGCCACGTCGGACCCGCCACCGGGCTCGGTGATCGCCAGCGCGGCAATCTGTTCGCCCGCCAGCACCGGTGGAATGACCTCGGCGCGCACAGCATCGCTGCCATGCGCCAGCACCGGCGGCAGGCCGATGTTGTGCGACAGCAGGCTGGCCAGCACGCCTCCGCTGGCGCCGTGGCGGCTGAGCGCGCGCCACAGCGGCAGGCGCAAGGCGTAGCTGGCGGGTGTGCCGCCGTACTGCTCGGGGTAGCCCAGGCCCAGCAGGCCCAGGTCGGCCGCGCGGCGGTACAGGCTGCGGGGGAATTCACCGGCGGCATCCCACGCGTCCACATGCGGCGCGATCTCGGTGCGGGCAAAGCGGGTGACGGTGTCGGTGAGGGCGGTGCGGTCTTCGTCGCTCACAGGGGTTGCGTCGGATGTGGCGGTCATGCGGGCGCTCCTTGCGTGGCGGATGCAAAGCGGGCCAGCACCTGGCCGGGCGACACCTGCTGGCCGGGCGCTACCAGCAACTCGGCCACCGTGGTGGCGGCAGGGCTGGCCAGGCTGTGTTCGAGCTTCATGGATTCGATGACCACCACGGTGTCGCCCGCCGCCAGCGCCTGGCCTGCGGCCACGGGCAGTGCGACCACCTTGCCGTTGAAGGGGGCGCGCAGCTCCGTCGCACCGCCCGCCGCACCCGAGCGCGCAGCGGGCTCCCACGATGCGTCTTCCACCCAGCCGTCCACGCCGCCGGTTTGCCAGTGCCAGCGCCGGGGGGCCACCGCCACGCAATGCACACCGCGCTGGGGCAGCTGCAAAGTCACAGGCTCCGCCCCCGCCTGTTCCACCAGCAGCCGCCCACCGCCCAGCTCGCGCACGGCGATGGAGTGCACCTCGCCCTGGTGACGCAGCCGCAGGGGCCTGGCCATGGCACAAGGCAGGTCCGACGTCGGATTTGAAGCAAAAATGGCCGATAGCGCCGAAGGAATATGCACTGATAGCTCATTATTTGATAGCAACCGCTGCAGCTCCTGGGCATGCTCCGCCAGGAACGGCACCAGCGCCTGGCCGCTGGCAAACACGGGGTGCTGCAGGCAGGCCGCCAGAAACGCGCGGTTGGTGGGCAAGCCCAGCACGCGGGTGCCCTGCAGCGCACGCACCAGCGCGGCAATGGCCTCGGGCCGCGTGGGCGCGTGCACGATGAGCTTGCCCAGCATGGCGTCGTAGTGGGGTGTGACCTCTGCCCCCTCTTCCAGCGCATGGTCAAAGCGCAGCGCGCCCGGCGCGGCCCGTTCAAACGCGGTGGCGGGCGGCGCGCTGAACTGCAGCACGCGGCCGGTGTGGGGGCGGAAGTGCGCGTCTTCGGCACACAGGCGCACTTCGATGGCGTGGCCTTGCAGATGCACCTGATCTTGCGTGAGCGGCAGCGGCTCACCCCGCGCCACGCGGATTTGCCATTCCACCAGGTCCAGCCCCGTGAGGGCTTCGGTCACCGGGTGCTCCACCTGCAGGCGGGTGTTCATCTCCATCAGGTAGAAGTCTTTGCCGTCGAGCAAGAACTCCACCGTGCCCGCGCCCACATAGCCAGCAGCCTGAGCCAGCGCCACGGCGCAGGCGCCCACGCGTTCGCGCAATGCGACATCCACCGCAGGGCTGGGCGCCTCTTCAATGATCTTCTGGTGGCGGCGCTGAACAGAGCAATCACGCTCGCCCAGATGGATGCAAGCACCGAGGGCGTCGGCAAAGACTTGCACCTCCACATGGCGCGGCTGCAGCAGCGCGCGTTCGATGAGCAGGTCGCCGCAGCCAAAGCCCGCCAGCGCCTCCGACCGGGCACTGGCCAATGCGGCGGGCAACTGCGCCAGGTCGGTGACCAGGCGCATGCCACGCCCTCCCCCACCCGCCACGGCCTTGACCATGAGGGGTGTGCCGATGCCCGCAGCCTCGGCGGCAAAACGTTCGTCGCTCTGATCCTCCCCCGCATAGCCGGGCAGGCAGGGCACGTCCTGCGACTGGGCCAACGCCTTGGCCCCGGCCTTGCTGCCCAGCGCGCGGATGGCGCCGGGCGGCGGGCCGATCCAGGTCAGGCCCGCATCGACCACGGCCTGGGCGAAGTCAGCGTTCTCGCTGAGGAAGCCATAGCCGGGGTGCACGGCATCTGCGCCGGCGGCACGGGCGGCGCCCAGCAGCTTGTCGGTGCGCAGGTAGGTGTCGGCGCTGGCCGCGCCACCCAACGCCACGGCCTGAGTGGCTTCGCGCACGTGCAGGGCGTTGGCATCGGGGTCGGAATAGACCGCGACGGTTTCGATGCCCATGCGGTGGGCGGTGTGGATGATGCGGCGGGCGATCTCGCCGCGATTGGCGATGAGGATCTTTTTCATAGGCTGTGCCCTCGCGGCTCCATCGCCCGCCAGCACGCTGCGCGTGCACGGGCAATCTGCTTCGCCATGCCTGCGGCATGAACAGCCCGATTGGCAATGAGGATTTTCTTCATGAGTTCGCACTCCACGGCGGCGCCTTGCGCGCAGCAAACGCTGCCAGCCCTTGCGGCGCCTCGGGGCCACGCAGCGCTTGCGCAAAGGCGAGGGCGGCGTCATCGAGCAGCGCGGGCAACGGCGTTTCGTGCTGGGCCAGCAGCAAACGTTTGGTAGCAGCCACGGCCTGGGGCGCAGCGACGGCATGGCGTCCGATGGCGGCTTGCACAGCAGCCTCCATGTCGCCACTCACCACCTCATCGACCAGCCCCGCGATTTGAGCTTTCGCGGCATCCCAGCGCTCGCCCGTCAGCAGACAACGCCGCGCAGCAGACGGGCCAAGGCGCCGCACGACAAAGGGCGCGATCTGCGCAGGCACGATGCCCAGCGTGACTTCAGGCGTGGCGAACTGGGCGCTGGTGTGGGCCAGCACCTGGTCGGCGCAGCACACCAGGCCAAAGCCGCCGCCCATGGCCGCGCCCTCCACCGCCACGACGAGCCACTGCGGCAGCGCGCACAGGGCCTGCAGCAGCGCACCAAAGCGGCGGTTCAGGGGCACCAGCGGGTCGGCTTCGCCGGCAGCCAGGGGCTGGCCAATGGTCTTGGCAAAGCCGCCCAGGCTGCCACCCGCGCAAAAGTGGCCGCCCGCGCCGCGCAGCACCACGCCTCGCAGGTCGGCATCGGTTGCAGCCCGCTCACACGCGGCTATCAAACCGTCAACCACCGCCTCGGACAGCGCATTGCGGCTGGCCGGGTCGTTGAGCGTCCAGGTTTCCACACAGCCGCTGGCCAGCGGCGCGCGGTCGATCAACAGCAATTCAGCCATGTCAGTGCACGGGCCGCTTGGCGATGCCCATGAGCTTGGACAGGATGCCGAGCATTACCTCGTCGGCCCCGCCGCCGATGGACGCCAGCCGCCCGTCGCGGTACATGCGCGAGACCTTGTTCTCCAGCGTGAAGCCCATGCCGCCCCAGAACTGCAGGCAGGTGTCGGGCACCTCGCGGTTGAGGCGGCCGGCCTTGAGCTTGGCCATGCTGGCCAGCTCCAGCACGTCCTGGCCGTTCACGTACAGGTCGCAGGCGCGGTAGGTGAGTGCGCGCAGCGCTTCGACCTCGGTCTTGAGTTCGGCCAGCTTGAACTGCACCCACTGCTGGTCGGCCAGCGTGGCGCCAAACAGCTTGCGCTCCTGTGCGTAGTCGATGGTCCACTGGATGCAGTGGTTCAGCGATTCGAGCGTGCTGGCGGCGCACCACAGGCGCTCTTCCTGGAACTGCTGCATCTGGTAGATGAAGCCCTGCCCCTCGGCACCGATGCGGTAGCGCTGCGGAACGCGCACCTCGTCAAAGTAGATCAGGCCCGTGTCGCTGCTGTGCATGCCGATCTTGCGGATCTTTTGCGCCACCTCGATGCCCTTGATGAGCTTGCCGCCGGGCCCATCCCGCATGGGCACCATCACCAGGCTCTTGTTTTTGTGCACAGGGCCTTCGCCCGTGTTGACCAGCATGCACATCCAGTCGGCCTGCAGGCTGTTGGTGATCCACATCTTCTGGCCGGTGATCACATAGTCGTCGCCGTCCTTGCGCGCCACGCTCTTGATGCCCGACACATCGCTGCCCGCCGCAGGCTCGCTCACACCGATGCAGCCCACCATGTCGCCCGCAATCGCAGGGGCCAGAAAGTTGCGCTTGAGTTCTTCGCTGCCGTAGCGCGCCAGCGCCGGGGTGCACATGTCGGTCTGCACGCCGATGGCCATGGGCACGCCGCCGCAGTGGATGTGGCCCAGCGCCTCGGCCATGGCCAGGCTGTAGGAGTAGTCCAGCCCCTGGCCGCCGTATTCCTCGGGCTTGCACAGGCCCAAGAGGCCCAGGTTGCCCATCTTCTTGAAGACTTCGTGCGCAGGGAAGATCTCGGCCGCCTCCCATTCGTCCACATGGGGGTTGATCTCTTCGTCGATGAAGCGCTTAAGGGTCTTCTGGATCTCGCGGTGCTCGTGTGTGAACTGCATGGTGCTTGTCTCCTGCTGTTGCGTTTGTATGTTTGTGTGCCTGCAAACTTCGATCACGAAAGCTGAAACTGCCCCAGCGGCTGCGGCCGCCCGTTGAGCACCAGCTCCACCTGGTGCGCGCCGGGGTAGTGGGTGCGCGTGGTCATCTGCTGCAGCGACAGCGTCTTGCCCACCGCCACGGTGGCGCCGGGGGCGATGTCCAGCGTCTGCAGCTTGAACACCTTGGGCGCCGCGCCGCCGTGGGCCTTGACGTAGTGCACCTTGAGGTCCGCCAGCACGCGCTGGGGCTGGGGCGTGGGGTTGTGCAGTTCGGCCTCGATGCGCACCTTGTCGCCGATGCGTGCGCGGGCGGGCAGCACGCGCGCGGCCCGCACATCCAGCGCCACGGCATGGCCCACGCCCAGGGCATCGAGCGCAGCGGCGTCGCCGCGTTTGATGAGAAAGCGCAGGCCGTGGCGCACCAGGGCTTCGCGCGGGGCGGGCGCGCCCTGCAGCCAGGCACGCGCGGTACCCACGGCGAGGTCGGGGTGGTCCTTGGCGATGTCGCCCAGGTGGTTGGCCACGGAGCGACGCACGTACGACGATGGGTCGTCCTTGAGCGCATCGAGCAACGGCAGGGCCAGTTGCGGGTTGTTCTGGAATGCGGGCAGGCGCGGCGCCCAGGGCAGGCGGGGCCGCGTGCCTTCGCTCACCAGACGGCGCACATGGGCGTTGCCATCCTGCGCCCAGTCGCGCAGCCGCGCGAGCGTGGCGCCCTGGTGGTGCAGCAGGTAGGGGCGAATGCAGAACTCTGCCGTAAACCGCTGGGTCAGCGCATGCTGCGCGGCCATGGCCGCCTCAAAATGCGGCACGCCCTGTGTGCCGATGTAGATGCTGTGCGGCAGGTACAAAAAGGCGCTGTAGGGGCGGTCACCCGCATCGGGCTCACCCGCCGCATCGAGGCCCATCGGCGGGTCCATCGAATCGACCAGCACGCCCAGCGCACGCGGCACGTCTTGCGGCAGGTGTGTCTGCAGGGCCTGCGCAATACGCTGACCGCGTGCCATCAGCTCCAGCGATTCGTAGCCAGGCTCTACTTGCTGCAGAAACGCGGTGGTGTCGAACTTGCGCCACGCGCGCCGCACCATGGCCGCGATGCGCGGGGGCACGGTGTCGTTCAGCAGGTATTTGAGAGGCTCGGCCATCGTGAAGGTTGCGTGCGAAGCGCTTACATCCGCGCCACGCCAAAGCTCAGGGGCCGCAGCGTGCGCGCCTGCGCCTCGGCACAGGTATCCAGGCAAAACGCCAGCACGGCGCGCGTGTCGCGCGGGTCGATCACGCCGTCGTCCAGCAGCAGGCCGCTGGTGTAGAACGCATCGGCCTGGGCCTCGAACATGGCGACGATCTTGTCGAACTGGGCCTGCGATTCGACCGGGTCGGGCGTTATGCCTTTGCGCGCCATCGCCGCCTCGGTCACGATCTGCATGGTGCGCGCGGCCTGCTCGCCGCCCATCACCGCTGTCTTGGCCCCCGGCCAGCCGAACAGGAAGCGCGGCGCATAGCCCCGCCCGCACATGCCGTAGTTGCCCGCGCCAAAGCTGGCGCCGCACTGGATGGTGATCTGCGGCACGGTGGCGTTGGTCACGGCCTGGATCATCTTGCTGCCGTGCTTGATCATGCCGCCCTGCTCGCTGTCCTTGCCCACCATGTAGCCCGTGGTGTTCTGCAGGTAGATGATGGGGTGGCCCAGCTGGCACATCCACTGGATGAAGTGCGTGGCCTTGTTGGCGCCCGCCACGTCGATAGGGCCGTTGTTGCTGATGAAGCCCACGGCATGGCCGCCGATGCGGCCCTGCGCGCAGAGCGTGGCCATGCCGTAGCGGGCTTTGAACTCGAGCAGCTCAGACCCATCCACCAGCCGCGCGATCACCTCGCGCATGTCCACAGGCTGGCGCAGGTCGGCAGACATCAGGGACAGGAGATCGTCTGCGGGCAAGGTGGGCCCAGGTGCGCTGGGTCGCCGGGGCATGTTCCACCCCAGCTGCGCCACCACATCGCGCGCCAAGCCGATCGCCTCACGGTCGTCCTGCGCCAGGTATTCACCCAGGCCCGAGACGGCGGTGTGCATCTCGGCCCCGCCCAGTTCTTCTTCCGTCGCAATCTCACCCGTCGCAGCCATGAGCAGCGGCGGCCCGGCCAAAAAGGCGCGCGAGCGGCCCTGCACCATGATGACCACATCCGACAAGCCGGGCATGTAGGCGCCGCCTGCGGTGCCCGAGCCGTGCTGCACGGTGACGACCGGAATGCCCGCCGCCGACAGCCGCGCGAGGTTGCGGAACAGCGTGCCGCCGTGCACGAAGCCCTCCACCCGGTAGCGCATGAGGTTGGCACCCGCGCTCTCCACCAGGTGGATGAACGGCAAGCGGTTTTGCAGCGCGATTTCCTGCACGCGCAAGATCTTTTCCAGGCCCATGGGCTGGATGGCGCCGGCTTCGATGCCTGAATCGCTGGCCACCACCATGCAGCGCACGCCGCTGACAAAGCCGATGCCCGCAACCATGCCGCCACCGGGCACGGACTTCTCGGGGTCCTTCACGTCCTGCAGGTAGCCCGCCAGCGTGCACAGCGGCAGCCAGGACGCGCCCGCATCCAGCAGCAGCGCCACGCGCTGTCGCGGCAGCAGCTGGCCGCGTTTTTCAAACTGGGGCAGCGAGCGGGCCGAGGCGGCGGCGGCGCGCTCTTCCAGCGCGCGCAGGGCATGAAGGCGGGCCTGCAGCGCCGCGCGGCGCTGGGTGGATTCGGCGCTACCTGGGTTGAATCGGGAAGTGAAGACGGCGGTCATGCGGCCTCGGTCTTGGGGGTATGGGAAGGGGCAAACACCTGCGGCACCTGCGCGCGATGAAATCCGTCAAACGGCCGCACAGCCGGGTGTGCTGCGGCGGTGGCACCAGGCGGGCGCTGCGGCCAACCCATGCGCACCTGGGGCCGCGCGCCGTCCACCCGCAACGTGGTGCCGCTGATGAAGCTGGCTGCCGGGCTGAGCAAAAAGGTGATGGCCGCCGATACCTCGGCCTCGTTGCCAAAGCGCCCGAGCGGCACCGTGCGCGGCATGGCACGCAGCATGTCTGCCGCCTCGGGCGGGTAGTTGTCCATGCCGCTGGAGGCGATGTAGCCCGGCGCCACGGCGTTCACGCGCACACCGCTGTGCGCCCATTCGAGCGCGGCGGTTTCGGTGAAGCTGACCATGCCCGCGCGCGCTGCACCGCTGTGCCCCATGCCCGGCATGGAGCCCCACATGTCGGCCACGATGTTGACGATGGAGCCGCCGTGCTGCGCCATCCACTGCCGGTAGCACTCTCGCGCCATCAAGAAGCCACCCGTGAGGTTGGTGTGCAGCACGGCCTCCCAGCCCTTGGCGCTGATGGATTCGAGCGGCGACATGAACTGCCCGCCCGCGTTGTTGACCAGTGCATCGACGCGGCCCTGCGCAGCGATGATCTGCTGCACCAGCGCCACCACACCTTCTTCGGATCGGATGTCGCACACCTCGCAGGACACACGGCCACCATCGGCAGTGATCTCTTCAGCCACGGCCAGCAGCTTTTCTGGCTTGCGCCCCACCAGCACCACATGCGCGCCCAGGTGCGCCAATTCATGCGCCATGCACCGGCCTATGCCCGAGCCGCCGCCGGTGACCACCACCACCTGGCCCTGGAACAGGCCCGGAGCAAACACAGACTGGTAGGCGTTGCGCGCGGTGGGGGCCATGGTGACTCTGCCTTGGTGGGGTTGTTTGTTATGAACGGATGAACAAGGCCAGCGCCTCGTCGGTGAGCGCGTCAAGCGACTTGCCCTTTTTGGGCGAGAACCACTGCACCGCCCAGTTGAGCGCCCCAAAAATGAACAACCGCGCCACACCGGGCTCGGCCTGCAGCGCACCCTGCTTTGCCAGCGCTTCCAGCACAGGCATCCAGGTGGCCTCGTAGCTGTCCTTGATGCGGGCAATGCCCTTGCGCTGCGCAGGCGTGAGCGAACGCCACTCGTAAAGCATCACTGGGATGAAGCTACTGCGCGGCCCGAGCAGGATCTCAAAGTGGTGGCGAATGAGCGTGTGCAACTGCTCGCGCGGTGTGGCCGTGGTGGGCAACGCATCGAGTGCCTGCTGCTGGCTTTGCGTGGCCATGGTCATGCCCTCGCTCATCACGGCATAGAGCAGCGCGCTTTTGCTTTCGAAGTGGTAGAAGGGCGAGCCGCTGTGCATGCCCGCCGCCGCCGCAATGTCGCGCGTGCTGGTGGCGGCGAAGCCCTGGGTGCGGAACAGCTTGGCCGCGCCGTCCATGAGCTTGCGGCGGCGGTTGCCGTCGTCCAGTTCTTCTGCGGTCTTGCGGGGGCGGCCGCGGGG
>NZ_JAMXAX010000085.1 GCF_023913775.1 Acidovorax facilis
CCTGCACCAATGCCCACCACCCCCCTGACGCCACCAGCACCACCATGGCCAGGAAAAACCCCAACCGGTGCGGCGCCAGCATCAGATAGCGCCAGCGCCATTGCCTGTCCAGCGACGCCAGCATCTCCGGCGACGGTTTTCCCGACGCGGTGCGCAGGGGGATGACGGGGCGAGAGGTCACCCGCAGGTCCCCAAATGCCCGCACTGCGTGCAGTAGTCGCAACCATCCTTGCGAATCACGGCGTGGGCGCCACACTCGCTGCACTTCTTGCCCGCCATGGCCTGGGGCACAGCCACTGGGGGCGGTGCAGGCTCATCCAGCGGCAGCTGCTGCTGCACCGGGTCGGCCACGCGGCGCGCCAGGATGTTCTGGATGGCATAGGCCATGGCTGCCACCTCGGAGTCGTGCCACATGGGCACCAGCGTGCCGTCGTCCTTGCGGTGGGTGCCCAGGCGCACGGGGCCGCGGTCCCAGGCGACCTTGCGCATGTCCGACAGCGCCCGCTCCAAAAAGCCGCCACGCGCTGCCAGCGACAACATGCGCATGCTGGACGTGATCCACTGCTGCGACTCGCCGCTTTGGCCCACGGGCATGAAGAACTCAATGGCGCGGTCTACCGTGCCGTTACCGATGCCAGTGGGAACGGGGAGGAACGACACGATGAGGTACAGCGTCTTGTGGCCCTCTTGCGTCCAGTATTCGAGCTTCTCCGCAACGGCGGAGAGGCCGCCTTGGGGGCGGCTTTCGATGACGGTGCGCATGGGGTCCACCGGGGGTGCTGGTGGCACCATGGGCGCAGCAGCAAGCGTTGGCGCAGGTGCAGCGTGGGTCTCCAGCACAGACCCCAGGATGGCGTTGGGCCGGTAGGTGGCCAGACCTTTGAGCTTGGCGCGCCAGGCCTGAAGATACAGGTCCTTGAACCCTTCGTAGGGGTAGTCGGCAGGGATGTTGACAGTCTTGGAGATGGCCGTGTCCACAAAGGGCTGCACGGCCTCCATCATGGCAATGTGGCCTTCGGCGGGCATGGCGAGGGCCGAGACGAAATAGTCCGGCAACGCATCTACATCGCCGCCCAGCTCGCGGTACAGCCGCCAGGCGTGGTCTTCCACCGCGTACTCGGTCGTGCTGCCGTCGGACTCGCGCTTCTTGCGCTTGTACATCCACGAAAACGGCGGCTCGATGCCGTTGGAAGCGTTGTCGGCAAAGGCCAGGCTCACCGTGCCCGTGGGGGCGATGGAGAGCAGATGGCTATTGCGGATGCCATGCTGGCGGATGGCAGCCTGGAGCGATTCCGGCAGGCGGCTGGCAAACGTGCCTTCGGCCAGATAGCCGTTGGCATCGAACTTCGGAAATACCCCTTTCTCACGCGCCAGGTCCACCGATGCGGCATACGCTGCGTCGCGCATGTACTCGGCAATCCGCGCAGCCATGGTGCGGCCCTCGGGCAGGTCGTAGCGCAGGCACAGCATGGCCAGTGTGTTGCCCATGCCGGTAAAGCCCACACCAATGCGGCGCTTTGCCATCGCCTCGTCGCGCTGCTGCGGCAAGGGCCAATAGGTCACATCGAGCACGTTGTCGAGCGCGCGCACCTGCAGCGCCACGGCCTTGGTGAACGCGTCAAAGTCAAACGCCGCCACGCCGCCAAAACCAAAGGGGTGGCGCACAAAGCGGGTGAGGATGATGGGGCCCAGGTCACAACAACCGTACGACGGCAGCGGTTGCTCACCACAGGGATTGGTCGCCGCGATGTCTTCGCAATAGTGCAGGTTGTTGTCTTCGTTGATGCGCCCCAGGAACAGGATACCGGGCTCGGCAAAGTCGTAGGCCGACTTCATGATGGTGTCCCACAGCTCGCGTGCGGGCACGGTGGCATACACCCACTGGCCGTCTGCACGCTGACGGGCGCCCTGGGCGAGCAACGCAGCGCCGGGGCGAGCCTTGTGCACCAGCTCCCACTGTGCGTTGTTCTGTACGGCAGCAATGAACTCGTCCGACACGCCCACCGACACATTGAAGTTATTCCAGCGCCCTGGCGTGCGCTTGGCCGTGATGAACTCGTGCACATCGGGATGGTCGATGCGCAGCACGCCCATCTGCGCCCCCCGCCGCGCTCCCGCGCTCTCCACGGTGGAGCAGGACTGGTCGAACACGTTCATGTAGCTGCACGGCCCCGACGCCATGGAGGCCGTGGCCTTTACCTGCGCGCCCTTGGGCCGGATGCGGGAGAAATCGTAGCCCACGCCCCCGCCACGGCGCATGGTCTCGGCCGCCTCACGCAACGCTTCGTAGATGCCCGGAAAGCCTTCGTCATCCACGCCCTGGATGCAGTCACCCACGGGCTGCACAAAGCAGTTGATGAGGGTGGCCTGGATGTCGGTGCCTGCTGCGCTCATGATGCGGCCTGCGCCGATGGCGCCCGCCTTCAGATTGGCGAGGAACAGGGCCTCGTACTTGTCGCGCTGCTCGGGTTTTTCGACCGAGGCCAGGGCCCGTGCCACGCGCTGGTACAGCTCGTCGGCGGTGGTTTCGCCGCGTTTGAGGTATTTTTCGCGCAATACATCCAGGCTGATGGGCTGCAGGGACGAGGTGGGCTTGAGGGGGGGCTGAGGTTCGCGTTTCATGGGGGCCGATGATTTGGGTTTCACGCCAGTGAGGTCTTGCGTTCCATCAAGAGGGCCTCATTCCTCACGGATCTGCCGCGAGAATGCCGGACAAGGTCAAAGCTCGTCCAGAAGAACTTGCCCATCATGCCCCACGTAAGGGTGGTAGGGGCCGGTGCCGCTGTTGTCCGCCAGCGAGGCCGGCACAAAACCGCCCGTCTTGACATCAAACACATGGACTTCTCCTTCCTCGATCACGTAGTGCCAGCCGTGCAGGCTTATCTGCCCTGACTGCACACGGCTGCGCACCATCGGGTACTCCATGAGGCGTTCGAGCTGCAGCACCACGGCGCGCTGCTCAGTGCGGCGCAGCACCTCGGGGCCCGCCTGCATGGGCAACAGGGCCTCGCGCCCCAGGTCCAGCCAGCGGTTCAGGTTGGGTGCTTCGGGCGAAACCTCACCATACATCGCCTTGATAGCCCCACAGTGACTGTGGCCGCACACCACGATGCGGCGCACCTGCAGGTTGAGCACTGCAAACTCAATGGCTGCCGTGGTGCCATGGTGGCCGTGAGATCCGTCATACGGCGGGATAAACGCACCCACGTTGCGCACCAGGAAAAGCTCCCCCGGGCCCGCGCCGGTCAACAGGTAGGGCACCAGGCGCGAGTCGGAACAGCCGATGAACAAGGTGGTGGGGTGCTGCCCCTCGTCCACCAGCGTCTGGAACTGTTCGCGGTACTGGGGAAAGGCGTCGTCGTGAAAACGACGCAGGCGATCAAGCAGCTCGTCGGGCATGGTGCGATCAGATGGCGTGCAATGCAACTACTGTACAAGCGGAGAATCAGCCGCGTCCAGTGTCACGCCCTCCACCACGGCAGCGCCCGCCAGCAATTGGAGGTACTGCCTCAACGCGTTCACCCAGGCCTGCTGGCGCAGCGTGAGGGCGATGGCCTGGCGCACCTCTTCGAACGAAGGCTGCTGCCCCGGATCGCGCGCCACCACCTCCACCACATGCAGGCCAAACCGGCTGTGTACCAGGCGCGCCAGCACACCGATCTCGGCGCTGCCAAACACCTCGCGGGCGAACTCGGGGGCACAGTCGGCGCGGGTGAGCCAGCCCAAGTCGCCGCCTTGCTGGCCGCTGGGGCAGTTGGACCACTGCGCAGCCGCCTCGGCAAACTTGGCGCCACCATCGTCCGCACAGCGCAAGTCAATCAACATGGCCTCGGCACGCAGGCGCAGTTGCTTCACATCCACGCCCGGCGTCACGGCAAACAGCACGTGGCGCAGCTGGGCCCGCTCGCCCTGGGCGTGTGCCGCAGGGTGGGCGTCGTGGTAGCGGCGGCAGGCTTCTTCCGATGGGTCGGGGATGGGTAGCTCACGCTCCAGCAGCTGCTCGATGGCGTTGGAGGCCTCGGTGCTGATGGCTCCCAGGGCGCCGGGCACATCGTCTGCTGAAAGCAAACCCGCCTGCTGGGCCGCCTGGCGCAGCAGTTCGGTGCAGGCACGCTGGCGCAAGGCTTCGTCATCCAGCCACTCGGCCGTTGAGTTCAATGCCACGCCGTTGATGCGCGCCACCGGGGCCAGCCCCGTGGGCTGAGGGGCCGCCATGGCGGGCGTGTCTGCCGTGACAGTCGCCCCTACCGTGGCAGACAGCGCCTCGTAAGCGGCCGTTTGCTCGGGGGAAAGCGCGCTTTGAGGGGCGCTCTGACTGATTGCGCTGGTGCTGCAACCGCAGCTACCGGTTCCACATCCGCTCATGGTGTGCTCCTTATGCGATACGAACTCAAACACCACGGCGGTCTTGCGACTGCGTGTGTCCGGGTGGCAGGTTCAGGCGGCGCGCACGCACCACCTGGTAGGGGCGCAGCACATAGGCCAGCGTGCCAAAGCCGCTCCACACATGCACCAGGCGGGTGAAAGGGAAGACCAGGAAGATCGTCATGCCCAGGAACATGTGGGCCTTGAAGATCCAACCCGCTTCGGCCAGCAGCTCGACGCCGCCGCTGCGGAAGGTCACCACGCGCTGACCCCACTCGGCCAGCTTCATCATCATGGAGCCGTCCAGATGCTGCGCCGACAGCGGAATGGTGGCCAAGCCCAGCGCCAGCTGCAGCCACAGCAGCACCAGGATCAGGATGTCGCTGGTCTTGGACGTGGCGCGGATGCGGTCATCCGACAGGCGCCGGTGCAGCAGGATGGACAGGCCAATGAAGCCCAGCACGCCCGCGATACCGCCCGTCACCATCGCCATGATCTGCTTGGCACCTGCAGTGATAAAGCCTTCGTAGAGGAAGTGCGGCGTGAGCATGCCCACGGTATGGCCAAAGAACAGGAACAGCACACCGATATGGAACAGGTTGCTGCCCCAGCGCAGGCTGCCGGTGCGCAGCAGCTGCGACGAATCGCTTTTCCAAGTGTACTGGTCGCGGTCGAACCGCGCCCAGCTGCCAATGAAAAAGACAGCGAGGCAAATATACGGATAGATGCCAAACAACAGGGTGTCAAGCCAGGCGGTCATACGGAGACTCCTTCTGGTGCCCGCTCGGCGCGGGGAGTACGAACAAAATGCATGGGCTGCGGCTGGTCAGGCTTGGCCTGGCCCTGGGTGCTGCAACCGCCAAACGCTTCGGGCTCGGCCCAAACTTCGTCCATGGGCGGCTCGGGGGTGAGCGCCACCGACTGCACGCGCTGGCCCGACACTTCGAGCACCGCAGCAATCACGCTGGCATAGGGGCTGCTTCTTGCCACCAGCGCACTGAACAGCGCGTTCAGGATGTGGGCCATTTCGCCCAGGAACTCCTTGGCCACTTCGGGCGGCTGGGTGGAGGCGAACTCCAGCACCACCGGCAGGTGGTCGGGCAGCTCTTCGGCTTCAAACTTCAGGCCTGCTTTGTCGTAGGTCTGCAGCAGGTCGATGAGCGCAGGCCCCCGGTCGCGCGAGTCGCCATGAACATGCTCGAACAGGTGCAGCGAGGTCTGGCGGCCCCGGTCGAAGTTGTCCACGTAGCGGGCTTCGGCTTCCAGCGGGTCGAGTGCAGCCAGGTGCTCGCACACGGCCTTCAGCTCATCCATGCGATCGGCCGTCAGGGCCTGCTCGGTCTGCAGGGCGTCGATCAGTTGCGGCATCACGCTGCGCAGTTGCGCATCGGGGTAGCTCAGCAGGTAGCCCAGGGCGCGCAGGGTCAGGCGCACAGAGTTCGGGTTCTTTTTGAACATGGTGATTCCTTTTGCCTGTGCTTCAGACCGTGGCTTTGATCGGTATGGTGCGAGGCTTCTTGCCACCGAACATGCTGGTCTCGGTGCTGCCATCGGAGCACCCGTTGCCAAACGAGAAGCCGCAGCCGCCGCGAATGTCGAACGCGTTCTCTGCGTATTCGCGGTGGGCCGACGGGATCACGAAGCGGTCCTCGTAATTGGCAATCGCCATCACCTGGTACATCTCCTCCACCTCGGCCATCGACAGGCCTGCCTGCTTGAGCACGGCCAGGTTCTGGCGCTGCTCCACATGCTTGTCGCGCTGGTAGGTGCGCATGGCGAGCATGCGCTCCAGCGCCCGCACCACGGGGCCGGTATCGCCGGCGGTGAGCAGGTTGGCCAGGTACTGCACGGGAATGCGCAGCTGCGACACATCAGGGATATCGCCATTCACGCCCACATGGCCTGCGTTGGCAGCGGCCGTGATGGGCGAGAGCGGTGGCACGTACCAGACCATGGGCAGCGTGCGGTACTCGGGGTGCAGCGGCAGGGCGACCTTCCATTGCACGGCCATCTTGTAGACCGGGCTGTTGCGGGCGGCCTCCATCCAGCTGTCCGAGATGCCATCGATGCGCGCCTGCTTGATCACGTCGGGATCGTTCGGGTCCAGGAAGATGTCGAGCTGCGCCTGGTACAGGTCGCGGTCGCGCTCCACGCTGGCGGCTTCCTGGATGCGGTCTGCGTCATACAGCAGCACGCCCAGGTACCGGATGCGGCCCACACAGGTTTCCGAGCACACGGTGGGCTGACCTGCTTCGATACGGGGGTAGCAGAAGATGCACTTCTCGGCCTTGCCCGACTGCCAGTTGTAGTAGATCTTCTTGTAAGGGCAACCGCTGACACACATGCGCCAGCCACGGCACTTGTCCTGGTCGATCAGCACGATGCCGTCTTCCTCGCGCTTGTAGATCGAGCCCGAGGGGCACGATGCCACGCACGCCGGGTTCAGGCAGTGCTCGCACAGGCGCGGCAGGTACATCATGAAGGTGTTTTCGAACTGGCCGTAGATGTCCTTTTGCACATCGTCGAAGTTCTTGTCCTTGCTGCGCTTGCTGAACTCGCCGCCCAGGATTTCTTCCCAGTTCGGGCCCCACTCGATCTTCTCCATGCGTTTGCCGGTGATCAGGCTGCGCGGGCGGGCCGTGGGTGCGGCCTTCGTTTCAGGCGCCGACTGCAGGTGGTCGTAGTCGAACGTGAAGGGCTCGTAGTAGTCGTCGATCTGGGGCAGGTTGGGGTTGGCGAAGATGCGCATGAGCAGCTTCCACTTGCCGCCCTGACGGGGGGCGATGGAGCCGTCAGGGTTGCGCACCCAGCCGCCGTTCCACTTGTCCTGGTTTTCCCACTCCTTGGGATAGCCGATGCCGGGCTTGGTTTCGACGTTGTTGAACCAGGCGTATTCCACCCCGGGGCGGCTGGTCCAGACGTTCTTGCAGGTGACGGAACAGGTGTGGCAACCAATGCACTTGTCCAGGTTCAGCACCATGCCGATTTGTGCGCGAATTTTCATCGTGTTTCTCCTTGTCTTCGGCTTCAGGCGTGGGCTGCCGTGCTGGACACGGGCTCGTCGTCGAGCCAGTCCACGCGGTCCATCTTGCGCACCAGCACGAACTCGTCGCGGTTGGTACCAATGGTTCCGTAGTAGTTGAAGCCGTAGCTCAACTGCGCATAGCCGCCAATCATGTGGGTGGGCTTGAGCACAATGCGCGTGACCGAGTTGTGGATGCCGCCGCGCGTGCCGGTGATCTCGGAGCCGGGGGTGTTGATGATCTTCTCTTGCGAGTGGTACATCATCACCATGCCGGGGTTTACACGCTGGCTCACCACCGCACGGGCTGCAATGGCACCGTTGGCGTTGAAGAGTTCGACCCAGTCGTTGTCCACGATGCCAGCGACCTTCGCGTCGTCCTCGCTCAGCCACACCACCGAGCCACCCCTGTTGAGCGTGAGCATCATCAGGTTGTCGCTGTACGTGCTGTGGATGCCCCACTTCTGGTGCGGCGTGATGAAATTGAGCGCGATCTCGCGGTTGCCGTTGGGCTTCTTGCCTTCCACTTCTTCCAGCGTCTTGAGGTGCACGGGTGGGCGGTAGCTCACGAAGCCTTCGCCAAAGTCACGCATCCACGGGTGATCTTGGTAGAACTGCTGGCGGCCCGTGAGGGTGCGCCATGGGATGTACTCGTGCACGTTGGTGTAGCCGGCGTTGTAGCTGACCTTTTCGCTTTCCAGGCCAGACCAGGTGGGCGAGCTGATGATCTTGCGCGGCTGCGCCTGGATATCGCGGAAGCGGATCTTCTCGTCTTCGCGGTGCAGCGCCAGGTGCACGTGGTCGCGGCCCGTCTGCTTGCCCAGAGCTTCCCAGGCCTTGCAGGCCACATGGCCGTTGGTCTCGGGCGCGAGCATCATCACCACTTCGGTGGCGTCGATGTCGCTCACGATGCGGGGCATGCCCTGCGTCACGCCCTCTTCCTTCACGCGGCCGTTCAAATCGCCCAGCTGGCCGACTTCGGTCTGCGTGTTCCAGCCGATGCCCTTGCCGCCGTTGCCTGCCTTGTCCATCAAGGGGCCCAGGGCGGTGAAGCGCTTGTAGAGGTTGGGGTAATCGCGCTCGACAACGGTGACCTGCGGCGCCGTCTTGCCGGGGATCAGTTCGCACTCGCCCCGCTTCCAGTCACGCACGCCGTAGGGCTGGGCCATTTCACCCGCCGTGTCGTGCATGATGGGCGTGAGCACCACGTCCTTTTCCACGCCCAGGTGGCCCACGCTGACCTCGCTCACAGCCTTGGCGAAACCCTTGTAGATCTCCCAGTCGCTCTTGGCCTGCCAGGCAGGGTCCACCGCCGTGGACAGCGGGTGGATGAAGGGGTGCATGTCGCTGGTGTTGAGGTCGTTCTTCTCATACCAGGTGGCCGTGGGCAGCACGATGTCCGAATACAGGCAGGTCGTGCTCATGCGGAAGTCGAGCGTGACCAGCAGGTCCAGCTTGCCTTCGGGTGCGTTGGTGTGCCACTGCACTTCCTCGGGCTTGGCTTCGTCCTTGCCCAGGTCCTTGCCCTGCACGCCGTGGGTGGTGCCCAGCAGGTGCTTGAGGAAGTATTCATGCCCCTTGCCCGACGAGCCCAGGATGTTGGAGCGCCACACGAACATGTTGCGCGGCCAGTTGGACGGATGGTCCGGGTCCTCGCAGCTCATCGTGAGCGTGCCGTCCTTCAGAGACTTGACGACGTAATCCTTCGCGTCCATACCCGCTGCAGCGGCATCCTTGGCCACCTGCATGGGGTTGGTCTTGAGCTGGGGCGCTGATGGCAGCCAGCCCATGCGCTCGGCGCGCACGTTGTAGTCGATCTGCGCGCCGTGGTAGGCCTTCTTGTCAGCCAGGGGCGAGAGGATTTCCTCCATGCCCAGCTTCTCGTAGCGCCACTGGTCGGTGTGGGCGTAGAAGAAGCTCGTGCTGTTCATCTGGCGCGGTGGGCGGATCCAGTCCAGCGCAAAGGCCAGTGCCGTCCAGCCCGTCTGTGGGCGCAGCTTTTCCTGGCCCACATAGTGCGCCCAGCCGCCACCGCTTTGGCCAATACAGCCGCACAGCATCAGCATGTTGATGATGCCCCGGTAGTTCATGTCACTGTGGTACCAGTGGTTCATGGCCGCGCCGATGATCACCATGGACTTGCCATGCGTCTTGTCGGCGTTGTCGGCAAACTGGCGCGCCACGGTGATGATCTGCTCGCGCGGCACGCCGGTGATGGCCTCTTGCCAGGCAGGGGTGTAGGGGCGGTCGGCGTCGTAACCGCCACCGGGCTCTTCGCCCGGTAGGCCTCGGTCAATGCCGTAGTTGCCCGCCAGCAGGTCGAACACGGTGGCCACCATCACGCGGCCCTGGGCTTCGTGACCGGCCAGCTCCAGGTGGGACACCGGCACGCGGCGCACCATCACGTCGCCACCTTGTTCGTTGGCCGTGAAGTTGGGCGTTGCCACGCCGCCAAAGTACGGGAAGGCGACATCGGCAATGTCGTGGGCCTGCTCGCCATCTTCGATCACCGACAGCTTGAGCTTGACGGTGTTGCCGGTGCGTGCTTCCTTGTTCTCCAGGTTCCACAGGCCCTGGTCGGGGCGGCCGTCCGCCCCCCAGCGAAAGCCGATGGAACCATTGGGCAGCGTGACCTGGCCCAGCTCGTCGTAGCCCACAGTCTTCCAGTCGGGGTTGTTGGACTGGTCAAGCTGGCCTGGGAAATCGCTGGCGCGCACATAACGGTCGGGCACCATCACCGTGCGGCCATCGGGCAGCGTTTTTTCCTTGAGCACCACCAGCAGCGGCAGGTCGGTGTAGCGGCGCGCGTAGTCGTCAAAGTACGCACTGCGGCCCTTGCCACCGTCCTTGAAGTAGAACTCGTTGAGGATCACATGACCCATGGCCATGGCTACGGCGGCGTCGGTGCCCTGCTTGGGGTGCATCCACAGATCGCCCAGCTTGGCGACTTCGGAGTAGTCGGGCGTGATGGACACCACCTTGGTGCCCTTGTAGCGCACCTCGGTCAAAAAGTGCGCATCGGGCGTGCGCGTCTGGGGCACATTGGAGCCCCAGGCAATGATGTACGAGCTGTTGTACCAGTCGGCCGACTCGGGCACGTCGGTCTGCTCGCCCCAGGTCTGCGGGCTGCTGGGAGGCAGGTCGCAGTACCAGTCGTAAAAACTCATGCACACGCCGCCGATCAGGCTCAGGTAGCGGCTGCCAGCGGCGTACGAAATCATCGACATCGCCGGGATGGGCGAGAAGCCGATGATGCGGTCAGGACCGTGCTTCTTGATCGTGTAGACATTGGCCGCAGCGATCATCTGGTTGACTTCATCCCAGGTGCTGCGCACAAAGCCGCCCAGGCCGCGCTGCTTTTGCCATTCGCGCTTGGAGGCATCGTTCTCGACGATGCTGGCCCAGGCGTCCACCGGGCTCTTGGCCAGGGCGATGGCGGCGCGCCAGTGCTTGAGCAGGCGGCCACGCACCATGGGGTACTTCACGCGGTTGGCGCTGTACAGGTACCAGCTGTAGCTGGCGCCGCGTGCGCAGCCACGGGGCTCATGGTTGGGCAGATCAGGGCGGGTGCGGGGGTAGTCGGTTTGCTGGGTTTCCCAGGTCACGATGCCGCCCTTGACGTAGATCTTCCACGAACAGGAGCCCGTGCAGTTCACGCCGTGGGTGCTGCGCACGATCTTGTCGTGCGCCCAGCGGTCGCGGTAGGCGTCTTCCCAGGTGCGGTCTTCACCGTTGGTTTCGCCATGGCCTTGGGCAAAGGTCTCGCGGGGCTGCGAGAAGTACGAAAGGCGATCGAGGAAATGGCTCATCGAAGGGCTCCTTTTCTGATTTCTGTTCTGGGGTTGACTAGCAAGGCATCTCGGCGTGCTTGCGTGCGTAGGTCCACCAGGTGATCACGATGCAAACGAGATAGAAGGCGAAGAACGTCCACAGTGCAGCGTGGGGGCTGCCGGTCAGCGCGATGGAGCTGCCATAGCTCTTGGGGATAAAGAACCCGCCGTAGGCGGCCATGGCGGCGGTGAAGCCCAGCGTGGCCGCGCCCAGAGTGTTGCCCTCCTTGTTGGCGCTGGCCACAGCGGCGGCGTTGTGCTTGTCCACGCCGCGCATGGCTTCGGTCAGGAAGATCACGGGGATCATGCGGAAGGTCGAGCCGTTGCCGATGCCGGTAGTGAGGAACAGCACCAGGAAGCACACGAAGAAACCTGCAAACTGGCCTTCGTTGCCGCCAGGGCCACCAGAGGGCAGGAAGAACGTCACGCCCATCACGGCCACGGCCATGACGATGAAATTCCACAGCGTGACACGCGCACCACCGAGCTTGTCGGCCAGCCAGCCACCAAAGGGGCGGATCACGGCGCCCACCAGCGGGCCCAGCCAGGCATAGGCCAGCGGGTTGATGCCAGGGAACTGGCTCTTGATGAGCAGCGGAAAGCCCGCTGCATAGCCGATGAACGAGCCGAAGGTGCCGAGGTACAACACGCACATCAGCCAGTTGTGCTTGCGCTTGAAGATGGCGGCCTGCGCGGCAAAGGAGGCCTTGGCATCGGCAATGTCGTTCATGCCGAACCAGGCGGCCAGCGCCGTCAGCGCAATCCATGGCACCCAGATGAAGGCGGCGTTCTGCGTCCACACCTGCACGGTCTGGCCGTTCTTGACGATGGTCTGGCCTTCGCCACCAAAGATGCCGAAGATGCCGGCAGTGACGACCAGCGGGCTCAGAAACTGCACCACCGAAACGCCCAAGTTACCCAGGCCTGCATTCACGCCCAACGCTGAGCCCTTGCGCTCCTTCGGAAAGAAGAAACTGATGTTGGCCATGCTGGAGCTGAAGTTGCCGCCGCCCAGGCCGCACAGCAGCGCCAGGATGAGCATGGTGGGATAGGTCGTGGTGTTGTCTTGCACCGCAAAGCCGATGCCAATCGCAGGGATCAGCAAGCTGGCGGTGGAGATCGCCGTCCAGCGGCGCCCACCCACCAGCGGCACCATGAACGAATAAAAGATACGCAGCGTGGCGCCCGAAAGCGCGGGCGCTGCGGCCAGCCAGAACAGCTGGTTGGTCGAATACTTGAATCCGAGGCCGGGCAGGCTCACGGCAACCACGCTCCAGACCTGCCAGATGGCAAAGGCCAGGAACAGCGCGGGCACCGAGATCCACAGGTTGAGCTTGGCGATGGCTTCGCCTTCGCGCTCCCAGAACGATTTGTCCTCAGGAGCCCAGAGGGTGAGCAGACGCCCCTGGCGCCTACTGGCGGGTGTGGCAGACATGGTGTTTCCTTGGAAAGTGAAAGTTCAGCGGCCAGCCGCAGCAGCCGGTGCTGCCTGCGTGGCCATCAGATCGGTGCGGCGCACTTCGGTGAAGTACATCCAGATGAGCGAGACCCACACCACGCCGTACATCAGCATGAAAGCGCTGGAGCGGATGCCGGTGAGGTCCATCAGCGCGCCGAACAGGATGGGCAGGATGAAGCCGCCCATGCCACCGGCCAGGCCCACGATGCCGCTGATGGCACCGATGTTCTGGGGGTAGTCATCGCTGATGTACTTGAAGACACTGGCCTTGCCAAAGGCCCAGGCAATGCCCAGCAGGAACATGAGGCCCGTGAACAGGTACACATTCAGGCCGATGTGAAAGGTCTTGGGGCCGTTGACGGTGACGATGGTGAAGTCGGTCTGCGGATGGCTCAGCAAAAACAGGCAGATCCAGCTCACCCACATCACCCACCAGGTCACGCTGTGGGCGCCGTACTTGTCAGACAGCATGCCGCCGATGGCGCGCAGCACACCGCCGGGCAGCGAGAAGCACGCGGCCAGCAGTGCCGCCACGCGAATGTCGAGGCCAAATTCGCCCACGTAGTACTGCACCATCCACAGCGACAGCGCCACATAGCCGCCAAACACGATGCTGTAGTACTGGCAGTACTTGAGGACCTTGGGGTCCTTCAGCGCCTTGAGCTGGTCGGTGAACTTGACGTTGCTGGGCACCAGGTGGGCCGGGTCGCTGTAGCTGAACAACCAGAACAGCACCAGCGTGCCGAGCATGATGGCCGCATACACCTGCGGCACCATGGTCCAGCCAAAGGCCACCAGCAGCACCGGGGCCACGAACTTGTTCACCGCCGCACCCGAGTTGCCCGCGCCATACACCCCCATGGCCGTGCCCTGGCGGTGCTTGGGGAACCAGCGCGCCACATAGGGCGTGCCCACCGAGAACGAGCCCCCCGCCAAGCCCACAAACAGGCCGATGGTGAGGAAGTGCCAGTATTCCGTGGCGTAGCCCATCAGCCAGATGGCGGGCACGGTGGTGGCCATCACGGCGGCCATCACGATGCGGCCGCCGAACTTGTCGGTCCAGATACCGAGCGGCACCCGCACCAGCGAGCCCGTGAGCACAGGCATGGACATGAGCAACCCGAACTGCGTGGAGTTCAGGTTCAGCATTTTCTTGATAGGGATGCCGATAACGCCGAACATCATCCACACCATGAAACAGACCGTGAAAGCGAAGGTGCTGACGATCAGCACCGACCAGGCCTGGCGGGTGCGCTGTGGGCTGTCGCCCGGGGGCAAGGGGGTATGTGCCATTGCGCGGTTCCTCTCTTTTTGCATGAGAGGAATGGTCGCGTTTGTAGCGGCCTTTGCACATCCTTCGCTCGACCAGCACGGTGTGCGGCAGAAGGACTAGTGCGCGGCTTGGGGCCGTCGTTCGAAAGAACTATGCCACCCGGGCAGACCCTGCAGCCCCGGGATGGCGCTGGGATGCCCACCCCATCTGACCAGGCTGCGCTTGCCCGCCACGGAGCGGCCCCAGGGCCGACGATCCGTAGGAAATCTTAGAAAGGCGCTGACTCCGCCCAGCGCCTAATAACGTTGCACTCACATGCGGCGGTGGCCCATCGTCATCCAGCCCACGCTGATCATCAACAAGGCCAACAGCAGCAGACCCCATTCGCCCAGAGTGGGAACTGCGTTGGTGGCCACGGGCGGAAGGCCGGTGACGGTCCAGGAGCCGACAGTAGAACTCGCATCTGTCCAACTGGAAAACACCCCTCCCGCATTGGAGGTGCCACATGAGTCGCCCTGTGGATTCACCTGAATATTGCCGCACACCGCGTTATGCTGGCCGCTTTCAGTCACCAAAACTTGGTCAAGATGATCTCCGATCACGTGCGGAGCGGGCGTTTGCCAGCGCACCAAGTGCACGGAGAAATCAAGCACCCCTCCTGTGGTTGTAGCCGACACGCTCACAAGCGTCACCTGGGGGTCACCACTGGAATAAGTGGTCAATCCGTCGGAAAAGGAATACGAGGTGAGTTGCGCCGTGATGTCCTGACTGTTGAGGTTGGAGGGCAAAGGGGCGGCCGTAGTGAAAGAGCCCGTCTGCGCCATTGCGGTTGTATAGGCACCGCAATTGCCCGTGCCCGGCGGGCAAGACGTGAAATTGTGCAGATCTGGAGCGCTATAGGCTGGTCCGGTATAGGTGTAAGTGGCAGCCCAGGCGCCCGCCTGCAGAAGGGCCGCAGCCAGGAATACAAGATATTTTTTCATGGTGATTTGTCGCCCACTGCGCAAAGTGGAAGGGTTGAGGGGCGGATCAAAAACTTGCCTTCAGCGTTTATCCGCAAAGCGGAAATAGCTATTTTTTTAGGAGCAATTTCTGCCGACCACGCAAGGCCAGACCCAGCAAGCCGACGGCTGTCAGCACCAGGGCAAACGGGTTGTCCACGGATACGGACTGCGCCCCACCCGGCCCCACCACGGGGACGTCGCTCGTCCAGCCACCGCTGCCATGGGCAAAGCCGTGGCTGGTGGCGCCGTCGTCAGCGTAGCTATGGCAGATGTCGGGGCTGCTCAGGGAAACGCAGGGGCGGTTGAAGTAGCTGGCAAAGTTGACCGACATGTAGCTCAATCGGTCGCCCACGCCATAGCTGCCGGTTTGCCACCACAGAAAAACCATGTCGTTATCAACAATCTCGCCTGCTGCGTTGGTAGAAACATGGGCTTTGACCAACCGAGTGTTGAGGCCGTTCATGCTGTAGCTGGTCACTCCATCGTTGAAGTCGTACCAGGTGATGAGGGGTGCAATGTCGAGACTGACCTGGTTGGCGGGCAGCGGCTGGTTGGTGGTGAAGTGGCCTGTTTGCCGCATGACCGTGCTGAAGTTGACGCAGGTACCGGCGGCGCAGGGTGCTGTGTAGTCCAGCAGGTTGACGTAGGTGGGGCCGGTAAAAGTGTAAGTGGCCGCCCAGGCACCAGCATGGGCAAAGGTGGTCAGAGCCAGCAGGGCGAGGTGTCTTTTCATTGGAAGGTTCAACTGAATGGGCAAAGCGCTTGGGGTTGAAGGTTTGAGGCAAAAACCACTGGGCACGGGACTTGATTCCCCCCATACCTGGACCTTCCGATGCGCTATCTATTCAAGAGCAAGAGCGGTTAACTGGCTGCCATCAGCGAAGGGGTGATCGGGCTTCAACGAAGTCTATGGGGCCACTCTGCGCGGCGCCCCACCCACAGGGGTTGGGTGGTAACACAATCGTTGTGCTACGTTCGGACGTACGCAGCGCTTTGAAGCGTTGCTGCAAAAATCTCAGCCAATCCCATGCCCCTCACCCGCGTTCAGCAGCGGGCCATTGAGCACTTGCAGCAGATGGCTTGCATTGATTTCAATGGCCCTCAACTCATTGAGCCCGTTTTGCATGAGTTGCACCATCTCATCGGTTTTGAGTCGGGTGCATATTTCTACCCAGACGGCCATGGAGGGCTAGACGCATATCTGGAGCCATCCATCGGAAGTGCGACCATCCACACATACTTCGAACCGGAAGTGATGGCCAGTGAGCGCAAGGTGATGCGCCGCAGCGGCCACCAGTTTGCCGATGCGGTGCGCCTCGACCATGGTGTGCAGGTGCTGGAGCAGCTCCTGGCTGTGCCCATCAGCGAGTTGGTGCGCAGCGATTTCTACAACTTGACGCTACTACCCGCCGAGGTTTTCGATTGCCTGAGTCTTGTGCTACGCACGCCACAAGGCGTGGGACTGGGCACACTCAAGCTGTACCGCAGCGCAAAATCTCTGCGTTTTGGGGCTCAAGACGTAACCATGTTGGGGCGGCTGGAGCCCTGGTTGGCCCGCATTTTCCAGCCCGGTGAGGTGGATACACAGGACAGCGTTGCGCATGACAGCGCCATGCTAGTGGCCACGCCGCAGGGCCGACTGTTGTGGACATCGCCCCTGGCCAACCAATTGATGGCGCTGGCCTTTGGGCCACGGTGGCACCGCCGTTCGGAATTGCCGCCCCGTCTACAAATGCTGCTGCATCAGCTTCAACACGCAAGCCACCTTGGCAGCTGGACGGGCGCTGCACCTGCGTTGCCCCAGCTGGACCTGCACAACGCCAGCGGCTGGTTCAGCCTGCGCGCCACGCAGATGGCCGCCGCAGCGGGCGAAGGCCAGGCGGTGGGCATTCAGATCACCCACCGGGTGCCGCGCGTAGCGCACCTGCTGCCCGCGTTGCGCGCGCTGGGGCTGCCGCAGCGCCAGCACGAGCTGGCCTACTGGCTGGCGCGGGGCCTGCCTGAGGCGCAGATTGCTGAACGCATGGGGATCAGCGCCAACACCGCCACCTACCACCGCCGCCAGATTTACACACGGCTGGGAGTGCAAAACCGGCTGGAGTTGCAAGCGCGTCTGCTGGCGCCCCGTTGACAAGTCTCCAATGGGACGGGGATAAAAACCTTTTCAAAAGGGGCTTCATGAAGAAGCACCCGGGCTTCGCTCCCTTCGGCTTTTCAGCCCGATCAGGGCAGGTCCAGCCAGGCCAGCGCCACTACGGCACCGGCACAACCCGCACCGCTGGTGTGTAGGGCTCAACGCGCAGGCTGTCGTGCGCCAGCACGCTGATCTTGGCGCGGGGGGCCATTTCCAGTGCGCCGTCGGCTGCCTTGCGTGTGGCGTATTGCCAGAGGGTGAGCGCGCCTTTGGCGGCCAGAGCCTGGCCAATGGCGGCCGCGTCGGGGCGCGGGGCGCCGGCCTCGTCCGGCGGCACGGCAACGATGACATCGTCTTTGACCGTAACGATCTTGAACAGCAGCGGCTTGGTGGTGTCGGCCATGGCAGTGACAGAGGCGAAGACGGTGGCAAGGGAGACTGCTGCCAGGGTTGCGGCTGCGCCGAAGCGGCGCAAGGAGGTGGTTTTCATGCGTTGTTGCTCCTGTATCGATGGGGGCCAGCGCCCCGGCACCGGGCGCTGGCGACGGCATCATGCCCCGGGGCGTGCAACCAGACAAGGATTGGTCACCGGGGCAAGCAACCACCCGGCGCTGCAACGCTACGCCCCTGCGGCCCCCGCCCGCATGGTGGTGCCCACGTGGGCATACAAGGCGCCCCATGCCTCGCGCGTGGCGGGGTTGAAGGCGCCGCCAAGTGCTTCGGCCAGTGTGTCGAGCAGCGCCGCACCCACCGTGTCGTAGTGCGCGGCCTCTACGCCATAGCCCGCGTGCCGTTTGCCAAGTGCGCGCAGTGCGGCGTCCAGCTGCTCGGGTTGGCCGAGCATGCGCACGGCGCTGCCGATCATGTCCAGCAGCTTGCGCGCCTGTTCGTTCATGTCGGACGAGGCAAACAACCCGCTGATAGCGGGGTCGCGGGCGAACAGCTTGGCGTAGAACAGCGCACCCGCCTTCGCGGCGACAGGAGCAACCTGCGCAAAGCTCTGGCGAACAAGATGGATTTGTTCGGGGGACATCAAAGGCTTCCTCAGCAATGCGGCCGTTGGCCAGTGGCAGGTAGAACACTGGAAAGAAGTCTATGAAGTTCCCCCGCGCTGCGCCCCACCCCCAGGGGTTGCATGACGACAGGCCCTATGCGCTATGGGCGACGCGCTATGTGCGATTGGCGATGTAGCGGGCGTGACGGCTTCATGCGCCGGGCCTCGCGCAGGGTGGTCAGCGACAAATCCCTGGCCGACCACGGCGGTTGCACTGCCGCGCTACTCCTACTAGTGTGGTGTTGCACGCTAGCGCTGGCGGTCCGATGCGTAGACCGCCGCCTGCACGCGCGAACTCAGGCCCAGCTTGCGCAGGATGTGCTGCACATGGATCTTGACCGTGGTCTCGGCGATGTCGAGTGCGCGCGCGATTTCCTTGTTGCTGGCACCGCGCGCGATCTCGCGCAGCACGTCTTCCTCACGCGGGGACAGGGGCGCGGCGCCGTTGTTGGCAGCCTCGGGCGGCTGCGTGGACGCACCCGCCCCGGCGGGCCCGGCTGGGGCGATGAGCGCTGCTGCTTCGGCCACCCCTTGCGACTGGAACGCGGCCACCAGTTTGCCCATGAGTTCGGGGCTCACCACGGGCTCGCCCCGGGCCGCGCGGCGGATGGCCTGGGCCAGCAGATCGCCGTCGATGGTCTTGAGCAGGTAGCCCTGCGCGCCGTTGCGCAGTGCGGCGACCAGGTCCTGCCCGTCTTCGCTGACGGTGAGCATGAGCACGCGCGAGGCGGGCGAGACTTCGCGCAGGCCCCGGATGGCGTCCACGCCCATCACGCCGGGCAGGTGGTTGTCCAGCAGGATCACCTGGGGCAACAGCTGCGGCGCCAGGCGCAGGGCCTCGGCGGCATCGCCCGCCTCGCCCACCACCAGCAGGCCCGCGTCCTGCCCCAACAGTGCAATCAGCCCCCGGCGGAAGAGCGTGTGGTCGTCCACCACCAGCAGCGTCACAGGCGGCTCTGCGGAGGGTTGGTGGCCCACACCGGCGGGGGGGGCCAAGGGGATGGCGGTGGTGATGGTCATGCGGTGGTGGCCACCCGGCCTGCGGCCACGGCGGGTGTGAGTTCTTCGCCAGAAGCCGCGCCTTGGGGCGCTATGGACGCTGCGGACGGAGGTGCGGGCTGGGGGGGCATGGTGGTGGCAGCGGTCACCGTGGGCAGCTCGATGCACACGCGCGTGCCCTGGCCCGGGGTGGATTCAACCTGCAGCACGGCGCCCACGCGGTGGGCGCGCTCGCGCATGATGCCCAGGCCCACATGCAGCGAATCGGGCGGCACGGAGGCCACGTCAAAGCCCTTGCCGTTGTCCTGCACCTCAAAGCGCCAGCGCGGATGCCGGTGCACCAGCAGGTCCACCCGCGTTGCCCCCGAATGCTTGCGCACATTCGACAGCGCTTCTTGCACCATGTGCAGCACCTGGATCTGCAGGTCGGGCGCCAGCGGCAGGCCATGGCCCACCATGCCCAGCGTGGTGGCCATGCCGGTCTGGTGCTCAAACTTGGACAGCGTGGCGCGCAGGGCAGATTCAATGTCTTCCTCGCTGGTGCGGGTGCGAAAGTGCACGAGCAACTCGCGCACGTCGGAATAACACTCGCGCACGCCCACGTCCAGTTCGCTGATGCTGCGGTCGCGCTTGGCCTCGTCACCACGGTTCACGGCGTCGCGCAGCAGCTGCGTCTGGATCTTGAGGAAGGCCAGCGACTGGGCGATGGAGTCGTGCAGCTCGCGCGCCAGCATGCTGCGCTCTTCGGCCACGGCGGCTTCGCGCTCCAGTGCGGTGGCGCGCAGGCCTTCCATGGCGCTGGCCAGGTGGCGCGTCATGGCTTCGAGCAGGTCGCGCAGTTCATCGGTCAGCTCAATGGGCGAGCGGAAGAACAAGTCCACCTCACCCAGCAAACGCTGCTGCATCTGCACCGGGATGGTCACCATGGTTTCAAAACCCGCCTCGCGGCAATGTGGCAAGGCGACGGTGGTTGATGGCGTGATGGGGATCACCCGCGTGCGCGCCTGGGCCTGGGGCTGGCCGCAGAGGCAACTGCCGGTGTGCAGGCAGTGCTCGCCCTCGGCCATGGTGCGGGGCAGGCCGTCACCCGCCAGCAGCACATACCGCTCGTTGGCCTCGTTGGACCAGCGCACGGCCGCCGCATCGGCCCCGGCCACGCGTCGGATCTGCTGCACAAAGCCCTGGGCCAGCAGCTCCAGGCTGCTTGCGGTGGAAGCCAGCGCGCTCACCTCATACAACGCGGCGAGCCGCTGGTTCTGCACGGCGATGCTGGCGGTTTTCTCCACCACCTTGTGCTCCAGGTCGTCGTGCGATGCCTGCAATGCGTGCGCCATGAGGTTGAAGCCCGCCGACAGCTGGCCGAATTCGTCATCCGTATCCACCGGCAGGCGGGTGCCGAGCTCTCCCTGGCGCAGACGGGCCTGGGCCTGCTGCAGGCGCGCCACGGGGTTGATGACCAGCAGATAACTTGCGGCCATGAAGGTAACGGCGGCAACAATAGCCAGCGCCATCATGAACAGCTGGAACAGGTGCAGCGCCGCCGTCCAGCCTGCAATCTGGATCTCGATGGCATCCACAAAACCATCGACCTGCTGCACAAACGCATCGGCTTGCGCCAAGGTCTGCGCGCGGTCGGGGGGCAACGTGGTCACCCAGCCGCTGCGCGCCTGGGCCCACTGGGTGCGTATGGCCTCGAAGCGCGAGCGGGTCTCGTCGCTCCAGGGCACAAACAGCGGGCGTGAGGGGTCGCCCGTGCGCAGCAGGTCCAGGCTGGCATCGAACAGGCGGACACGCTCTTGCACCGCCTCGGCGGTCTCGGTCTGCAGCACCAGCACCATGCGCAGCATGTTCATGCGCAGGCGGCCGGCCTCGTTGACAGCGGCGGCGCCGCCTTCGAGTTTCCAGGTTACCCACAGCGTGAGGCTGATGGAGGCCAGCGCCACCAGCAAAAAACCCGCGCCCATGGCCAGGAGCTTGGTGGACAGGGTGGGCTTGGTGCGCATGAAGGGCAGTGTAGGCACCGAGCTTGCGCCGACTCTTGACCTGGGTCAAGTCTCACCCGCGTAGCATGGCGCCATGCAACGACCACCCGACACCCACCTCTGTGCCCGCCTGCTGCTGGCCGGAGCCCTGATAGCCACGGGAGCACTGGCAGGCTGTGCCAGCACGGGCACCACGCCCCCCAGCACCCCACTCGCTGCGTGGCCCGACCGCCTGCAGGCCCTGCTCCCCACCGATGTGCTGTTGCTCGGCGAACAGCACGATGCGCCCGACCACCAGCGCCTGCAGCGCGAAGCCGTGTTGTGGCTGGCCGCAAAAGGCCAGTTGGCGGCCGTGGTGATGGAGATGGCCGAGAGCGGCCACAGCACCCAGGCCCTGCCGCGCGACGCCACCGACGCCCAGGCCCAGGCCGCACTGCAATGGAACGACGCCGCCTGGCCGTGGAAAGCCTATGGCCCCGTGGTGATGGCCGCCGTGGCCGCTGGCGTGCCGGTGCTGGGTGGCAACCTGCCGCGTGCCCAGATGCGCGCCGCGATGGGCGAGGCCCGCTGGGACCAGCACCTGCCCGCCCCCGCACTGGCACAGCAGTACCAGGCGCTGCGCGACGGCCACTGCGGCCTGCTACCGGAATCGCAAATTGCCCCCATGGCCCGCATCCAGATCGCCCGCGACGCGAGCATGGCGCGCACCGCCCAGCAGGCCCTGCGCCCCGGGCAGACGGTGCTACTGGTGGCCGGGGGCGGCCATGTGCTGCGCAGCCTGGGAGTGCCCACCCACTGGCCAGCCGGTTTGGTGTCAAAAGTGGCCCTGGCGCAATCCGGTAAAGCGCAGACAGCTATCAAAAGTGAAGCAAGCAAACCAGGCGACGCGGATGCGGTGATTGAAACCCCTGCCCTGCCACCCCGCGATGCCTGTGCAGAACTGCGCGAGAAGTGGCGCCCGGCGCGCCCAGCACCGTGACCTACGGTGCCGCAGTCACGGGCTGTGCCCGCAGCAGCGCCGCGAAGTCATCGGCGGGCACGGGGCGACTGCACAGGTAGCCCTGGTAAGCATCACAGCCCCGCTCGCGCAAAAAGGCCAGTTGGCCGTCGGTCTCCACCCCTTCGGCCAGCACCGACAGCCCCATGCTGTGCCCCATGGCGATGATGGCGGCGCTGATGGCCATGTCGTCCTCGCTTTGCGGAATGTCGCGGATGAAACCCTGGTCGATCTTGAGCACATCGATGGGAAAGCGCTTGAGCTGCGCGAGCGACGAATATCCTGTGCCAAAGTCATCCACCGCAATGCGCAGGCCCAGAGCGCGCAGGCGCATCAGCACCTGGCGCGCCTCTTCGGTGCGCTCGGCCAGGGCGGTTTCGGTGATCTCCAGCTCCAGCAGCGCAGGCGGAAAGCCCGAATCGGCCAGCGCGCTCGATGCGCAACCGGTCAGGTCCGTCAGGTGGAACTGGCGCGGTGACACGTTCACGGCGAGCGTGAGGTCGGGCAAGCCCGCCAGGCGCCACTGCTGGCCCTGGCGGCAAACCTCGCGCAGCACCCATTCGCCCAGCGGGCCGATGACGCCCGATGTTTCGGCCACGGGGATAAAGCGCGCGGGCGAGATCAGGCCCTCCACCGGGTCGTTCCAGCGCACCAGCGCCTCGGCGCCCTGGATGCGGCCGGTGGCAATGTCCACCTGCGGCTGGTAGTACATCTGCAGGTGGCCCTGCGCCAGCGCCAAGCGCAGGCGCGACTCCAGCGCCAGCCGCTCGCGCGCGGCCTGGGTCATGGCCTCGTGGAAGAAACACCACGCGCCCCGGCCCCGCGCCTTGGCGCCGTACACCGCCGCGTGGGCGCCCTGCAGCAGCAGCTCGGTGGTGTTCGCATGCTCGGGGAACATGCAGATGCCCACGCTCACCCCCGCCACCAGTTCAAAGCCATCGGGCGAACGCCAGGGCTCGGCCACGGCGGTGATCAGGTGCCGCGCCACGGCAGCGGCGCCGTCGGCATGGCGCAGGTGGCGCGCCACCACGGCCAGCTCGTCGCCCGCCAGCCGCCCCATCACGTCGCCCGGCCGCAGGGCCGACTGCACCTGCCGTGCGATGTGCTTGAGCACCTCATCACCCGTGGCATGGCCGTAGCTGTCATTCACGTCCTTGAAACGGTCAAGGTTGAGCAGCAGCACGGCAATGTGCTCTCCACTGACGCGCGCTGACTGCACGGCCTGCTCCAGCTGGTGGCCGAACCACGCGCGGTTGGACAGCCCCGTGAGCGCATCGTTGTGTGCCAGAAACTCCAGCCGCTGCTGTTGCACCTTTTCTTCGGAGATGTCGGTGAACATGCACACATAGTGCGTGATCTGCCCGGCAGGGTCACGCACGGCCGACAGGGACATGTGCTCTGGAAACACCTCGCCGTTCTTGCGGCGGTTCCAGATCTCGCCCTGCCAGTGGCCCGTCTGGCGCAAGGTGCTCCACATCGCGTCGTAGAACGCCTTGTCATGCCGGCCCGACTTGAAGACGCGCGGCGTCTGGCCCAGCAGCTCCTCCTCGGTATAGCCCAGCAGGCGGGTGACGGCGGCGTTGGCCGACAGGATGCGGCTTTGCGCATCGGTCACCACCACGCCCTCGATGGTGTTGTCCACCACCGTCGCGGCCAGCCGCTGGCGGGCCTCGCTGTTCTTGAGTGCGGCGCGGGCGGCCTTGATCTCGTCCAGGTCCTGCACCACGCAGACCAGGTGGGCGGGCTCGGCATCGGCCTCGGGCACCAGCGTTACGGTGCACAGCACGGCCACCTTGCGGCCATCACCGGGGCGCAGGCATTCGCGTTCGCCCACGTAGTGGTCAATCTCGCCCGCCAGCAGGCGCGACAGCTGGGTCGCCGCCCATTCACGGTCGGCCGCCAGCATCACGTCGCGAAAGTTCAGGGTGCACACCCGCGCCAGCGGCGCACCCAGCAGATCACACAGGCGGTTGTTGGCCCACAGAAATCGCCCGTCTGGCGCCACACGCGCGATGCCAGCGGGCACGTGGCGCACGATCTGCGACAGCTCCCTGGCCATGGCCACGCGCACCTTTTCGGCGCGGCGCATGCTGCGCAGCATGCACCAGGCCAGGCAGCTGGTCAGCAGCACATAACCCCAGCCCTTCCAGGTCTGAAAGCGCGTGAGCAGCACCGGGTCGCTCACCCACCGGGCCAGCAGCTCGTCGCCCACCAATACCCAGGCCACCCCCAGCACCAGGTACAGCAGCATTCCCCGCCAGGGGACAATACGCGACGCATCGCCCGGATTGGTCATTGATTTCCCTGTTCGACAAGCGCTCAGGCCATGCTGCGACAATCGCACCGCTATGACCAACGCCTACATCCTTACCCTGTCCTGCCCCGACCGCCTGGGGCTGGTGCATGCCGTTTCGGGCTTTTTGCTGGAGCACAGCGGCAACATCGAAGAAGCCGCGCAGTACAACGACCACGCCACCGGCCTGTTCTTCATGCGCGTTCAGTTTGCCTGCGACCAGCACGATCACGCAACGCTCAAGGCCCGCCTGGCCACGTTTGCAGAACCCTACAACATGCATTGGCGCCTGCACGCAACAGCTGCGCCCATGAAAACCGTGCTCATGGTCAGCAAGGAGGGCCACTGCCTCAACGACCTGCTGTTCCGCTGGAAGAGTGGCCTGCTGCCCATCGACATCCGCGCCATCATCAGCAACCACCGCGACTTCTACCAGCTGGCGGCCAGCTACAACGTGCCGTTCCACCATATCCCGCTGACGGGCAGCACCAAAGCCCAGGCCGAAGCCAAGCAGCTTGAGATTATCGAGGGCGAAGGGGCCGAGTTGGTGGTATTGGCCCGTTACATGCAGATACTTTCTCTTGACCTATGTCAAAAGTTGGCCGGTCGGGCCATCAACATCCACCACAGCTTCCTGCCCAGCTTCAAGGGCGCCAAGCCCTACTACCAGGCGCATGACCGGGGCGTGAAGCTGATTGGTGCCACCGCCCACTATGTGACAGCCGACCTGGACGAAGGCCCGATCATCGAACAGGACGTGGCCCGCGCCGACCACACCGACACCGTGGAAGACCTCACGGCCCGCGGCCGCGACACCGAAAGCCAGGTGCTGGCCCGCGCCGTGAAGTGGCACAGCGAGCACCGCGTGATCCTGAACGGCCATAAGACAGTCATCTTCCGCTAACCCGTTCTGCCCCATGGCCACGGCAGCCCCGTCCTCCTCCTTCCTCAGCAGCGCAGCCCGGCGCATCCCGCCCATCCAGTGCCTGCTGACGTTTGAGGCCCTGGCCCGCCTGCGCAGCGTGACGCAGACGGCTGACGAGCTTTGCGTGACGCCCAGCGCCGCGAGCCACCGGGTCAAGCAACTAGAGCAGATCCTGGGCGTGCGGCTGTTCGGCCGGGCCGATTTTTCGCTGACCACCGAGGGCAGCGCTTACCTGGCCCATGTGCGCGAGGGGCTGGGCGCGCTGCAGCGGTTCCCTGGCCAGGCGGCCGCGCCCGGGCGCCGGCGGCTCAAACTGGCAGTCACGCCCACGTTTGCGCGCACCATCCTGATCCCGCGCCTTCGGCAGTTCACCGAGGCCTACCCCGAGATCGACCTGGCGCTGCAGGTGTCCATCCCGCTCCTGGACGTGGTGGCCGAAGACGCCGACCTGATGGTGCGTTTTGGCCCCGGCCACTATGCCGACGTGGAGCATGTGGAATTGGCCCGCGACGTGGTGACCCCCCTGGCCTCACCCGCCTTCGTGCGCGAACACGGCCCCTTTGACCGCCCCGAGGACCTGGAGGGCGTGCCCCTGCTGCGCAGCCCGCTGGAGCCCTGGCGCACCTGGTTTGCTGCCACGGGCCTCGACTGGGCCGAGCCCAGCGAGGGCTCGCAGTTCAACGACATCGGCCTGATGTGCGACGGCGCCGCTGCCGGCATGGGCGTGGCGCTGGTACGCCTGAAGCTGGGCGCGCCCTGGCTGGAGAACGGCACACTGGTGCGCCTGTTTGACACCGACACCGCCAGCCCCCACGCGCACTACCTGTGCTGGCGCACGGGCACCATGGACCGGTGGGAATGCGCGGCGTTTGCCGAGTGGCTGCGCAAAACCATGGCGTAGTAGAAGCATCCCCCTGAGTCGCCTTTGGCGCCTTCCCCCTTCTCTCGGCTGCGCCGGGAAGGGGGACACAGCCCTCGCTACGGGGCGGCCCTTGCTCGGCTGCCCTCGCCCGAGCCGCGCCCTCCTCCACCAAGTTCAGGCAAAAATCAACCCCAGCGCTTGTCCAACAAGCTCTAGAAGCTATCAATTAGTGAGCATCTCGGTGTTTTTCACAAACACCTGCAGAAAACCTCACACCCCG
>NZ_JAMXAX010000086.1 GCF_023913775.1 Acidovorax facilis
CCACAGTGCGTACGCAGGGCGATTGGGAGGGCTGGGTGGGTTTCTTTCTGCACGGCGTGGAAACCGCCGCATCCGAGGCTGAACGCGGCATTGTGGCGATTGCCAGCCTGGTGGCCGCAGACCGCAGGCGCCTGCTGCAAGCGCCCAAGGCGGGCCCAGCCAGCTACCGCTTGTTTGAACTGCTGCCCATGATGCCGCGCTTCACCGTGGAGCGGGTGCGTCAGCAATTGGGCACCAGCTTTCCCACCGCAAACGCAGCAGTGCAGATGCTCAGTGAGCTGGGCATAGTGACAGAGTTGACGGGGCAAAAGAAGAACCGCAGCTACAGCTATCAGCCCTACATCGAGCTAATGAAACTCTGAAAGGTGCGAGCAAAAGCCCATGACCGAAGACCAGCTCGAACGCGAAACCCTGGCCTGGCTGCAGGACGTGGGCTACACCCACGCAGCAGGCCCCGACATTGCCCCCGACGGCCCCGCGCCCGAGCGCAGTGACTACCGCCAGGTGCTGCTGGCAGGTCGCCTGAAGGCGGCGCTGATGCGGCTGAACCCTGCAATGCCCGTGGTGGCCATCGACGACGCGCTGGCGCAGGTGCAAGACCTGGGCGTGCCCGCGCTGCTGGCGGCCAACAGGCGGTTTCACCGGCTGCTGGTGGCGGGCGTGCCGGTGCAGCACCAGCGCGGCAACGAAACAGTGGGCGACTTTGTGCGCCTGGTGGACTGGGCCGCGCCCGAGCGCAATGACTGGCTGGCGGTCAACCAGTTCAGCGTGCGCGGGCCGCGCCACACGCGCCGGCCCGATGTGGTGCTGTTTGTGAACGGCCTGCCGCTGGTACTGCTGGAGCTGAAGAACCCCGCCGACCAGGCCGCCAGCGTGTGGAAGGCGTACGACCAGATCCAGACATACAAAGAGCAGATCCCGGACCTCTTCCACACCAACGAGGTGCTGGTAATTTCAGACGGCACCGAGGCACTGCTGGGGTCGCTGAGCGCAAGCGCCGAGCGCTTCATGGCGTGGCGCACGATTGACGGCGTGGCGCTGGACCCGCTGGGCCAGTTCAACGAGCTGCAGACACTGGTGCGCGGCGTGCTGGCGCCGCAGTACCTGCTCGATTACCTGCGCTACTTTGTGCTGTTTGAAGACGATGGCCAACTGGTGAAAAAGATTGCGGGCTACCACCAGTTTCATGCGGTGCGCGCCGCCATTGCCCAGGTGGTGGCTGCGGCCACGCCGGGCAGCGGCGCAGACCCGGCCATCAAGGGCAAGGGCGGCGTGGTGTGGCACACGCAGGGCAGCGGCAAGAGCATCACCATGACCTGCTTTGCCGCCCGCGTGATGCAAGAGCCCGCGCTGCAGAACCCCACCATCGTGGTCATCACCGACCGCAACGATCTGGACGGCCAGCTGCTGGGCGTGTTCGGCCTGGCGCAAGACCTGCTGCGCGAGCAGCCCGTGCAGGCCCGCACCCGGCAAGAGCTGCGCACGCTGCTGAGCAACCGGCCCTCGGGCGGCATTGTGTTTGCCACCATCCAGAAGTTCATGCCCGGCGAGGACGAAGACAGCTACCCCATGCTGTCAGACCGCCACAACATTGTGGTGATTGCCGACGAGGCGCACCGCACGCAGTACGGGTTTGAGGCACGGCTGAAGGTGCAAAAAACACATGGCAGGGAAAATTTCAAGCCAAATCAGGCACTAGCGCTTGATACACAAGCGCTACCAGCTACCAATACAGTAGCAAACCCCATCACCACAGGCAGCGGCACCGCACCCGCACACCGTGCCGAGTTTGCGCCGCCCACCTACCGGGCAGGGACCGAAGCGAACACGGTGGAGCCCACCCGGGAACACTACCAGGTGGGCTACGCCCAGCATCTGCGCGATGCGCTGCCCAACGCCACCTTTGTCGCGTTTACCGGCACACCCGTGAGCGGCATCGACCGCGACACGCGCGCGGTGTTTGGCGACTACATCCACGTGTATGACATGCAGCAGGCCAAGGAAGACGGCGCCACCGTGGCCATCTACTACGAAAGCCGCATGGTGAAGCTGGGCCTGAAGGCCGACGAGCTGCCCAGCATTGACGCCGAAGTGGACGAGCTGGCCGAGGACGAAGAAGAAAGCGTGCAGTCGCGCCTGAAAAGCCGCTGGGCGGCGCTGGAGCAGGTGGTGGGCGCCGAGCCCCGCGTGGCGCGCGTGGCGCAGGACCTGGTGGCGCATTTTGAAGAGCGCAACACCGCCCAGCGCGGCAAGGCCATGGTGGTGGCCATGAGCCGCGACATCTGCGCGCACCTGTACAACGAGATCGTGCGCCTGCGCCCCGAGTGGCACAACGCCGACCCCGAGCTGGGCGCCATCAAGATCGTGATGACCGGCAGTGCCAGCGACAAGGCCTTGCTGCGCCCGCACATTTACAGCGCGCAGGTCAAAAAACGGCTGGAAAAGCGCTTCAAAGACCCCGCCGACCCGCTGCGCATCGTGATCGTGCGCGACATGTGGCTGACCGGCTTTGACGCGCCCTGCGTACACACGCTGTATGTAGACAAGCCCATGAAGGGCCACAACCTGATGCAGGCCATTGCCCGCGTGAACCGCGTGTTCAAGGACAAGCAAGGTGGCCTCGTGGTGGACTACATCGGCATCGGCAACGAGCTCAAAGCCGCCATGAAGGAATACACCGCCGCCCAGGGCCGGGGACGCCCCACGGTAGATGCGCACGAGGCCTTCAGCGTGGTGCTGGAAAAGCTGGATGTGCTGCGCGCCCTGCTGCACGGGTTTGACTACAGTGGCTTTCTGACGGGCGGCCACCGCGTGCTGGCGGGCGCAGCCAACCACGTGCTGGGCCTGCCGCGCCAGGCCGGGCAAGACGGCAAAAAGCGATTTGCCGACACGGCCCTGGCGATGAGCCAGGCCTTCACCCTGAGCTGCACACTGGACGAGGCCAAGGCGGTGCGCGAGGAGGTGGCCTTCATGCAAGGGGTGAAGGTGATCCTCACCAAGCGCGACATCACCGCCAAACAGCGCACCGACGAGCAGCGCGAGCTGGCGGTGCGCCAGATCATCAGCCAGGCCGTCGTGTCTGAAAGCGTGGTGGATATTTTTGACGCCGTGGGGCTGGAGAAGCCCAACATCGGCCTGCTGGACGAAGGCTTTCTGGCCCAGGTGCGGGCCCTGCCCGAGCGCAACCTGGCGGTGGAGCTGCTGGAGCGCCTGCTGGAGGGCGAGATCAAAAGCCGCTTTGCCAGCAATGTGGTGCAGAGCAAGAAATTCTCGGAGCTGCTGGGCGGGGTGATCGTGCGCTACCAGAACCGCAGCATTGAAACCGCCCAGGTGATGGAAGAACTGCTAGACATGGCCCGCAAGTTCCGCGAGGCACATGGCCTGGCCGACAAGCTGGGGTTGAGCGAAGACGAGGTGCGCTTTTACACCGCGCTGGCCGAGAACGAGGCCGCCGTGCGCACGCTGAGCGACGACACGCTGAAAAAAATCGCCCACGAACTGACCGACAACCTGCGCAAGAACCTGACCGTGGACTGGACCGAGCGCGAGAGCGTGCAGGCCAAGCTGCGTCTGATGGTCAAACGCATCCTGCGCAAGTACAAGTACCCGCCCGACCTGGAAGCGGCAGCGGTGGAACTGGTGCTTCAGCAGGCACAGGCGCTGGGTGATGCATGGAGCGAGTTGGCTGCAGCCTGATGGAAGTTTCCCAATGGGCGTCCGGCACTGAGCCCCGTTGAATCCAGAGGCGCTCCCCTGCAATAGGGCGCACAGCTCAGCAGTTCAGTCAGTGCGACCGTTCACCCCTTTGAACTTTGTGTGCCTTTGTTTGTGTCTTGGGGCTTGGAGCCTGCAAGAGCAGGGTCCGGGGCCTCACCAGCCTCTTCGGTATTGACCGCCGTACCCGCTGCCGCGCCGCCCAGCGCACCCGCAATGCCGCCCAAGGTGCCTCCGACGACCACGCCCACCGGACCAGCGACTGCAACGCCCACGGCCGCACCGGCAGCCGCGCCCGCCATCATGCCGCCGCCCACCAGCACGGAATGGGCCTCGCGCTCTGCGTCTTCGGGCTCCAGGGCGGTCTGGGCGCCAGGTCGTGGGTCTTGCGACGGGATGCCGTAGCCAGGGCGGGCTTGGTCGGCCAGGTCTTCATCCACCGGTGGGGTGGCCGGATGAGGGAGTGTGGATGGATGCATGTGCGTCTCCTGGAAGGGGGTGACAAAACAAAACGGTTTCATCTCCCTCTCTTTTAGGGTCCACTCAGCGCCGTGTGCGCCATCCTGCAGACCGTGAGGCTGTCGGACAATGCCCGGTGCCCCCGGCAGATGCGCACTTTCTCAAGTCAATACGCTAGTTCCCCACCTAAGATCACCCCATGTCGGCATCCCCTTCCCCCTCCATCCTTCCCTTTGCCCCACAGCCCTCCGCCAGCGCACTGGCGCAGGCGCTGGGGATTCCCGTTTTTTCCCCGCACTGGCACATGCCGCAATACCCCGATGGGGCCGTGGGGCCTTGGCAGATGAAGCGCACTGGGGTGGGGCTGGACCGTGGTTACCACAGCGGCCCGTGTGTCACCTCGGGCTCGACGGTGCTGATGCGCCAGAGCGCTGCGGGCGGGTGGGAAACCTGGATGTCGTTGTCGCCGATGGAAGTGGAAAGCCAGGAACTGGCCTGCCGCCATGCGCGGGGCCACACGGTCGTGATGGGCCTGGGCATGGGCTGGGTGGCGGCCAACATCGCGCTACAACCCACGGTGGAGCGCGTGACCGTGGTGGAGCGGGATGGGGATGTGCTGGAGCTGTTTGGCCGTTGCCGCGTGCTGGAGGGGCTGCCGGAGTCCGCAGCGCGCAAGGTAGAGCTGGTGCAGGCCGACGCGCTGCAGTGGCACCCCCAGGGCACGCCCGTTGACTTCCTGTATGCAGACATCTGGCTGTACCTGGCGGAGCCACAAACCTTGGCGGAGGTGCAGCGCATGCAGGCCAACGTGCACGCTGACCAGGTGTACTTCTGGGGGCAAGAACTGGTGCTGGGTGCCATGGCCAGCGCACAGGCGGCGCCCGGTACGCCCGCATGGACCGACGCGGTGGACCATGCCGTGCGCGAGACAGGTTTACCGCTGCTGGCGCAGGCAGACGAAGGGTATGCCAACCTCATTGCACGGGTGTTGCAGCTGCGCCAAGGCGGCCGACCTACCGCCGGTTGACCGGCTGGCAGCCCAGCCAAGGGCGTCGGGCTATTGCGTTATTTGGTGAGCCACTTGCGCTGCGCGCGCGGCTGTACGGTGATGTCGACGCTCTGGTGCACGGCAGGCTGGCCGCTAGCGGCGTCGGTTTCCACCACGTCTTCCAAAGCGATGTCTTTGACCTCTGAATGTGTCGCTTCTTCCAGGTCGGCCAGGATCGCGCTGACCTTGCGTTCAGCCTCAGCGACCTTGGAATGTGGCAACGGCGAAGTGCGCATCATGGGCGGCTCCTGTGAGATAGACCCATTCTGGCCACGGAGCGCGCTCTGTGCGTGTCATCCTTTGCCGACGGGCGGGTGTCAGCGGGACGGCCATCCCGGAGGTCTGGATATGCCCAGGCGGTGCGCGATGGCGCCGGTCGCCCTCAGGCCGCCTGAGGCGCTGCGCGGTCGGCGCCAGAGGGCTGACCAGCAGTCATCGCACTGCCCATGGACGCCGCCACGATGCAGCCAATGGCCAGCCACTGGATGGCGCTCAGGTGCTCGCTCAGCAGCAGCAAGGCCAGCACGGCAGCCACCGCAGGCTCCATGCTGATCATGATGCCGAAGGCCTCCTTGGGCAGGCGCTTCAAGGCCATCATTTCGAGCGAGATCGGAATGGCGCTGGACACCGCCGCCACCGCCAAGCCGATGAGCAGCACGGTGGGCGACAGCAGCGCAGCGCCCGCACGTACCACGCCCACCGGCACCACCACCAGCGCCGCCACCAGGAGGCCCAGCGACACCGTGTGCCCGGCGTGCAGGTGCCCGGCGCGCTTGCCGAACACGATGTACAGCGCCCAGAACACCGCCGCGCCCAGGGCATACAAAACTCCCACCGGGTCCAGCGTGCTGCCGTTCAAACCCAGCGGCAGCAGCATGCCCAACCCGGCCATGGCCAGCGCCACCCACACAAAATCCACGGCGCGCCGCGAAGACCAGATCGCCACCGCCAGCGGCCCTGAGAACTCGATGGCCACCGCCAGCCCAAATGGCAGGGTACGCAGCGACATGTAGAACATTAGGTTCATGCCCCCCAGCGCCGCGCCGTACAACATGACGGCACGCGCATCGGCCCGCGACAGATGCCAGCGCCACGGCCGCCACAGCAACAGCACCAGCAACGCCGAAAAGCCCACGCGCACGGCAGTGGTGCCCTGCGCGCCCACCACCGGAAACAGCCAGTGCTTGGCCCAGGAGGTACCAATGCCCAACGCGGTGACGGAGCCCAGAACGGCCAGAAAGGGGAAAAAACGGTGCAGAAGGGAAGCGCTCATGGGTTGAAAATATAGTGTGACCCATGCGTGCTTTTTGCTCGATTTTCAGGGCCCGCGTGCAACTTTCGCTCACCACCACGAGGCGCCCCATGCCCGCCACCCCAGCACTCGACCGCTTTGATATCGCCATCCTGGACATCCTGCAGACAGACAACACCACACCCCAGCGCGTGATTGCGCAGGCGGTCAACCTGTCGGCACCCGCTGTGCAGCGACGCATCCAGCGGCTGAAAGACAGCGGCGTGATCCGCGCCAACGTGGCGGTGCTGGACCCGGTGAAAGTGGGCAAACCGCTGACCATCGTGCTGGAGGTGCACCTCGAAAACGAGCGCCCCGACCGCACCGCCCCGCTGCGCGCGCGCATTGCCAGCGAAGACGCGGTGCAGCAGTGCTACAGCGTGACGGGCGAGGCGGACTACCTGCTGGTGGTGAACGTGGCGTCGATGGAAGACTACGAGGGGCTGACGCAGCGGCTGTTTGAGGGGGATGACAACATCAAGCGGTTCAGAACGTCGGTCGCACTGGCCAGCCTGAAGACCGGGCTGCGTGTGCCGCTGGACCACGCGCTTCCAACTGCCTGACTACAGCCCCAACGCCCTGCGCAACTGCGCGCCCGTGAGGCGCTGGCGCGGGCCGCCCAGCAGCTCGCACATGCGCGCATTCAGCGGCGCCTCCATGCCCTGCTGAGCCGCCAGCCTCACCACAGCACCGCTGAGTGCATCAATCTCGGTCACGCGCCCGGCTTCCAGGTCGTCCCACATCGATGAGCGCGCATTGGCGTCGATCTGCAGCATGCGTTTTGCCAGCCGGGTGAAGAGCCAGTTGGGCAGGCGCAGCACATGGGGCAGCAGCGTGGGCGACACGGCGGTGACCTGGGCGGGTGCGATGCCTGCGCGCGCCATCACACGCAGCGCCTCGGTTTGCAGGGCAGCAAAGACGCGGCGGCAGTCGCGGTCGAGCAGCTCTTGCCGCAGAGGCAGGTCGGACAGCGCATTGACCGGGTTGTTGAGGTTAAGCAACAGCTTGCCCCACTGCACCGCACGGATGTCGGCGGGCAATACGGTGGCCAGGCCTGCAGCGTTGAAGACCGGCGCGATGCGTTCGGTGACGGCATCACGCTGCAGTTGCAAATGGCCCGCGGTGGCACGGTGCACCTGGGCGCCGCGCAGCACCACGTTGTAAGGCACCATGCCCGCCAGAACACTCAGGCCTGGCGCCCGGGCTGTGACGCGGGCCACGTTGTCAACGCCGTTTTGCAGCGAGATGACGGGCGTTCCCGGCGCACAGGCGTCGGCCAGTTCGCGCGCAGCGGATTCGGTGGCGCCGCTTTTGACGCACAGCAGGATGACGCTGTCCGGGCCCGGCGCCGCGTCGGCCAGTGTGTGTGCCAGTTGCAGCGCAGACACGGGCACGGTGCGGTCAAAGCCATCCAGGTCCGTGACTTTGAGGCCGTGCAACGCGATGGGCTCCAGCGCATGCGGACGGCCCACCAGGCAGACCGGCTGGCCGTGCGCGGCCAGGCGCCCACCCACATAACAACCAATGGCGCCTGCGCCGAGAACGATGAAGTGCATGCGGATGCTTTCTGGATCAACGGAAGACAGTGCACCACGATGGATGCGGCGCCTGCGCATTGTGCGGCGACACGCCTACCGGGCCTGGCGCAGAGGCGACGGTATCTGCAGGCACCTGCAGCCTGCATATTTTGAGCTTTTTTGGCCCCTGGCGCTTATTCATCAAGCGCCGATAGCTATCAAAATAGAAGCACCATCAACAAACACCACCTGCGCCCAACGGGCCTTCCACCAGCAGACCTCAGCCAAACCGCACCGTCACCAGCAGCCCCCCCAGACGCGGCGAAGCGCTGAGTTGCACGGTGGCGCCATGGCCCTGCGCAATGGCCTGCACGATGGCCAGGCCCAGGCCACTGCCCGGGGCGCCTTCCGAGGTTTCGCGCACAAAACGCTGCATCACGCGCTCGCGGTGCTCGGGGGCGATGCCGGGGCCGCTGTCTTCCACCGTGAGCACGGCAGCATCACCCTCGCGGCGCACCTGCAGGTCCACCCGGCCGCCGGGCGGGGTGTACTTGATGGCGTTATCCAGCAGATTGCGCGCCAGCATGCGCAGGGCTTCGGCATCACCACGCACGGTCACGGGCACGTTGGCGGCGTCGGAGTGAAGCAGGCCTACATCCATGCTGCGCGCCTGCGCGGCTGGGGCCACGTCGGCCAGGGCCAGCTGCGCCACGGCGTGCAGGTCCACGGGTTCGTTGGTGGCGGTGCTGGCCTCTTGCCGGGCCAGGGTGAGCAATTGCTCCACCAGGCGCGTGGCGCGGTCGATGCCGGCCGACAGGCGTTCGATGGCGACGGCACGCGCGGCATCATCGCCCGCGCGCTGCAGGCCCTGCAGCTGCAGGCGCAGCGCGGCCAGGGGCGAGCGCAGTTCGTGCGCGGCATCGGCCACAAAATGCTCCTGCGCGTCAAAGGCGCGCTGCACGCGCTCGAACAGCAGGTTGAGTTCACTGACCAGCGGCTGCACTTCGTCGGGCAGTTGCGCATCGCTCACGGGCGAGAGGTCATCCGCCTGGCGCTGCGCCAACTGGCGGCGCACGCGCTCCACCGGGGCCAGCGACCGGCTCACACCCCACCACACGGCCAGCACCAGCAGCGGAGCCATGATGGCCAGCGGCGCCAGCGTGCGCAACGCCAGGCTGCGGGCCATGTCGCGCCGCGCGGCCATGTTCTGCGCCACCTGGATCACCTGCGAACGCGTTTGCATCGAGAACACCCGGTAGGTACCGCCGCGCGCCTGCACGTTGGCAAAGCCCAGCACGGCGATCTGCGGCAGGGCCGCGCCCACGGCGGATTCAAAAATGCGCAGGCCTTCGTTGGTCCACACCTGCACGATGAATTCGTGGTTTTCGTCCTCGGGATCCAGGCCCGGGCCCAGCCCTTGCGCATCCACCGGCAGGCCCGAGCGCAAGGCCAGTGCGGTTTGCTGCATGTGGTAGTCGAACAGCGCATCGGCCTCGTCCAGCGCACCCCGGTAGGCCAGTGCGCCCTGCACTGCGCCGGCCAGCACGATGGCGGCCAGCAGGAACACCAGCAGACGCATGCGCAGAGAGCGCGGGAGCATGGACTGCAGCGCGCTGCGCCAGGAGGTAGTTGGCACGTTCTTCATCTCTATCCATCCATCCCCGCCGCATGCTCAGGGCGGGAGATTGCGCGGGGGCAGCCAGCAAGGGCCGCCCCGCAGCAAAGGCTGTCGTCCCCTTGGGGGGAAGCGGCGAAGCCGCTCAGGGGGGTCATGCCTTCGGCACGAGGTAGCCCACCCCGCGCACGTTCAGCACCAGCTCGGGCCCCAGCTTCTTGCGCAGGCCGTGGATATAGACCTCCACCGCGTTGCTGCTCACCTCGTCGCCCCAGCCGTAGAGCTTGTCTTCCAGCTGCTGGCGCGACAGCACCATGCCGGGCCGTGCGATCAGCGGCTCCAGCACCGCCCATTCGCGCGCAGACAGCACAACAGGAACTCCATTCACCGTGGCCTCGCGCGTGGCGGGGTTGATGCACACGCCCTTGTGCTCATACACCGGCTCGGCCCGCCCTGCAGCGCGGCGCAGCAGGGCGCGAATGCGGGCGAGCAGTTCATCAAGGTCGTAAGGCTTGAGCACGTAGTCGTCCGCCCCCGCGTCGAGCCCCTCGATGCGCTGGGCCACGGCATCACGTGCGGTGGCCACCAGCACCGGGGTGCGGTTCTTGCGCGCCCGCAGGTCGCGCAGCACGGCCAGGCCGTCGCGCTTGGGAAGACCCAGGTCCAGCAGCACCAGGTCATAGGGCTGGGTGCGCAATGCCGTGTCGGCGGCGTCGCCGTCACGCGCCCAGTCCACGGCGTAGTGCTCGGCGCGCAGCAGGTCTTGCACGGCTTCGCCGATCATGGGGTCGTCTTCAACTAGCAAGAGGCGCATGGTGGGCAAGCATAGCCAATGAAATCAATCGGGCCACCGAAGTGGCCCGTGCAGGCATCGCATCACAGCGGACCACAAAGCTCAGCGCAGCGGTTCTGGCTAGGAGGCTGTCGGACTTGGAGCGTCGAAGCGAAAATTGGCCCCAGCGAGGACAGTTTTTGCCGGATTTGCAGCCCCATAGCCGAGCTATGGGGCAAAAAGACGGTGGAAAATGGACCGCTGCGGCCAATTTGCAGCCGACGATTTCCAAGTCCGACAGCCTCCTACGCGTTTCGTCGCAGACAGTACCGAAAGTACGGCAAGACGGAACAACGACGCCAGGAGAGCCTTTGGGACCGCTTAGCCCAAACGCACCGGCACAAAGATCTTGTTGCCATCGCGCTCGATCAGCAACGCCACCGACTTGCCCGTGGTGGCCTTGGCCATTGCCGCGCGCACCTGCTCGATGTTCTTGGCGGGCGCGCCGTTGATGGCCAACAGCACATCCCCCGGCTGCACACCGGCCGCCGCAGCGGGGCCGCGCGCCTGTTCGATCACCAGGCCCTCGGCCACGCCTACCTCGCGGCGCTCCTCGGGGTCCAGCGGGCGCAGCGACAGGCCCAGCTGGCCCTTGCCCACGGCATCGTCGTTGCGCGCCTGCTTGGTCGCCTTGTCGCTGGCGTCGCCCAGCGTGGCGGTCAGCTCCAAGGGCTTGCCCTGGCGCCACACCGACAGCTTGGCCTGCTGCCCCGGCTGCGCCTGGCCCACCCAGGCGGGCAGGTCGCCCGAGGCCACGATGGGCTGGCCGTTCACCTGGCGAATCACGTCGCCCGCCTGCAGGCCTGCTTTCTCGGCCGGGCTGCCCTTGCTGACGCTGGCGACCAAGGCGCCCTCGGGCTTGTCCAGCTGGAAGGATTCAGCAAACGCCTGGTTCACCTCCTGCACGGCCACGCCCAGCTGGGCGTGGCGCACCTTGCCGGTGGCCACAATCTGGTCCTTGATCTTGGCGGCCAGCTCGATGGGGATGGAGAACGACACGCCCTGGTAGCCGCCCGAGCGGCTGTAGATCTGCGAGTTGATGCCCACCACCTCGCCGCGCGCGTTGAACAGCGGCCCGCCAGAGTTGCCGGGGTTCACCGCCACGTCGGTCTGGATGAAAGGCACCAGGCTGTCGTCGGGCAGCGAGCGGCCCTTGGCGCTGACCACGCCCGCCGTCACGCTGTTTTCAAAGCCAAAGGGCGAGCCGATGGCCAGCACCCATTCGCCCACCTGCAGGTCGCGCGTGCTGCCCAGGCGCACGGTGGGCAGATCCTTGGCGTCGATCTTGAGCACGGCCACGTCGGTCTTGGGGTCGGCGCCCAGCACCTTGGCGCGGAACTCGCGCCGGTCAGTGAGCTTGACGACCACTTCGCTCGCGCCCTTGACCACGTGGGCATTGGTCAGCACCAGGCCATCAGGGCTGACGATGAAGCCCGAGCCCTGGCCATGGGTGGGTACGTTGGGCTGGCCTTGCGGGCCCGCGCCGGGGAAACCGAACTGGCGAAAGAATTCGTAAAACGGATCGTTTGGGTCGATCTGCGGGCCACGGCCCTGGCGGGCAGCGGGTTGCTCGTCATCGTCGTCATCGTTGGCCATCGCCGTCTTGGTGCTGCCCGTGACGCTAATGTTGACCACGGCCGGGCCGTTCTGCGCGGTGATCTGGGCAAAGCTCGGCAGCGTACCGCCCGGGGCCATGGCCGTCTGCGCCACGATGGGCGTGGAGGGTGTGACCGCGCGGGCCTGGTGCCCACTGATGAGGCCGGCGCCGGTGGCGCCCACAGCGCCCGCGGCCACCAGGGCCAGGATCAGGCGGCGGGGAGTGGATGCAAGCGTGTTGTTCATGGTGTCTGCCTTTTCAATCAGGGTTGCGATGGAAGGCAGTGTGGGCACGGACACTTAGACGAAACTTAGGCGGAGTCGGTAAGCCATGAACCCGCGGGTATCGGTGCCGCATCCTGGTTTTCTACGGCCCGGCAACTACCTCAGTCTTTGATATCGCACGGCCCCACGCCAGTGCCACCGTGCAAGGGCCGCCCCGCCGCACGGGTGGCGTCCCCCTGCCCGCATCGCGGAGCGATGCGAGAGCGGGGGGAAGGCGCGAAGCGACTCAGGGGGGTGTTCTCTGCTTCACAGGAACATGCCGCCCGACGCCTCGATGCGCTGCGCATTCACCCAGCGTGTGGCCGGTTGCAGTAGCGAAGCGACCAGCGGGCCGATGTCGTCCGGCACACCCACGCGGCCCAGAGCCGTCTGCGCGGCCACAAAGGCGTTGAGCTGCGCGTTGTCGCGCACCGCGCCGCCGCCAAAGTCAGTCTCGATGGCGCCCGGGGCCACCACGTTCACGGTGATGCCACGCGGGCCCAGTTCTTTGGCCAGGTAGCGGCTCAGCACCTCGATGGCGCCCTTCATGGCCGCGTAGGCGGCGTAGCCGGGCAAGGCGAAGCGGGCCAGGCCCGACGACAGGTTCAGGATGCGGCCGCCATCGTTCATCAGCGGCAGCAGGCGCTGCGTGAGGAAAAACACGCCCTTGAGGTGCACGTTGACCAGCGCATCGAACTGCGCTTCGGTGGTTTCGGTGATGGGCGCATGCACGCCCATGCCCGCGTTGTTGACCAGAAAGTCAAACCGCTCGCGCTGCCAGTGGCTGCGCAGGGTTTGCTGCAGCTGCGCAGCGAAGGCTTCGAAGCTGGCCACATCGCCCACATCCAGTGGCAAAGCCACAGCACGGCGGCCCAGCTTTTCGATGTCTGCCACCACTGCCTGGGCTTCGGCGGCCTGCTGGCGGTAGGTCAGCACCACGTCGATGCCGCTGTGTGCAGCGGCCAGCGCTGCGCTGCGGCCCAGGCCGCGGCTGCCGCCGGTGATCAAAACGACGGGGGTGGGGGCTGGAGAAAGGGATGAAGCGCTTGTCATGGCAGGGTCCTTTGCAGTGTCTGAAGCCCGGTCACACCGCGTGACCGGGGCTGGAGATGAACTTTATTGGAGTGCCAATCAAAGATAAACCATGCAAAATATGATTCATTGTCCATCCATTAATAACAATGAACCCTTTAGACCGCATGCAGATCTTTGCCCGTGTGGCCGAGCTGAGCAGCTTTACCCAGGCTGCGCAGGTGCTGGGCCTGCCCAAGGCCAGCGCCTCTCTGGCCGTGCAGCAGCTGGAGGCCCACCTGGGCACGCGCCTGCTGCACCGCACCACGCGGCGCGTGCAGCTGACGCAAGACGGGCAGGCCTTTTACGAGCGCTGCAAGGACTTGCTGGACGATGTGGACGAACTGCAGGCCATGTTCCAGCAGCCCGACGGCACTGCGCTGCGCGGGCGCGTGCGCATTGACATGTCCACCGGCATTGCCCGCCAGCTGGTGCTGCCTGCGCTGCCCGATCTGCTGGCCCGCCACCCGCTGCTGGAGGTGGAGCTGAGCAGCACCGACCGCCGCGTGGACCTGGTGCGCGAGGGTTTTGACTGCGTGATCCGCGTGGGCCCGGTGGCAGAACCCGGGCTGGTGGCCCGCCCTCTGGGCCTGGTGCGCGTGGCCAGCTGCGCCAGCCCGGGCTACCTGGCGCGCAAGGGCACACCCCAATCACTGGCCGACCTGGCGCAGCATGACCTGGTGCACTACGTGAGCACGCTGGGCACCAAGTCCGCCGGATTTGAAACGACGGGCGACGACGGCAGCCCGCAGTTTCACCCCATGGCTGGGCGTGTCACCGTCAACAGCGCCGAGGCCTACCTGGGCGCCTGCGCAGCAGGGCTGGGCCTGATCCAGGCGCCTTTGCTGGGCGTGCGCGAGCTGATCGACCGGAGACTGCTGGTGGAGGTGCTACCGCACCACCCTGCCCCGCCCATGCCGGTGACGCTGATCTACCCCCACCGGCGCCACCTGCCCCAGCGCGTGCGGGTGGTGATGGACTGGCTGGCCGCCGTGGCGCAGGCGCATCTGCAGAGCGAGGCCCATGGCGCACCTGCCGCCGCATGAAGGTTTCGCGCGGCGCTTCGACTACGCGCAGTCAACGGTTTCCAGTGGATTGAGACCGAATCAACAGCTATCAATTGAATAGCTACTAGCGCTTACTGGATAAGCGCCAGAGGCAAAAACCATTCAAAAATCACATGAACAGTGTCATCGCAACCCTCACCAAGTCCCGCCCAGCCTCACCCGGTGAAGCGGTACACGATGGCCCCCTGCACCACGTCGCCCGGCGCCAGCCAACGCACGGGAAACCCGGGCTGGTTGGGCGCATCGGGATACTCCATAGGCTCCAGGCAGATGCCGTCGCCCGGCTGCCATAGCCAGACGCCCTGCTCTGCGCCCCGCCCCAGGTCGCGCACCGGATCAGCCTTGAGGCCGTGGCCTGCGTAAACCTGCACCCCGGGCGCGGTACTCCATACCTCCATGGTGCGACCAGTGAGGGGCTCGCTCAGCAGCGCCGCAAGACGCAGGCCCTGCGACGGCGTGATGGGTGACACCGGTGGCGTCCGCACCGCGCCCTCTTCGTCCCACACATGTTCATCCAGCACCAGGTAGTGGTCCAGCCCACCCGCCAGCGACAGCTGTTCGCAGGGCTCCGCCACGGCGGCACCCACGCTGCGGGCTTCGCGAAGGTCGAAAGGCGTGGCATCTACAGGCTGCACCAACCCGCTAGGACACACATCAGCCGCCAGCGGTACATAGCGGCTGGCGGGCACTTGCAGGGTGTGGCCGTGGGTGCTGCCAGCGCCCGCCAGGTTGAAGAACGCATGCCCGGTGATGTTGAGCAGCGTGGGGGCGTCCAGCGCCTCGCCCGTCCACGCCATGTGCAGCGCGTTGTCGGCGGTGAGGTGCAGGTGTAGCTGCAGGCGGAGCGTGCCCGGCACGCCGTCGTCCTCGGTGCGAAAGGTGTGGCTCAGGGTGAGCGCATCGGCCTGCACGTCATCCACCGCAAACACCTGAAAGCGGCTGCCCTTGGGCCCGCCATGGTGGTGGTGGGGGCCGCTGTTGGTGGGCAGTTGCCGCTGTGCGCCATCGGGCAGAGTCAACAAACCACTGCGCAACCGCCCGGCCCAGCGGCCTATGAGGGCGCCCATGGAGAGTTGCCCGTCCAGGTAGCCCTGCAGGCTGTCGTAGCCCAGCGCCACATCAACGAGGCCGCCCTGCCCGTCGGGCACCGCCACCTGTACCAGCCGTGCGCCGTAGTTGCTGACGGCCACCTGCAGGCCACCAGCACCGCGCAGGGTGAAGAGGTCAGTCGGCTGGCCGTGAAGCTCTTGCTGAAACGCTTTGCGTGAAAGGGAATAGGCCATGGCTGCGAGTCTATTTGGTGGCGGATGCGGCGGGAGCATCGCGCGTGACCAGCCAGATGCCCCCGCACACCAGCACCAGGGCCAGCAGGTTCTTCCACTCCAGCAGCGCCTCGCCCAGGAAGATCGCCGACAGCGCCGCGCCGAAGATCGGCACCGTGAAGTTGAACACCGTGACCTGGCTCACGCGGTTGTGCTTAAGCAGAATGCTCCACAGCGAAAACGCGGCCGACGACAGCAGCGCCAGGTACACCAGCAGCACGGTGGTGCCCCAGGTAAAGCCCGTGAGCGAGCCGCCCAGGCCCCAGCCAATGGCCAGCAACGCCACGCCGCCAAGCCCCAGTTGCCAGCCCGTCATCACCACCGAGTCCATGCGCTGCGACACCTGTTTGCCGTAGATGCTGGCAGCGGCCAGCACGAAGGCGGCAATCACCACAAAACCTTCGCCCAGCAGCGTGAAGTCCATGTCCAGCGTGCCGCGCCCCAGGTTCACCACCATCACCCCCGCAAACCCCACCACGCAGCCCCACAGCTTGGCATGGCTCAGGCGGTCGTTGTGATAGACCCAGTGCGCAAGCAGCACGCTGAAGAATGTGCCGGTGGCATTCATGATGGAGCCCTTGACCCCCGTGGTGTGCGCGAGGCCCACGTAGAAGAACACGTACTGCAGCGTGGTCTGCGCCAGGCCCAGCACCACCAGTTGCCTCCCGGCCACAAAGCCCAGCCCCCAGATGGCCTTGCGCGTGGCCACGGCCCAGGCCAGCAGGATCAGCCCCGCGCCCAGAAAGCGCCAGCCTGCAAACACCAGCTGCGTGGGAATGTCATTGCGGGCGATGCCGAACCAGGCGTAGCCGGTCTTGATAGCGGGGTAGGAGCTGCCCCAGAGCAGGCAACACAGCAGCGCCAGCGCGATGACGACCCTGGGATCGGAAAAACGGGGATGTCCCATGTGAGTTCTTGGTCTCTCTAGTGAAACAGCCCGTGCAAAGACGGGCTGTGAGGGGGAGGCTTGCAGCCCCAGGACGCAGCCTGCAAGGCCACCGTTTCAGTGATCCGTTGCGCTACGCGCCACCACCAACGCATGCGAAGGGCGCGGCCCAGGCGAGGGCAGCCGCGCAAGGGCCGCCCCACCGCGGATGCGGCGCTTTGCTTGTGTGCGCTGGCTGCGTCCCCCTCCCGTAGCGCGCAGCGCGTAGAGAGAGGGGGAAGGCGCGAAGCGACTCAGGGGGTGTCACTTCAAGTCACCGGTGCGGGGTTGAACAGCACCAGCGCGTTGTGCAGCTTCCACTGCTCGGCCCAGGTCTTCTTGCGGCCGCTGGCCACGTCAAGCAGCAGGTGGAACATCTCCCAGCCCAGGTCTTCGATGGTGGCCTCGCCGTCGGCGATCTTGCCGGCGTTGATGTCCATCAGGTCGTGCCAGCGGCGCGCCAGGTCGCTACGCGTGGCCACCTTGACCACCGGGCATTCGGCCAGGCCATAGGGCGTGCCCCGGCCGGTGGTGAACACATGCAGGTTCATGCCCGCAGCCAGCTGCAGCGTGCCGCAGATGAAGTCGCTGGCGGGCGTGGCGGCGTACACCAGGCCGCGCTGGTCGCGGCGCAGTTTTTCGCCCGGAGCCAGAACGTGCGCAATGGGCGCGGTGCCGCTCTTGATGATGGAGCCCATGGCTTTTTCAGCGATGTTCGACAGTCCGCCCGCCTTGTTGCCCGGCGTGGTGTTGGCGGCTCGGTCCACGCGGCCTCGGTCAAGATACTGGTCGTACCAGCTGAGTTCTCGCACGATGGCTTGCGCGACTTCAGGCGTGGCGGCGCGGCTGGTGAGCTGCTCCACGGCGTCGCGCACCTCGGTGTTCTCGCTAAACATCACCGTGGCACCCGCGCGCACCAGCAAGTCTGCGCAAAAGCCCACGGCCGGGTTTGCGGTGACGCCCGAGAACGCATCGCTGCCGCCGCACTGCACACCCAGCACCAGCTCGCTGGCCGGGATGGTCTCGCGGCGGCGGGCGTTGAGGCGTTCGAGGTGCGGGCGCGCGCTTTGCACGATGTGGTCGAGCATGGACATGAAGCCCACATGCTCGTCGGCCTGCAGGCACACCGTCTCCGGGCCAAGGGCTGCGTCGCGCTCGTCGGTGATGGGGAAGCTGCCCGGGGGCAGCAGGCGGTCGGGCTGCAGCTTTTCGCAACCGAGACTCACCACCATGACCTCGCCCCCAAAGTTGGGGTTGAGGCTGATGTTGCGCAGGGTGCGGATGGGGATGATGGCGTCGGGCGCATCAATGGCCACGCCGCAGCCGTAGGTGTGCTCCAGGCCGATCACGTCGTCGACGTGCGGAAACGAAGGCAGCAGCTCGTCCTTGATGCGGCGCACCGCCAGGGCCACCACACCCGCCACGCACTGCACGGTGGTGGTGATGGCCAGGATGTTGCGCGTGCCCACCGAGCCGTCGGCGTTGCGGTAGCCCTCGAAGGTGTAGCCGGTCAAAGGCTCCGGCACCGGCGGCTTCACCGTGGCCATGGGCAGGCCCTCGAGCGCGCGGGCCGAGGGCATCTGCAGCAGGCGCTCGTGCACCCAGCTTCCCGCCGGGATGGCCTTGAGCGCATAGCCGATGGGCACGTTGTAGCGGCGCACCACATCTCCCTCGGCCATGTCCTGCAGCGCCACCTTGTGGCCCTGCGGCACCTTGTCACGCAATGTGATGCCTGCGCCTGGCACGCCGGGCGGCAGCACCGTGCCGGCAGGAAGGCCTCCGTCGTTGGCGACGATGGCGACGTTGTCATCCGGGTGCATGCGGATGGTGAGGGCGGGTCGGTTCAGGTCGTTCACTTCAATTCCACTTCTGGGTTCTGCACCGCCAGCGTGGGGCTGGCGGCGCGCACTCATCCGCCCGATTTCAGCACCAGGTCCGGCAGCCACATCGAGAACTGGGGCACATAGGTCACGAGCATCAGCGCGACGATGAGCGCGCTGTAGAACGGCCAGATGGTCTTCATCACTTCACCCACGCTGATACCCCCGATGGTGCACCCAATGAACTGCGTGGTGCCCACCGGCGGTGTGTTCAGCCCGAGCGCGCAGTTGATCAAAATCACGATGCCGAACTGCTCCGTGCTCATGCCGAACTGCTGGCAGATGGGCAGAAAGATCGGCGTACAGATCAGGATGGTGGCCGCCATGTCCAGGAACGTACCCAGGATGAACAGGATGATGTTCACGCACAGAAAGATCACCCAGGGAGAGGTGCTCATGGACTTGAGGGCGTCGCCCGTGAGTTCGGCCACGCCGTACAGGCCGATGAGGTAGCCGAACATCGACGAGATGCCGATCAGCAGCAGCACGGTGCCCGTGGTCTTGACCGCCTTGGAGGCGGCCTTGAGAAACTGCTCGCGTGTGAGTTTCTTGTAGACGAACACCGACAGCAACAGCGCCCAGATCACCGCCACCGAGGCGGACTCCGTGGCCGTGAACGCCCCCGACAAGATGCCAGCAATGATGATGACCACCACCGCCAGCCCGGGAACCGATGCCCGGAACGAGATCCACACGATCTCCCAGCCGGGGAACGTGCCCGCAGGGTAGCCGCGCTTGACGGCCACGAGGTAGGCAGCCAGCAGGTTGCAGACGGTCAGCAGCAACGCAGGCACGATGCCGGCCAGGATCAGCGCCGCAATGCTCACCTTGCCGCCAGCGGCCAGCGTGAAGATGATCAGGTTGTGCGACGTGGGCATGAGCGCGCCCACCAGCGAGGCGTGCGTGGTCACGTTCACCGCGTAGTCGGCGTGGTAGCCCTCTTTCTTCATCTGCGGGATGAGCACGGCGCCCATGGCAGACACGTCGGCCACGGGCGAGCCCGAGACGCCGCCGAACAGCGTGCAGGCAAGCACGTTGCTCATGCCCAGCCCGCCGCGCACATGGCCGGCCACGCTCTTGGCAAACACCACGATGCGGTCGGCAATGCCGCCGTACATCATGATTTCGCCCGCGAAGATGAAGAACGGAATCGCCAGGAACGAGAACGGGTTCATGCCCGAAATCATCTGCTGGAAGCCCACGGCCAGCGGCAGGCCTTCATACAGGATGGTGGCCAGCGACGACAGGCCGATGGAAAACGCCACGGGCACGCCCAGCAGCAGCAGGAGCGTGAAGGTCACGCACAGAATGGTCAACGCCATGATGGTGGAATCTTTACTGGAACATTAGGGTGCGGAGGGACGCATGCAGGGACCGCTTCGGTCATCTCCGCACGGCGCATGAAGCGGGCGTGACCCCTGCCAGGGCAGCCGAGCAAGGGCCGCCCCGCAGCGAGGGCTGCGTCCCTCTGCCCGCATGGCGCAGCCATGCGGGAGCGGGGGGAAGCGCCGCAGGCGCTCAGGGGGGTGTCGTTCATCTCAATGCCAGGCGGGCTCGACCTCTGTGCCGCGGACCAGGGCGATGATGTGCTCCAGGGAGAACATCGCCACCAGCACGCCGGCGAGCGCGGGGGGAACGTACTTGAACGCTTCGGAGATACCGAGCGTGGGAATCTTGTAGGGCGCCACGGACTCGGCGAGCACGCCGCAGTTCCATGCCATGACCACGCCGAAGATCAGCACCAATACGTGGATCACGATTTCCAGCTTGTGGCGCAGCCAGTCGGGCGCGAGCACCAGGAACGATTCGAGGCCGATGTGCCCCGCATCGCGCACACCTACGGCCATGCCCAGCATGGTGACGTACAGCACCAGGAGCACTGCACCACTCTCGGCACAGGTCGGTGTGTTATTGAAGATATAGCGTCCAATGACCTGGTAGAGCACGGCGCAGACCAGAAGCACCAGCCCCGCCACTCCCAGCTGCAGACAAGAGCGCGCAATGAAGGCGCAAAGACGCGTGTACATAGAGAACATTCAGAAGACGGAAAGAGGGACCTGCCGCAGGACACACGGCCCTGCGGCATGGAATGCCAGGATTACTGCACCGCGTCGATGCGCTTGACCATGTCCTGGAGCTTGGGGTCCTTCAGGAATTTGTCGTACACCGGCTTCATCGCCGTCTTGAAGGCGACCTTGTCGATTTCGACGATCTGCGCCCCCGCAGCTTTCACCGTGGCCAGGGACTTTTCTTCACGCTCGTCCCAGATCTTGCGCATGAAGCCCACCGATTCCTTGGCCGCGGCGCGGATGGCCTTTTGCTCATCGGCGCTCAGGGTGTCCCACACGCGTTTGCTGAACAGCAGGATCTCGGGCGCCATCGAGTGCTCGGTCTTGTTGAAGTACTTTGCCACTTCAAAGTGGCGCGAGCTCTCGTAGCTGGGGTAGTTGTTTTCGGCGGCGTCGACCAGGCCAGTCTTGAGCGCGGTGTAGACCTCACCAAACGGCATGGGGGTGGCGTTGGCGCCCATGGCTTCGAGCAGGGACACCCACAGGTCGCTCTGCTGCACACGAACCTTCAGTCCCTTGACGTCGGCCAGGGTCTTGACCGGCTTCTTCACGGTGTAGATGGAGCGTGCGCCGCTGTCATAGAAAGCCAGCCCGATGAAACCTTGCGATTCGCAGTCCTTCAGGATCTCGTCGCCGATGGCGCCGTCGAGCACCTTGCGCATGTGTTCCTTGTCGCGGAACAGGAAGGGCATGGTGGGCACCATGGTGGCGGGGCAGATGTTGTTCATGGGGGCGACGTTCACGCGCGTCATGGCGATGGCGCCCAGTTTGGTCTGCTCGATGGTGTCCTTCTCGATGCCGAGCGATCCCTTGGCGTAGACCTTGATGCTGTGCTTGCCGCCCGTGGCTTTGGACAGCGTCTCGCCCATGTGGCGCACGGCCAGCACGGTGGGGTAGTCCTCGGGATGGATGTCAGACGAGCGGAATTCCGTGGCCTGCGCGGCCAGGCTGCCGAGCAGCATGCTGGCGGCCAATGCGACGCGGCCAAACAGATGGGGGATTTTCATGGTTGTCTCCTGGGTTGAAGGTGTTGTGAATGGGGAGAGCCCCGGGGCCTGTTGTCCTCAGGCGCTCCGATAAGGTGTTTCTGGCAACCCCGCCACGCCTGGGCGGGTGGCAAAAATGGCGCCGCCCAGCGCCACGTCATCGCCCTGTGGCTGCCCGGGGCGGATGGAGGTGATGAACAGCACGTCCAGCCCCGGGCCGCCGAAGCTGCACATCGAGGGCTTGCTGGTGGGCACGGCGATGGACCGGTCCAGGCGGCCGTCGGGGGTAAAGCGATGCACCACGCCAGCGTCGTTGCCGCAGATCCAGTAGCAACCGTCTGCATCCACCGCGCCGCCGTCGGGCCGGCCAGGCAGATCGCGCATGTCCACGAACAGCGAACGTTGGCCCACCGATCCATCGTCGTGCAGAGGCAACTGCCAGATCTGCTGCACGCTGGGGTGGCTGTCGCTCAGGTACATGGTCTTGCCATCGGGGCTGAAGCCCAGCCCGTTCTGCGTGACCAGGCCCTGCACTTGTGGTGCAGACAGGCCGTGCTGCGCATCCATGCGGTACAGACTGCCAGCAGCCTGCGCCAGCGACATGTCGCGCACCATGGTGCCCGCCCAGAAGCGCCCCTGCCGGTCGCAGCGGCCGTCGTTGAAGCGCATGCCGGGCTGGGGGTGATCCACACCTGCAAGCAGCGTGGCAGACAGCAGGCCGCCGGGCTGTGGCTGCAGGTGGAACACGCCAGTTTCCATGCCCGCGATGAGCCCTCCCGTCGCATGCAACGCGATGCAGGCGGGCCGCTCTTCGGTGTCCCAACTTTGCACCTGCTGGTCAGCATAGGTCCAGCGGTGCAGCTTGCGGCCTTCGATATCCACCCAGTAGAGAGCCTGCTCGGCAGGGCTCCACACGGGGCTTTCGCCCACCTGGTCGCGGTGATCGGACAGCAGCAGATCCATACGAGGCTCCATTGGGGCGCTCATTCGAAAGGGCCGGTGCGCACGAACGGACCGCCCTGGTAGATCACGGCGGGGTCGGTCAGGTCGGGGTGCGGGTCAGCGGCTTCGACCTTGGCGCGGAAGGGCTCGGAGCTGTCTTGCGGGCGGTAGCCGATGTGGCGCGCGAGCGTGTTGTCCCACCAAGTGGTGGTGTTATCGCCCATGCCATAAATGATGCTGTGGCCCACCACCGGTGCCGTGAGGCTGGCAACGACCAGGCGCTCCAGGTCGTCGTAGCTCATCCAGGTGGCCAGCATGCGGCGGTTGCGCGGCTCGGGGAACGATGAGCCAATGCGCAGGCACACGGTTTCAATGCCATAGCGGTCAAAGTAGAAGCGCGACAGGTCTTCGCCAAAGGCTTTGGACACGCCGTACAGGCCGTCAGGCCGGGCCGGGTCGTTGGGGCCCACCACTTCGTCCTGGCGATAAAACCCGGTGACGTGGTTGGAGCTGGCAAACACCACCCGCTTGACGCCTTGCTTGCGCGCCGCTTCATACAGGTTGTAGACACCCACGATATTGGCCTGCAGGATGGGCTCCCAGGGCTGCTCGGTGGAGACGCCCCCGAGGTGCACCACGGCATCAACGCCCTCCAGCAAGCTGAGCACGGCGCCCGCGTCTTCAAGGCGTGCGGGGCGCAGCTCCTCCCCTGCGCCTTCGTCGCCCAGGTTCGCGATATCAGACAACCGCAAGGTGGCGCAGTAGGCTTTCAGGCGTGCACGCAATTCCTGGCCCAGGCCTCCGGCAGCTCCGGTCAATAGCAGGCGTTGGAAACGAATAGGCGTCGGATGGCAAGGCATGGCGGTTACAAAGGCAGAGGTTCTTGGTACAGTGGCAACAGATTCAGTTGAACGTCATCAGTTGTCGTACAACGAAAAGCAATGTACCGCTTCTGCCCCCGGCGCCCCATAGGGATAACACCAAGAAATGACCACCGATACCCCGCTTCGCCGCAAGCCCCGCACACTGGCCCTGGAGCTTGTCGAATCCCTGGGAGACCGCATCCGCGACGGCCGCCTGGCCCTGGGCGACAAGCTGCCCACCGAGGCCGCCATCATGGCCGAGTTCAGCGTGAGCCGCACCGTGGTGCGCGAGGCGATTTCCAAGCTGCAAGCCTCTGGCCTGGTTGAAACGCGGCACGGCATCGGCACCTTTGTGCTGGGGCTGGGGCAGGCGCCCGGCTTCAAGATCACCCCCGACCAGTTCAGCACCCTGCGTGACGTGATTGCCGTACTGGAGCTGCGCATTGGGGTAGAAACTGAAGCCGCCGCGCTGGCCGCGCAACGCCGCACCGAGGGCAACCTGAAAGCCATGCGCGAGGCGCTGGACGCCGTGGCAGCCGCCGTGGATGCGGGCCGCGACGCGGTGGCGGCGGACTTCCAGTTCCACCTGGAAATCGCACGTGCCACGCAGAACAGTCACTTCGCCGAACTGATGGGCACGCTGGGCAGCGTGATCATCCCGCGCGCCCGCCTGGCCGCCATGGATTCGGCCAATGACGAGCGGCGCCAGTACCTGCGCCGTGTCAACGGCGAACACGAAAGCATCTACGACGCCATCGTGGGCCAGGATCCCGATGGTGCACGGGCCGCCATGCGCACCCACCTGGCCAACAGCCGCGAACGTCGGCGGCGCGCGCAGGCCGAAGCGGGCTGAATCACCCCAGCCGAGTCACTCATTCATGAACCCTGGGGAATCATGGCCAAGGTGAGGTACCCGGTTGTCCCATCAGTAGTTACCCGACACCCGAGAGGACTTCTTATGTTGTACGATGACATACAACGAAATGTTGCAATGCTTTCGCGCGTTCGGGGCTGCGGCGCCTTTCAAACCACCAGGAGTTGTCTGTCGTAAAGCCCTCAGCGCACATTGAAAGACATCCTTCCTGGGTGCAGCGCCAGTTTGCGCTGCGCAATCTGCGCACTCAGCATGCAACCGCCCCTTTTTTTCTCAACACCCTCTTCTTCACCACCACACCACCACCATGCATGCAAACCTGATTGGCGGCGCCTGGACTGACGGCGTTCGCACCTACCAGAACACCAACCCCTCTGACACGCGCGATGTGATCGGCGACTACGCCGTGGCGAGCCGCGAGCAGGCGCTGGAGGCCGTCGCCGCAGCGCACGCGGCCTTCCCGGCATGGAGCCTGTCCACGCCCCAACAGCGCTTTGACATTCTGGACGCCGTGGGCAACGAAATCATCGCGCGCAAGGCCGAGCTGGGCGACCTGCTGGCCCGCGAAGAAGGCAAGACCCTGCCCGAAGCGATTGGCGAAGTGGGCCGCGCCGCGGCCATCTTCAAGTTCTTTGCTGGCGAGGCGCTGCGCCCCGGCGGTGAGCTGATCCCCTCCGTGCGCCCTGGCGTGGGCATCGAGATCACACGCGAACCCCTGGGCACCATCGGCATCATCACGCCGTGGAACTTCCCCATCGCCATTCCGGCCTGGAAGATCGCCCCGGCCCTGGCCTATGGCAACTGCGTGGTGTTCAAGCCCGCCGAGGTGGTGCCCGGCTCCGCCTGGGCGCTGGCCGACATCCTGCACCGCGCAGGGCTGCCTGCCGGTGTGTTCAACCTGGTGATGGGCCGGGGCTCGGATGTGGGCGCCGTGCTGCTGGAAGACGAGCGCATTGCGGGCGTGAGCTTTACCGGCTCCGTCGGCACGGGCCAGCGTGTGGCCGCCGCCTGCGTGCCGCGCGGTGCCAAGGTGCAGCTGGAGATGGGCGGCAAGAACCCGTTTGTGGTGCTGGACGACGCCGACCTGAACGTTGCTGTGGGCGCCGCCATCAACAGCGGGTTCTTCTCGACCGGCCAGCGCTGCACCGCCAGCAGTCGCTTGATCGTGACCGAAGGCATCCACGACCGCTTCGTGGCCGCCATGGTCGAGAAAATGAAGACCTTGAAGGTGGACGACGCCCGCAAGGCTGGCACCGACATCGGCCCCGTGGTGGACGACCGCCAGCTCGCGCAAGACCTGGAATACATCGGCATCGGCCAGCAGGAGGGCGCCAAGCTCGCCTACGGCGGCGAAGCTCTGGAGAAGAACGCCGACGGCGCGCCCGGCTACTACCTGCGCCCGGCCCTGTTCACCGAGACCACGCCCGGCATGCGCATCAACCGCGAAGAAATCTTCGGCCCCGTAGTGAGCGTGCTGCGCGCGAAGAACTATGAAGAAGCGCTGGCCCTGGCCAACGACACGCCCTTCGGCCTGGCCAGCGGCATCGCCACCACCAGCCTCAAGCACGCCACGCACTTCAAGCGCCACGCGCAGGCCGGCATGGTGATGGTGAACCTGCCCACGGCGGGCGTGGACTACCACGTGCCGTTTGGCGGCCGCAAGAGCAGCAGCTACGGCCCGCGCGAGCAAGGCCGGTATGCGGCCGAGTTCTACACCACGGTCAAGACGGCCTACACCCAGGCCTGAACCTGGCGCCGCCGCCGACGCGGCGGCGGCGGGGGCGCCAGCAGCCACGGTGCTTGCCCTGCGTCAAATTGCCGCAAAATCCGGCCCTGGCGCTGATGTAGAAAGCAGGTGAAGCTATAACATTTATAGCAAAACACCCTGCGCCGCTGTGTCGCCGCAGTATCATCGCGCCCCATGACCGCCCTCCCACGAACAACCTTTGCCGCGCTGCGCCTGTGGGTGCTGGCATGGTTCGTGGCGTCGATGGGGGTGGCGATTGCATCGCCGCTGGTGAACCCGCAATCCTTCGAAGTGATCTGCTCGGGCACCGGCGCCATCAAGCTGCTGGTGCAGACCGACGATGGCACTGTGGAGATGGGCGCCA
>NZ_JAMXAX010000087.1 GCF_023913775.1 Acidovorax facilis
TCGGGTGGGTTTGCGCGAATGCTCGAATCCGTTGTCTTGATCTGCGGCCATTGCCAAGGTCTGCTGCTTCATCTGCGGATAACGTTTGACCCCTCTCAATGGTGGACCTTAATCAGCGTTGCCCTAAGACGTTTGTGCCGCTGGCGGCAAGCTTGGCTTGGGTGTCCGGGTCGAAAAGAGCGGCATGCACTGCGCGCTGGAGTTTGTCGGCAACGGGCCGTGGACCATGGCAGAACGTGGGAGCCGATTTTTAGGGGCTACAGCCCGCAATAGCATCGCCTCCTCGGCTTCCCCGTGCCGGGCTACGGCGCTCAGACCGTGTGGGCCGGATCAGCGCGAAGGCGGCAGGCTCTTGCCGTTGCCCGCGCGCCCGGCGGTGGCGGGGTTGGGCGTAGGTGGTTCGTTCATCTTGACCAGGAACATGCGCAGGAAAAACGCGGCCATGCACAGCATGAACCCGATGCCAATGATGCTCATCAGCCCGTAGTCGGTAGAGAAAAGATCGTTCAGCAGCTTCATGGTGGGGCACTCCTTGTTGGTGTGATGTCCACTATCGCGCTGCAAAGGCGGATACCCCTTGCGCTGTGTCAACCATCGCTGCAGCAGCCGAGGCTCAGTCCGGCCGGGGCAAGTACAGCCGGTCCGACCATGTGGCCAGCCACTCGGGCTTGAAGGCCACAAAAATCGCCGCGAGCATGCCGGTGACAAACCCATCGCCCCAGGCCATCAGCCAGCGCGCCACCAGCGACAGCTCATCGCCCACGCCGGGCAGCAGGTGGCCGCTCCACTGCGACAGGACGCCCGCCACAAACACGCAGACCACCGTGCCCAGAAACGCACGGCCCAGCACATAGACAAACGGTTTCGTGCCGGTATAGCGCCGCAGCAGCGCGCCCAGGCCCAGCCCCAGCGTGGCGGGCACCACGCCCAGCCACACCGTGGCACCCAGCGCATCGGCCCAGGCCATCGCTGGGGAGATCAGGCAGGCCACGATGCCCACGCCCATCAGCACCGGGATCGCCAGCGGCCAGCCCAGCATCAGCACCACCAGGCAGGCGCCGGACCACTGCAGTTGCAGCGGCATGGCATGCAGCGTGGGCAGGGCCCACAGCCAGGGCAGAAACACCAGCGCGGCCAGCAGCGGCGTCCACAGCGCAGACGGCGCGCCCTGCGTCTCGTGTGCCAGAGGCTTGCGGTTGGCCAGCATGCGCCAGGGACGGGCCGCCAGAGCGGCAACCAGAGCGACGAGGACGAGGGCGGCTTCCAGCCACATGGTTCTGTTTGCTATGCTATTAATAGCTGCTAGCGATTGCCAGATAAGCGCTAGAGGCCAATTTCATTAAGAATCAAGCAACCACCAGTGGCTGCCCCAGGCTGCGCAAGATGTCCCGCACCATCTGCGCCCGGTCCTTGGGTTCTTTCAGCTCGCGCTCGATGCGCAGCTTCTCGTTGCCCGCCAGCTTGATGTGCTTGTTTTTCTGGATCAGCTCGATGATGCGCATCGGGTCGATGGGCGGCTGGGGCTTGAAGGTAATGTTGATGACGCCAGGGGCCGCATCCACCTTGACCACTCCGTAGGGCTGGCTCAGCACGCGCAGGCGGTGCACGTCAATCAGGGTCTGGGCCTGCGGCGGCAGCTTGCCGAATCGGTCCACGATCTCTTCGAGCAGGCCGTCGATCTGGTCGGGGTTCTTGGCCGTGGCCAGCTTCTTGTAGAACGACAGGCGCAGGTGCACGTCGCCGCAGTAGTCGTCGGGCAGCAAGGCAGGGGCGTGCAGGTTGATGTCGGTGGTGACGGACAGGGGGCTGAGCAGGTCCGGCTCCCTGCCGGCCTTGAGCGCCTTGACGGCTTCGTTGAGCATCTCGTTGTACAGCTGAAAGCCCACCTCCAGCATGTTGCCGCTCTGGTTCTCGCCCAGCACTTCGCCCGCGCCGCGGATCTCCAGGTCGTGCATGGCCAGGTAGAAGCCGCTGCCCAGTTCTTCCATCTGCTGGATGGCTTCGAGCCGCTGCTGCGCTTGCTTGGTCAGTCCTTCCACGTCGGGCACCATGAGGTAGGCATACGCCTGGTGGTGGCTGCGGCCCACGCGCCCGCGCAGCTGGTGCAGCTGCGCCAGGCCGAACTTGTCGGCGCGGCTCATGATGATGGTGTTGGCGGTGGGCACGTCGATCCCGGTCTCGATGATGGTCGAGCACAGGAGGATGTTGTAGCGCTGGGCCACGAAGTCGCGCATCACGCGCTCCAGTTCGCGCTCGGGCATCTGGCCGTGGGCCACGGCGATGCGGGCCTCGGGCAGTATCTCTTCGAGCTTCTGGCGGCGGTTCTCGATGGTCTCCACCTCGTTGTGCAGGAAGTAGACCTGGCCGCCGCGCTTGAGTTCGCGCAGCACGGCCTCGCGGATCACGCCCGTGCCCTCGTTGCGCACAAAGGTCTTGATCGCCAGGCGCCGCTGCGGCGCGGTGGCGATGACCGAGAGGTCGCGCAGCCCTTCGAGCGCCATGCCCAGCGTGCGGGGGATGGGCGTGGCCGTGAGCGTGAGCACGTCCACCTCGGCGCGCAGGGCCTTCATCTGCTCCTTGTGGCGCACGCCGAAGCGGTGCTCCTCGTCGATGATCAAGAGGCCCAGGTTGTGGAACTTGGTGGATTCACTGAGCAGCTTGTGCGTGCCCACCACGATGTCCACCGTGCCGTCGCCGATGCCCTTGATGGCGGCGGTGATCTCCTTGCCCGAGCGAAAGCGCGAGACCTCGGCCACCTTCACCGGCCATTTGCTGAAGCGGTCCACCAGCGTCTGGTAGTGCTGCTCGGCCAAGAGCGTGGTGGGCGCGAGGAAGGCCACCTGCTTGCCGCCCGTGACGGCCACGAAGGCCGCGCGCAGCGCCACCTCGGTCTTGCCGAAGCCCACATCGCCGCAGACCAGGCGGTCCATGGGGCGGGGGCTGATCATGTCCTGGATGACCGCGTGGATGGCGGCGTTCTGGTCGGCCGTTTCTTCAAAGCCGAAGTCGTTGGCAAAGGTCTCGTAGTCCTGCGGGCTGTAGCGGAAGGCATGGCCCTCGCGTGCGGCGCGGCGGGCGTAGATGTTGAGCAGCTCGGCCGCGCTGTCGCGCACCTGCTCGGCGGCCTTGCGCTTGGCTTTTTCCCACTGGCCGCTGCCCAGCTTGTGCAGCGGCGCTTCGTCGGCGCTCACGCCGGTGTAGCGGCTGATGAGCTGCAGCTGGCTCACGGGCACGTAGAGCACGGCCTTGTCGGCGTACTCCAGGTGCAAAAACTCCTGCATGGCGGGCGTGCCGTCGGGGTTCTTGTTGCCCACGTCCATGTTGACCAGGCCGCGGTAGCGGCCGATGCCGTGGGCGCTGTGTACCACAGGGTCGCCCACGTTGAGCTCGGCCAGGTCCTTGATCAAGGCCTCGACGTCGCTCACCTGCTCCTGCTTCTTGCGCCGGCGTGTGGTGGGGCCGGCGGCAAAGAGCTCGGTCTCGGTCACGAAGTCGATGCCGTCCTCGATCCAGCTGAAGCCCACGGTGAGGCCGGCGGTGGCGATGCCCACCTTTTCGTCGGGCGTGCCCTGGAACTCGGCCAGCGAGTCGAAGGCCGGCGGGCTGACACCGCTGGCGCGCAAAAAGTCGAGCAGGCTCTCGCGCCGGCCGGCGCTCTCGGCCAGCAGCAGCACGCGGTGCTGCGTGTTGCGGATGTGGGCGTGCAGGCGGGCCAGCGGGTCCTCGGCCCCGCGCACCACCGATAGGTCGCCGAGCTTGTGGAAGTGCGGGTTGTCATCCACGTCCTCCACGCCGGGGCGGATGGACAGCTGCGCATGTTCCTTGGCGCGCGTGTAGAACTGGTCGGCCGAGAGGAACAACGCCTCGGGCGGCAAGGTCGGGCGCTCGGGGTCGCCCTGCACCAGGCGAAAGCGGTCTTTCGTGTCCTGCCAGAAGCGCTGGAAGGCGGGCTCCAGGTCGCCGTGCAGCACCACCGTGGCTTCGCCGCCCAGGTAGTCGAACACGGTGGCCGTCTCATCGAAGAACAGCGGCAGGTAGTACTCGATGCCGGCCGTGGCCACGCCGGCGCCCATGTCCTTGTAGATGCGGCTCTTGGTCGGGTCGCCCTCGAGCATTTCGCGCCAGCGGCTGCGAAACTTGGCGCGCGCCTCGTCGTCCATGGGGAACTCGCGGCCGGGTAGCAGGCGCACCTCGGGCACGGGGTACAGGCTGCGCTGGCTGTCGGGGTCGAAGGTGCGGATGCTGTCGATCTCGTTGTCGAACAGGTCCACCCGGAAGGGCACCAGCGAGCCCATGGGGAACAGGTCGATCAGCCCGCCGCGCACGGCGTACTCGCCCGGGCTCACCACCTGGGATACATGGCTGTAGCCGGCCAGCGTGAGCTGGGCCTTGAACTTGGCTTCGTCGAGCTTTTGCTTGACCTTGAAGTGGAAGGTGTAGCCCGCCAGGAAGGAGGGCGGGGCGAGGCGGTACAGCGCTGTGGTGGCAGGCACCAGCACTACATCGGCTTCACCCTGCGAGATGCGCCACAGCGTGGCCAGCCGCTCGCTGATCAGGTCCTGGTGCGGCGAGAAGGTGTCGTAGGGCAACGTCTCCCAGTCCGGGAACAGCGCGCAGCGCAGGCCGGGCGCAAAAAAGGCCATCTCGTCGATGAGCCGCTGCGCATCGGTGGCGTCGGCCGTGACGATGGCGGTGGTGCGGGCCCCTGCCTTTTCACGTTCGGCCAGACGGGCCAGTAGAAGGGAATCGGCGCTGCCCACGGGGCGGGGCAGGGTGAAACGTTTTCCGGGGGAGAGTTTGGGCAGTTCCATGCGGACGGTGTCGTCTGGCCCCACCGCATCCCCAGGGGCGCGAAACACGCACGGGCTGGATCGGAGGGCAACGGAGGATTTTAGAATGAGCGCTTCATGATTGCTCCCTTGCTCCAACCCCCGCTCGCCCCTTTGTCTGCCCATGGGCGATTCTGGGCGCTGGTGCCCTGTGCCGGAATGGGCTTGCGGGCTGTTGCGGCGGGCGCTGCTGCCCCCGCGTCCGCCTCCGGCAATGCTGCGTCATCGACCTCGACCGTGGCTGCGTTTTCGGCTGTGGACGTTGCGGCGCCCCCGCCCACAGCCCCTTTGCCCAAGCAGTACCACCTGGTGGCGGGCCAACCGATGGTGCTGCACACGCTCGCGGCCTTTGCCGGTGTAGGGCGGCTGCTGGGCACCCTGGTCGCGGTGGCCCCCGGGGACCGGTTTTTGGACACGCATGCGCACCCCACCTTTTTTGTGGTGGAGTGTGGCGGCCCTACGCGGGCCGATACGGTGCTGGGCGGCCTCAAGGCGCTGCTGGAACGGGGCGCGCAGCCGGATGACTGGGTGCTGGTGCACGATGCCGCGCGTTGCCTGGTCACGTCCGAGCAGATCGACTCCCTCATCGACCAGTGCGCTGGCGACAGTGTCGGGGGCCTGCTGGCGCACAAGCTGGCCGACACGCTCAAGACCTCCATCGACGGCCCGGGCGGCGTGCGTGTGGCCTCCACGGTGGATCGCAGCGACAAGTGGCTGGCCCAGACGCCGCAGATGTTCCGCATCGGCCCCCTCATGGATGCCATCGACAAGGTGGGTTCCAACGTGACCGACGAGGCCAGCGCCATGGAAGCCATGGGCCTGCACCCGCGCCTAGTGCCGGGTGGGGCGCAGAACTTCAAGGTCACCTACCCGGACGATTTTGCGCTGGCGGCGGCCGTACTGGCTGCGCGTGCGCACGGCACGACGCTGGAGCGTTTTGGGGGCGACCGTGGCCAGGTGACCACCGCACCGGGCAAAAAGAATCTGTTCTAGAACCGTTTCCTTCAGTGCTTTAACCCCGGCCTCACGGCGCCGTGGATGAGTGCGGCGGGGGGCGCAGGGCAATACAACGCCGCAAGGCACGCAACAACAAAGGCAAGCGGATGAATTTCAGGATTGGTGAAGGTTGGGACGTGCACGCCCTGGTGCCCGGTCGTCGGCTGGTGATTGGTGGCGTGGACATTGCCCACCCCACGGGGCTGCTGGGCCACTCGGACGCCGATGTGCTGCTGCACGCCATCACCGATGCGCTGCTGGGCGCAGCTGCCCTGGGCGACATTGGCAGCCATTTCCCCGACACCGACGCTGCCTTTCGCGGTGCCGACTCCGGCGTGTTGCTGGCCGAAGCAGCGCGGCGCGTGCGTGCGGCGGGCTATGAGATCGGCAACATCGACAGCACCGTGATCGCGCAAGCTCCGCGACTGGCGGCGCACATTCCCGGCATGCGCGCCGCCATTGCACGGGCCGTGGGCATCGCTGAAGGGCAAGTCAATGTGAAAGCCAAGACGGCCGAGCGCTTGGGGCCCGTGGGGCAGGGACTGGCGATGGAGGCTCGGGCGGCGGCGCTGATCTATGCGTCCTGAATTTTTGCGCTGACCGGGCCGGGCGGCATTGTCTGTTCGTAGCCTGCGCGGCATCCCCCGTCCGGGGGGATGCCTGTCTTGCCCACGCTGCGAGGAGTGCGGGGCCTGAACCACCAGGAGAGGGCCACACACTTCGCAATCCGGTATCCAGAGCAAAAAAGAGCGTTGGGGGCCGCGCTGCGCCCCATGGTTCTGCCACGCTTGCCGCGCGACTTCACTCCATCGTGATCTGGGATGTCGTCACGATATCGCGGTACAGCTTCGCCTGCGGTTTGATGAATGTCTTGAATTCAGGTCCGTTCAAGGGGGCGACCGTAATGCCTGCTTCCTGCAGCTTCTGCCGCAGCTCGGACTGCGCAAGCGCTTCCTGCAGTGCCTTGTCGGCGGCGTTCACAGTCGCGGCGGGCGTGCCCGCCTTCATGAAGAGGCCTTGCCATAATGGCAGAGCCATGCCGGAGAAACCCTCCTCCTCTCCAATGCGCTTGACGTCCGGCAGCTGCTGCACCCGTGCGGTGTCGGAGACCGACAGCGCCCTGATCTTGCCGTCCTTGAGAAATGGCATGGCCGTGGAGAGCACCAACATGGCGCTGTCCACCTGTCCGCCGACCAGGTCGTTGGTGATGTGGGTGCCACCTCGGTAGGGCACGTGCAGCATGGACACCTTCGCCTGCTTGTTGATCAGCGCGCCGTACAGGTGCTGCATCGTCCCGATGCCTGGCGTGGCGAAGTTGATGCTGTCCTTGCCACCCATGCGCAGCGCGGCGACAAGATCTTGCAGGTTGGCGTAGGGAGACGCCTTGCGCACGGCAAAGATCATCGGGACGGTGGTCATGCGCCCCACCGGAATGAAGTCATTCTCCCAGTCGAGCTTGACCTTGGGGTTGACCATGGGCACGACCACTGTGTCGGTGCCTCCCATGTAGATCAGACTGCCATCGGCCGGTCCGTTGAGCACCCGCTGTGCGGCCAGCATGCCGCTGGCGCCCGCCACGTTCTCGATGATGACGGTACGGCCTAGGCGCTTGCCCAGCTCGGTCGCAACAATGCGCGCGACAAGATCTGCGCTTCCGCCAGCGGAATAGCCCACGATCAGTGAGATGGGTTTGGTATTGCCGCTGTCGCTCTGCGCCTGCGCGGTGTGCGTGATAAGAGTGCCCGTGCTCAGAACTGTCATCGCGGCGGCCTGACGGAGGAGTTGTCTGCGTTGCATATGGTGACTCCTGTTCAGAACGTGTGCTTCACACCAAAGTCGATGGCTGTGGTGCGTGTGAGGCCGTCGCGCTTGGCGGTGCCGAGGTTGGTGTAGAGCAATGTGCGTTTGCTCAGGTCGTACTGAAGACCAGCGCCGATCATCTGCGAATCGAGTTGGGTGGCGGGTTTCAGGTGCCCAACCATGAGGTAGGTACGACCAAAACTCAGCGGCACCATGGCCGACACGCTGTAGGCCGTGGCATCGCCATTGACCCCGCCTTTGGCGCGGCTGTAGCTGGCCTTGGTGTGAACCACGCCGAAGTCGTACCCGCCTGCCACCAGAGCCAGGTGGGTGCTGGAGTCAAGCCGATCGAACGCAGCGCCCACCCATACAGGCCCGTTCTTGTACTGCAGGTTGCCCGAGGTGGCGTTGCTGCGCACTCCTTCGCCAAAAGCGCCTGCAATCTCCATGCTCACGCCAGAGATCACGGGCGATTTGTAGCCTACGGCGTTTGCCCAACGGATGTTGGATGCTTCTGCGGGAGCCGCCACTGGCGTGTAGTTGGCATAGGTGTAGGCAGAGCCCAACTGGCTCACGTAGCTCCAATAGGTGGGGTCTGCATTGAGAGCCACTGTGTAGGCAGCCGAGTATTCGCGCCCCGCATACACCTCGCCCCACTGCTTGCTGCCTACTGCCACCACCGAGCGGCCCAGCCAGTAGATGCTGGGATTGCTTGGCGCGCCCGTGTCAGCGGCAAAGCGGTGCTCGATCTGAAAGCGCGAGTAGAGACCGCCGCCCATGTCCTCGCGGCCCATGAACCCCAGGCGCGACGTGTTGCCGGCCTTCATGGTCCAGACCCGTGGCGCCACGCCGCGCCCGGGTAGCAGGGCGCCGGGGGTTGTGCCCCCATTGGCACGGGCCAGGCCCTGGTCGACGATGCCATAGATGGTCATTGAGGACTGGGCCTGCGCTGCGCCGCAGGCCCCCACGCTGGCTAAGGCGACGCACAGCAGTGCGGTGTGGGGCGCTGAAGAGGTTGGGCAAGCCGTGCTTGCCAGGAAATGCCGTTTCATGGATTTGTCTCCGTGGATTGTGGTTTGGCGATTGCATGTGAATTGTATGTATTGAATTTCATTAATGCAATACAATGCAATCAATGGGTGGTCGCAAATTCGCTGGCACTTGGCGTTTGGAATGCGGCTTGCCCTCGATGGACAACGCAATACAACACAATCTACGGATATACCCGTAGTTGTATGGATGGAGCACACATGGCGATCGGTATGTTCGAATCTTTCATCACGGGTCACTGGTTCAGTGCACCTGCCAAGGCCATCTGGAGCGATTCGGCCACTCTGCAGGCCTGGCTGGACGTGGAGGCGGCCTTGGCCCACGCCCAGGCCGGGCTGGGGGTGATACCTGCCGAAGTGGCACCGGTGATCGCTGCCCATGCTCGGGCAGAACTGTTCGACCTGCCGCATTTGGCAAAGGCCATCGCTTTCGCACAACACCCGCTGGTGCCAGTGCTCCACCGGTTCGAGGAGCTGTGCGGTGAGCCTGCGGCTGGCTTCATCCACTGGGGCGCGACCACGCAGAACATCTTCGACACGGCCAGCGCACTGCAGATGGTGCGAACCCACAGGCTGCTGGCAGGGCACCTGGATGCCGCCATAGCAGCATTGGCCGCGCTGGCGTTGGAGCACCAGGCCACGCCCATGGCAGGTCGCACGCATGGCCAGCACGCGTTACCGATGACCCTGGGCTTCAAGCTCGCGGGCTGGGTCGATGAACTGGACCGTGGCCGCCGTCGCCTTGCCGAGCGGCTTGCCTCCTCGTTTCCAGCCAGCATGGGGGGCGCCATCGGCACCTTTGCTGCCACCGGGCCGCTCGGGCCCGCAGTGCAGGCGCTGATGGCGCAGCAACTGGGCCTGCTGCCGGCCGACATGCCGCTGCGGTCGTCCTATGACCGGGCCAGCGACTATCTGGCCGCACTGGGCCTCCTGGCGGGCACGGCACAGAAGATCGCGCAGGACGTGGTCTTCCTGCAGCGCACCGAGGTCGGTGAAGTGGCGGAAGCCTTTCACATCGGGAAGGTGGGCAGTTCCACCATGGCGCAAAAGCGCAACCCTTCCATGGCATTGCTGCTGGTCAGTCTGGCGCGCATGCTGCGTACGCGCACCCAGGCCGCGCTGGAGACCATGGTGCGCATGGACGAGGGTGACTCATCGGCCACCAACGTGGCCGATACGCTGCTGCCCGAGATCGCCATCATCGCCACCTCGGTGGCTGAGACGCTGGCGCGGCTGGCGCAAGGCCTGGCGGTCAACCTGCAGGCAATGTCCCGCAACCTCGCAATGACGCGGGGGTTGATCGCCTCTGAGGCTGTGATGATGCGGCTCACCCGCCTTATGGGCCGGCATGAGGCGCATCGCCTGCTCTACGCGGCGGCGCAGCGCTCGCAGTCTGAGGGCGTGCCTTTCATCGACGCGATCCGCGCACAGCCGCCGTTCAATGGCGGTGCCTTGCCGGATGACTTGCTGCAGGCGCTGGATGCACAAGCCTATGTCGGCGAATCGGCGCGGCTCGTGGTGGACACCGTGGCGCGCGTGGCACCCGGTTGCGTGGAGCCATAGCTACCGTGCAGGGGCTGCTACCGATGTGCCCGCACGGTGCGTGACCGGCGTCAGGTGCATGCCGTAGGGTGTCCCTGCGTCAGCCCAGCGCGCCGTGATGGCGCGGTGCAGGGCATCGACCTGGTCAGCCACGCTGCAACCGATCACCTCGAAAAAGTCTGCATGTTCGCTGGCCAGGTCCGTGCGGCCGAGCAATACCACGCTCAGCTGCGCGGGCACCGAAATCCCGCTGTGGGCCAGCAGGCGCTGGAAGAGTGCGCCATCCTCGATGCCCCAGGCCACCAGGGCTGTAAAGGGCAAAGCGCTCGCGCTGTCGGCGCCCTTCACGCGGACCTGGATCTGTTCCACCAGTCGGGCGGTGTAGTCCTCGTGCGGCAGCATGTCCAGCGTGATTTCCTGCAGCACCACATCGGACAGCGTGGCTTGCAAATACTTAAAGCGCCGACGCCCGAGCTGGGTGGCCAGAAAGGGGTGGGAGGTGCATGCGTAGGCAATGCGCCGGTGGCCTTGCTCCATCAGCAAGGCGATGGCGGCTGCCAGCGGCTCGCCCCACTCGGTGCCCACGGCCTCGACGTCGGCACCCACCAGCGCCGCCCCGTCCACGGCCAGCACGTCGCACTTGTCGCGAAGAGCCGCCAGAAGGGCGATGGGAATGGCCTTGAAGGTGGATTGCACCACGCAGGCATCGAAGCGCGGCAGGCCCTTGAGCACCGTGAGCGCATGGTCCGGGTCGTTGTACGACAGCTCCAGCACCCGGTGGCCGTCGGCCGCCAGGCGGTGCTGCAGACTTTCGATCAGCACGCGCCCACGCGCAATGCTGATGGAGCGGCGCAGCAGCAGCACCGATTTCACAGTGGAGGGGGCTGTCGCAGGGGCTTTGGGATGCGGGCTTTTACTCGGTAAGGGACTCGTTTCAGTCGTCGTCACAGGTTGCGAACCTGCGCCCAGGAAGTAGGTGCCCCGACCCACCTGGGCATCAATCAGCCCCTTTTCCTTGAGTCGTTGGAAAGCCCGCTGAACCAGCATTTGCGATGCGCCGAAGCGCTTCATCAATTCGCGGATGGTGGGGAGTCGGTCGCCCGGGCGGGCTTCGTGTGCGAGTTGTTCCAGGAATTGCTCGAGATCTGGCGAGGGGCTGCTGCGCATGGTGTTCATACAATACACCACAAATTGAACGGTATTGGCCTGTAGAGACATGCCCGTGCGTCCGACCTGGATCTTTGGTGGTGCCGGGCTACCCGCTATGCGCTCTCGCGCTCCATGATCGAAAAGCCGATATCCACCACCGGCTCTGCCACGGTCTTTCCCTCCGCGCGGTCGGCAATGAAGCCTGCCGCTGTCTCGCCCATGCGCGTGCCGTCGATGCGCACGGTCGTGAGGCTGGGGATCACGGTCTGGGCGAACTCGATGTCTCCGAAACCGACGACGGCCAACTGGTCGGGGACCGCCATGGCGCGCGCCCGCGCCTCGGTGAGGACCCCCAAGGCCAGCATGTCGGAGCTGCAGAACACGGCATCGATGTCTGGCTGGGCGGCCAGCAAGGCCGCCAGACCCGCACGCCCTTCGGTGTGGGAGGTGGGTGATTTCTCCAACTGCAGGGCGGGCTCGCGCAAGCCCAGTCGGCCCGCTTCGGCATAAAAGCCTTTTCGCCGCCGCGCGGCGCGCTCATCGTCGCCGCTGAGCAGCCCCAGCCGGCGCCGACCCTTGGCATGCAGGTGCTTGCAAACGGCGGCGCCCAGTTGTTCGTGTGACAGTCCGACCAGCATGTCGATGGGGTTGGGGGTGAAGTCCCAGGTCTCCACCACAGGGATGCCAGAGGCCTGCAGCAGCCGCCGCCCTTCGGGCGAATGCATGATGCCAGTGAGCACAATGCCGTCGGGCCTGCGGCCCACGATGGCGCGCAGCAGTTCGTCTTCGCGCGAATGTGCATAGCCCACCTGGCCCAGCATCACCTGGTAGCCGCGCAACTCCAGCGCGTCGGTGAGCGATTGGACCATCTCGCCGAACAGTTGCCCCGTGGTGGTGGGCACGAGGGCCGTGACCAGGTGGCTGCGTGCCGAGCGCAAGCCCCCCGCGATGAGGTTGGGCACATAGCCCAGGCTGGAGATGGCTGCCTGTATCCGAATGCGTGTGGGCTCGGACACCTGGCCGGGCGTATTGATGGCGCGGGAGACGGTGATCATGGACACCCCCGCCTGCTCAGCCACTTCACGCAACGTCACCACCGGTCGGTTGCGAATAGGTTCCGGTGTCTCTGGCAGGGTGCTTGGGGGAGGGCGCGGCATCCGCCGAGTCTATCCACGAAGCGATGATTCCTCAGGACGGGCGCCTCGCTGTTGGTCAGAAACTGCCCAGCAGTCCATCCTATGGGGCGCCCGCCGAACCAGTCCTGCTAGATGGCGTACACGTTGATAACGATAGCCCCGGCAGCATGTCCAATCATTGACTGAAATTTGACCGAAATATCGGGCGTGCCAGCGCCGTTGCTCAACTTGTAGATTTCTTCTGTGCTGAATACCGGGATGCCAGGAACGAGCGTCACGTTGGTGAGGCGGTACTGGCCAGGTTGCAGGGTGTCGTAGTTGTTGGGGCTGTTTGCCAAAATGCCTGTCTGGCCAAAGCCGGTAGAGAGAGTGCTGGGCATGGTGCTTCCTTGAAAGTGAATAAGTAATGCGGAGACAGCAGTCAAATGCAATTGCATTGACTCTTGTGTACTGCAGGGCCTTTGAAAAAGAGGCCCTTGAGGATGACCTGCACAACTCCCTGCGGTCTGTGATAGCGCGGTCTCGGGCAGTCCACTGCGTTGCTTTTCTTGCCAATAGCGCGGCTATTGGCTGCAAAAAGACGCCTTGTGCCCCATCCCCATCCGCGCTACCACCGTCTCGCGAGGGTTATGCAGGTCATCCTCAACAGCACCACTTCAGAATATCGAGCGGGTTGGGCGCAGGCGATTACAGTCCATTACGCCAGCTCCAAATCCATGCGCGCGAGCGCAACCATCAGGACAGCGGCAAGCTGCGATGCTGTGTACACCCACCCGGGTGCGATGGGCCGCGAGCCTCTTTTTTTGCACAGTGGGCGCAGATGGCTTTGGCTGAGGGCCACAGGTTCAAAGAAGCGCGGTCCGCTGATACCGCTGCTACCTGTTCCGCCTTTTCGCTGGCAAGCGAAGTAGGGTGTGCAGTTACCCAGCCTCAGGTAGATATGCCTTGAAAAGCTGCTCGTGCAAGGCTGCCGGGGAGGGGGTGACCTGCGGATTGCCGAGGTCATAGGGGTAGGCGGGCAGGGCGGTCAGACCCAGGCGCAGAAACCATTGGCGGGTCTCGTCGAACGTTCCGCCGTAGCAACACTGGGTCAGGATGGCACCCGCGATGTTCGCGGTTCCGCACACCGAGAACTGCGCTTCGTTGCTCAGTTGCACCACCACACTGTCGGCAATGGGTGTTGACGACGGCCCGCGCCAGTAGCCAAAGTAATTGCCTTCGTCATCGGCCACCACAAAAGCAATGTGGCTGCAGACCTCAGCGATGGCCCGAAGGTTCGCTGCAATCTCGGGGTCGGCCCGCTCGGTTTCACTCAGGCCGCTGGTATCCAGCCAGGGGGCCCAGTTGGCGTCTGTGCTCAGCAAGACGCCGGTGCGGCGTTGCAGCTCTTCCTGGTGTTGGAGAAGGACTGCAAGGTCCTGTGGCAGGGGCTCGCCCTGCAATCGGAGAAGAGAGAACTGTGTTTGGATGCTCATGGGCTGGTTAGGCGGGTGGATGCCTAGCGTAACGCAGACCGCAGGCCAAACGCTCCGGGGCTTACAAGCGCTTTTCCCATCAATGGGCTGGTGATCCTATGACTAAGAGTTTCCCATGATATTTGATGCGACTGTTAACGTTAACATTTGCCTGTTCAGGCGTTCAGAATGTGCCTGACAAAGAGGTATTTGAGGTTTGAATCCGGGCTGATTGAATGAATAGCCACTTGTATGACCTCTTGCTTTTGGTGAGCGGATGTTCACATTGGTGCCAGCTCGTGGCCAACCTGGGTACACCCCGGTTCACTTTCCCCAACCAAGGCCCCGCAGAAGGCCCTTTCACAACTGTTCAGGAGACCTCCCCATGTTCAAGAAACTGCTGCTGATTGTCAGTGCCTGCACCATCGCTCTGGCTGCATCGGCCCAGACCTCCGCCACACCCTGGCCCGAAAAACCAGTCACCGTCGTCGTGCCCTTTCCGGCCGGGGGCTCCACCGACATGGTGGCCCGCGCCATGGCGCAGCACATGGGCGACAAGCTGGGCCAGAACTTCGTGGTGGACAACCGCCCCGGTGCCACGGGCACGCTGGGGGCTGGTGCGGTGAAGCGCGCCGCACCCGACGGCTACACGCTGCTGGTGTCGTCGCTCGGTGCGTTTGTGGTGGCGCCGCACTTGCTCAAAAGCGTGCCGTACGACGCCCTCAAGGACTTTGACTACATCACCGTGCCCGTGCAGGCACCCAACGTGCTGGTGGCTGCCCCCAATCAGAAGGCGCGCACCGTGCAAGAGGTGATTGCCCAGCTCAAGGCCAATCCTGGCAAGGTGAGCTTTGCAAGCTCGGGCAACGGCTCGTCGGACCACCTCTCGGCCGAGGTTTTTTGGCAGCAGAGCGGCACCGAAGGCCTGCACATCCCTTACAAGGGCGGAGCACCGGCCATCAACGACCTGCTGGGCGGGCAGGTGGAGTTCTCGTTCCAGAACGTGAACGCCGTGCTGCAGCACATCCGGGCGGGCAAGCTGCACGCGATTGCCGTCACCGGCGACAAGCGCAGCCCCGTACTGCCCGACGTGCCCACCTTGGCCGAGGCTGGCGTGGCCGGTGCCGAGGTCTACTCGTGGCAAGGCATGGCCGCGCCCAAGGGCCTGCCTGCCGCCGTGAAGAAGAAGCTTTCGGACGCAGCCATCGCCACCATGAACGACCCCGCCGTGAAGAAGCGCATGCTCGACCAGGGCCTGGAGATCGTGGCCAGCACGCCCGAAGCCTTCACCGCCTACCAGGCGCGCGAATTCGCGCGCTGGAAGACCGTCATCGAAACCCGAAAAATCACTGCCGATTGAGCCTTGTCACGGGGCGCTTTAGCCCGCCCCATCTTCGTTTCCAGACCACCATGACCACCTCCTCCATCCCTTCCGTCGCCAGCACCCCCGTTGTCACCGAGCTGCGCGTGGTGCCCGTGGCGGGCCACGACAGCATGCTCATGAACCTGAGCGGCGCACACGGCCCCTTCTTCACGCGCAACCTGATCATCCTGCGCGACAGCGCGGGCAACACCGGGGTGGGTGAGGTGCCCGGCGGCGAGAAGATTCGCCAGACCATCGAGGATGCGCGATCGCTGATCATGGGCCGCCCCATCGGGCACCACAACGCCGTGCTCAACGCCATGCGCGCGCAGTTTGCCGACCGCGATGCAGGCGGACGCGGCCTGCAAACCTTTGATCTGCGCATCACCATCCACGCCGTCACGGCCGTGGAGTCCGCCTTCCTGGACCTGCTGGGCCAGCACCTGGATGTGCCCGTGGCCGCGCTGCTGGGCGACGGCGTGCAGCGCGAGGCGGTGCAGATGCTGGGCTACCTGTTCTACGTGGGCGACCGCGAAAAGACCGACCTGGCCTACCGCACCGAGCCCGGTGCCGACAACGACTGGTTCCGCCTGCGCAACGAGAAGGCCATGTCGGCCGACGGCATCGTGCGCCTGGCCGAGGCGGCGTACGAGCGCTATGGCTTTGCCGACTTCAAGCTCAAGGGCGGCGTGCTGCGCGGCGAGGAAGAGGTCGAGGCCATCCGCGCGCTGCATGAGCGCTTTCCCGGAGCGCGCGTCACGCTGGACCCCAATGGCGGCTGGTTGCTGAAAGATGCGATTCGCCTCACGCGTGATCTGCACGGCGTGATGGCCTATGCCGAAGACCCCTGCGGTGCCGAAGGCGTGTTTTCGGGCCGCGAGGTGATGGCGGAATTTCGCCGCGCCACGGGCTTGCCCACCGCCACCAACATGGTGGCCACCGACTGGCGCGAAATGGCGCACAGCCTGGCCCTGCAGTCGGTGGACATCCCGCTGGCCGACCCGCACTTCTGGACCATGGCCGGGTCGGTCCGCGTGGCGCAGATGTGCCAGGCCTTCGGCCTGACCTGGGGTTCGCATTCGAACAACCATTTCGACGTCTCGCTGGCCATGTTCACCCACGTGGGCGCCGCCGCCCCTGGCCGCGTGACGGCGATTGACACGCACTGGATCTGGCAGGACGGTGAGCGGCTGACGAAGGAACCGTTCCAGATCAAGGACGGCTTCATCCAACTGCCCAAGAAGCCCGGCCTGGGCGTGGAGCTGGACATGGACGAGGTCGAGCGTGCCCACCGCCTGTACTTGCAGCATGGCCTGGGCGCACGCGACGATGCGATTGCCATGCAGTACCTGATCCCGGGCTGGAAGTTCAACAACAAGGCGCCCTGCATGGTGCGCTGAGGGCTCTTGCGGTCTGGTCGCCGCCACCTTCGGATGCCGAGAGGATGCGCCAAAAACAAAGCCCTCCAGGTGAGGGCTTTGTACATGGGGCAGTGCGGGGCGATCACGCCATCCGGTCTTCGGCGCGACGCCGCGGTAGCTGGCGTTTGACGGACGGGCGCTGCAGCCGCTGCTTGGGGTCTGCACCCTCGGGCAGATCAGTGGCCCGCTGCAACTGCAGGTGGGCTACCAGGCCGCCGGTGCTGGAGTTGGCCAGTGCAAAGATGCCGCCCATGCGCTGCACGGTTTTGTCCACGATGGAGAGCCCCAGCCCCGCGCCTGCCGCTGCGGTGCGCGCAGAGTCACCGCGAAAGAAGGGCTTGGTCAGATTCGACAACTGCTCGGGTGGCACGCCGGGACCATGGTCGCGCAGTTTGACCAGCACCCAGTTCTCACGGCCTTTGGCGGCAATGTCCACGTTGGTGATGCCGGTGTCCTCTGCCTTGCCGTAGCGCCGCGCGTTTTCGAGCAGGTTGGAGATCACGCGGGCCAGTTCCACTTCGTCGGCCAGCACGTTGAGGTCTTCGGGCACGGACATCGTGATCTGCAGTTCGCGATGGTCTTGCACGGCATAGACGCAGGACGACACCACGGCATGCAGGTTGACCGGTGTCAGCGTGACATGGTCCGGCCGAGCGTAGTCGAGGAACTTGTCGATCGTGGCGTCGAGCTGCACGATGTCTGCCACCATGTGCTCGCGGGCCACTTCATCGGTCACGCTCATCTCGGTTTCCAGCCGCAGGCGCGCCAGCGGCGTGCGCAGGTCGTGCGAAATGCCCGCCAGCATCACGGCGCGGTCCTGCTCCAGCTTGGCCAATTTTTGCGCCATGCGGTTGAAGCCGATATTCACTTCGCGGATTTCGCTGGTCACCACTTCCTCGTCGAGGTGGCTCGCTGCGAAGTCGCCGTCCTTGACGCGGTTGGCCGCGTAAGAGAGCTGCTTGAGAGGCCGGTTGATCAGCCGCGCAATGGCCGCCGCACCGGCCAAGGACAACGCCCCTGCCGTGATCAGCCAGATCAGCCAGGTACGGCCGCCCGCCGGGCTGAAGCGCGAGCGGTCCATCAGCAGCCAGTTGGGATCGCCATTGATGTTGAAGCCGACCCACAGGCCGGTTTCCCCATTCACGTTTTGCGCCACGATGGTGTCGGGCCCCAGGCGCTGGGTGAGTTCGTCGGTCAGGCGGTTGCCCAGGGCCGTGCCCTCCAGAAGCTCGAACTTGTCGCGTGGCTCGCGCGGCAGGATGCGCACGCCTTCCTGGTCGGCCATGGTTTTGATGAGCGACACACGAGCAATGGCGTCGGAATGCACCAGCGCCGCACGGCTCAGGTTCACCAGCGATGCGATCTGCTGCGCGGTGTGCAGGGTGCGCGGCTCGAACTCCAGCGCCCGCAAGGTCTGCAGCCACGCCAGAATGCTCCCCACCAACAGCAGCGCCAGCAGGAAGAAAGTGCGCCAGAAGAGATTGAGGCCCACACGCGCCCGCTGCTCCCGGGCCTGTCGCAAGGACTCCAGGGGGGCGGGGCTGGTGGCGTCGGGGGAAGCGGTCACGGACTGCCGGACCGATGATGAAGATCTCGACCTCGAATTGCCGTCGGAATTGTGCATACAGGCAAGGAAAGAGGGGTCAGCTGGTTCCGTCCGGCACGAACACGTAGCCTACCCCCCACACGGTCTGGATGTAGCGCGGGGCGGCGGCATCCACCTCCACCAGCTTGCGCAGGCGCGAGACCTGCACGTCCAGGCTGCGGTCAAACGGTTCGAACTCGCGGCCACGGGCCAGCAGGGCCAGCTTTTCGCGCGAAAGGGGCTGGCGTGGGTGGCGCACCAGCGCCTTGAGCATGGCAAATTCGCCGGTGGTCAGGGGCAGTTCTTCGCCATTGCGCTGCAGTGCGCGGGTGCCCAGGTCGAAGGTAAAGGGACCAAAGGTCACGACCTCGTTGTCGCCCGAGGGGGCGCCAGGCGCTTCCTGTGCGGGGCGGCGGCGCAGCACAGCGTGGATGCGGGCCAACAGTTCGCGGGGGTTGAAGGGCTTGCCCAGGTAGTCGTCGGCGCCCACTTCCAGGCCCACGATGCGGTCCACGTCCTCGCCTTTGGCGGTGAGCATGATGATGGGCGTCCGGTCATTGGCGGCACGCAGGCGGCGGCAGATGGAAAGCCCGTCTTCGCCCGGCATCATCAGGTCGAGCACGATGATGTCCACGGTTTCGCGCAGCAGAAGGCGGTTGAGCGCCTTGCCGTCTTCGGCGACCATGACTTCAAAGCCTTCCTGCGTGAGGTAGCGGCGCAGCAGATCACGGATTCGTGCATCGTCGTCCACCACCAGAACTTTGTCGGTGCGATTGGTTGTTGTGGCCATCTTGATCCCAAGTCCAATTTGTAACAGAGCCGATTCTGACCACTTGGAACGCCGAAGTTCGGGTTTTGGGGCTGGGTTTGACCAACTGTTACAAGTTTTGCCCAGCTTCGCATGCGCGGTGGAGGGGCTTCATCGCAACGCATGGGCAGTGCGGTTAAGGTGGTGCCCCGCATGGCCCGGCCCCGGGCCGTGCACCGATATCAAGGACACCTTTGTGATGAAAATTACTATTAAATTGATAGCTGCTGGCGTTTTGATTGCTTGCGCTGGTGCCTCTTTTGCTCAAAATTCTCCACCCCCCGAGCTGCGCAATGTCGTGCAGCTGACGGCCACGGGCACGGTGGAGGTGCAGCAGGACCTGCTGGTGCTCAACCTTGCCACCAGCAAGGAGGCTGCCGACGCCGCCACGGTACAGACACAGCTCAAGCAGGCGCTGGACGCAGCCCTGGCCGAAGCCAAGCGCAACGCCCAGCCCGGACAGCTCGATGTGCGTACCGGCCCCTTCGGGCTGTACCCGCGTTATGGCAAGGACGGGAAGATCAACGGCTGGCAGGGTCGTGCCGAGCTGGTGCTGGAAGGCCGCGACTTCGCGCGCATCACGGCCACGGCCGGCAAGATCCAGACGCTGGCCATCAGCAATGTGGCTTTCGGCCTGTCGCGCGAGGCCCGGGCCAAGGTGGAGGGCGAAGCCCAGACCCAGGCCATCGAACAGTTCAAGGCACGCGCGGCCGAGCTGGCCAAGGGTTTTGGCTTCAGCAACTACAGCCTGCGCGAGGTGGCGGTGAACAGCAATGAGATGGTGCCCGGGCCACGTCCGCGCATGATGGCCATGGAGGCCAAGGCGGGCTCGTTCTCTGATTCCGCCGTGCCGGTCGAAGCGGGCAAGGCCCAGGTCATCGTGAACGTGTCGGGTTCGGTGCAGATGCGCTGATTTTTTTAGGCAATATTGGCCGCCAGCGCTTATCTGGTAAGCGCTGGATGCTATCAATTTTGCAATTTACCGGGCGTCTGTGCTGGCATGTCACCAGCGATCAGACGCCCGCGCGTGCTTTCTCACTGCGCTGCCCAGCCGCCATCCATGTTCCATGCCACGCCACGCACATTGTTGGCGGCGGGGGAGCAGAAGAACACAGCCAGCTCGCCCAGTTCTTCGGGCGTGGTGAACTGCATGGACGGCTCTTTTTCGCCCAGCAGCAGCTTCTTGGCGTCTTCGTTCGACAGGCAGTGTTCGGCCGCCTTGGCATCCACCTGTTTTTGCACCAGGGGCGTCAGCACCCAGCCAGGGCAGATGGCGTTGCAGGTCACGCCGCTGGTGGCGTTCTCCAGCGCCGTCACCTTGGTCAGACCCACGATGCCGTGTTTGGCCGCCACGTACGCAGCCTTCTGTGCCGAGCCCACCAGGCCGTGCACCGATGCCACGTTGATGATGCGGCCCCAGTTGGCACTCTTCATGGCCGGCAGCGCCAGGCGCGATGTGTGAAAGGCGCTTGTGAGGTTGATGGCGATCACTGCATCCCAGCGCTCCACGGGGAAGTCTTCCACATTGGCCACGTGCTGGATGCCTGCGTTGTTCACCAGGATGTCCACGCGCCCGAACTGCGCGGCGCTGTACTTCATCATGTCCTCGATGTCGGCCACCCGGCTCATGTCTGCACCGTGGTAACCCACTTTGGCGCCAGCGGCTTCGCCAGCTGCCAGCACCTCGGCGCGGGGGCCATCCACATCGCCAAAGCCATTGAGCACGATGTTGGCACCTTCGCGGGCCAGCGCCTTGGCGATGCCAAGACCAATGCCACTGGTGGAGCCGGTGACGAGGGCGGTTTTGCCTTTCAGCATGTGAGTCTCTCCGAATGAATTACGATGCAACGCAAGAAAAAGTCGGCACGCATGAACGAACAATGGGTGCCGACGGCTCCTGCATTATCGAGCGCTGCCCCCGGATTTCGCACCCATGATTGAACCTACGCTGAACTACGTACTGTGCCCTGGCCCGGGGGCGCCTGTGGTGTCTTCCGGTAACTCCTCCGCATCTGCGGCTACACACCATCGCATGGCGTATTGGGAGTGGAATGCCACGGGCAACCTGGCGCATCCCCATGTGGTGGTCTGTGTGCATGGCCTCTCGCGCCAGGGGCGCGACTTCGACACCCTGGCCCGTGCGTTGAGCCAGCATGCCCGCGTGATCTGCCCCGACGTGGTCGGGCGCGGCCAGAGCGACTGGCTGACTGACCCCATGGGCTACCAGATTGCCCAATACGCCGCGGACATGCTGGCCATGCTGGCCCAGGTGCACCAGCATGCACCCATCACCACCCTCGACTGGGTGGGCACCAGCATGGGGGGGCTCATCGGCATGGGCATTGCGGGCCAGCCGGGGTTGCCTTTGCCGGTGCCTGTGCGCAGGCTGGTACTCAACGACGTGGGCCCCGTCATCCAGTGGGAGGCCCTGCAGCGCATCGGCTTGTACCTGGGGCAACAGGCACGGTTCGAGTCGCTCCAGCAGGCGGCCGACGCCATGTGGGCGATTTCCACCAGCTTTGGCCCCCATACACCCGAGCAGTGGCTGGACTTGTCGCGTGCCATGGTGCGCGCGTTGCCGGAATCTGCCGGTGGTGGCATCACGCTGCACTATGACCCGGCCATCGCGGTGCCGTTCAAAACACTCACGCAAGAGTCCGCAGTGGCTGGTGAGGCCATGCTGTGGCAACTGTATGACCACATCACGGCCCGCACCTTGCTGTTGCGCGGTGCACAGTCTGACCTGCTCTTTCGCGAAACCGCGCAGGCCATGGCGCAGCGCGGGCCCCGGGCACACGTGGTCGAATTTGAAGGCGTGGGGCATGCTCCCACGCTGGTGGCGGGCGATCAGGTGGCTGCGGTCACCGGCTTTTTGCTTTCGGCGGAAGGTGTTGTGGCCGGATGAAAACCTACCCTCCCGCACAGGCGTCCCACACCCCCCAGGCCGACGCCGTCCCCCAGCTCATTGCCGCTACCGCACACACCCTGCCTGAGCAGGTGAACGCGCTGGCGCGTGCGCGCGCGTTTGCCGAGCCCTTGATGGCTGGCGAAACGCTGGATTCCGGCGAAAACACGCTGGCCCACGCCGATGCCGTGGCTGCCATCCTCAAGGGCATTGGCGGCTCGGAGGCCATGCAGGCCGCCAGTTACCTGGTGCATGCGTGCATTCATCTGAACAAGCCTGAAGAGGTGATCGCCAAGGCCTTTGGTGCCAACTTTGCCGCGCTGGCGGTAGAGACCACCAAGCTCATGCGCGTGCAGCAGCAGGCCCGCACCGCAGAGCACCTGGAAGACCCCGCCGTGCAGACCGAGAACGTGCGCAAGATGCTGCTCGCCTTCTCGCGCGACCTGCGTGTAGTGATGCTGCGCCTGGCCTCGCGCCTGCAGACGCTGCGTTTTCATGCGGCCAGCAAGCGCCCCGTATCGCCCAGCCTGGCGCGCGAGTCGCTGCAGGTGTTTGCACCGCTGGCCAACCGCCTTGGTATCTGGCAGGTCAAGTGGGAGCTGGAGGACCTGTCCTTTCGCTTCCTGGAGCCTGACATCTACAAGGAAGTGGCCCGCCTGCTCGACGAAAAGCGGGGCGAGCGCGAGGTCTACATGGAGCAGCTGCGCGCGCGGCTTGAATCCGACCTGCGCGCACGCAGCATCAGCGCCAGCGTGCAGGGGCGCCCCAAGCACATCTACAGCATCGTCAAGAAGATGCGCGGCAAGTCGCTCAACTTCGATCAGGTGTTTGACATCCGCGCGCTGCGCGTGGTGGTGCCCACGGTGAAGGACTGCTACGCGGCCCTGAGCTGGGTGCACGAGCAGTTCAAGCCCATCGTGGAGGAGTTTGACGACTACATCGCCAAGCCCAAGCCCAATGGCTACCAGTCGCTGCACACCATCGTGCGCGACGACAACGGCAAGCCTATCGAGATCCAGATCCGTACCCAGGCCATGCACGACCATGCGGAGCACGGAGTGGCGGCGCATTGGGCCTACAAAGAGGCAGGCAGCAAGGGCTATGCAGGGGTTTCGGCCACCGGTGAATACGACGCCAAGATTGCGGTGCTGCGCCAGTTGCTGGCCTGGGAGCGCGATCTGTCGGGTGCCTTGCCCAACCGGGGCCTGTTTGAAGACCGCATCTATGTGCTGACCCCAGATGCTGCTGTGGTGGAGCTGCCCCAGGGCGCCACACCGGTGGACTTTGCGTATGCCGTGCACACGAGTGTCGGGCACCGTTGCCGGGGCGCCCGGGTGGACGGTGCGATGGTGCCGCTCAACACACCGCTGCAAAACGGACAGACGGTGGAGATATCCACCGTCAAGGAAGGCCGCCCCTCACGCGACTGGCTCAATGCTGAGCTGGGCTACCTCACCAGCAACCGCGCCAAAGCCAAGGTGCGAGCCTGGTTCAACGCCCAGGCCACGCACGAAACCGTGGCCCGTGGGCGTGAGGCGGTCGAAAAGCTGCTGCAGCGCGAGGGCAAGACTGCCATCAAGCTCGACGATCTGGCGGTGCAGCTGGGCTTCAAGTCCGCCGATGCCTTGTTCGAAGTGGTGGGCAAGGATGAATTCTCGCTGCGCAACATCGAAACGGTGCTGCGACCGCCCGAGCCGGTTTTGCAGCCCGACGACTATTTGTTGCTCAAGAAAACACGCACCAACGATGCCGCACCCAAGGGCGGTGTGCTGGTGGTGGGCATTGACTCGCTGATGACCCAGCTGGCCAAGTGCTGCAAGCCAGCCCCGCCGGACCTGATCCGTGGTTTTGTCACGCGGGGCAAGGGCGTGAGCGTGCACCGGGCCGACTGCAGCAACTTCCGCGAAATGGCCGCACGCAGCATTGAGCGGGTGATCGATGTGGAGTGGGGCTCCACCTCCAAATCGGCTGCACTGGCTGCCGTGTACCCCGTGGACGTCGCCGTGGAAGCCGCCGACCGTCAGGGCCTGCTGCGCGATATCTCCGAAGTCTTTGCGCGCGAGAAGACCAATGTGATCGGCGTGCAGACGCAGTCGGTGAAAGGCACGGCGTGGATGACCTTCACGGTGGAGGTTGCCGATTCGGGCCGGCTGAACAAGGTGTTGGGCATCGTGGCCGGCGTGCCCGGTGTGCGCTCCGCGCGCAGACGCTGAGTGGCGGGACGGTAGGCATGGAACAAGAGCCACGAACATCTCTTTGCCGTTTGCTGTGCTGTTTTGATCGAAGCACCCGATTTTTATGGCTATAATCGTGGTCTAAACAACGACAGGCGCGTAGCTCAGCTGGTTAGAGCACCACCTTGACATGGTGGGGGTCGTTGGTTCGAGTCCAATCGCGCCTACCAAACATTGCAAGCTAAACCAGGGCTTGCAGCAGAAGTGCCCGCTAACAAGCGGGCATTTTTGTTTGCCCATACGGAAAAAGTACGGAAACTAAAGTGGCCCCGAAAGGGGCTATTTTTTTGTCTGAATGCCTGCCTGCGTAAGTTGACTGCATATCTCTTGGCGAGTCCGGGTTGCTTTGCAGGCGTACCAAGCGCTATCGCCCTCGCGGTAGTTCTTCCAGCGTGCGCACTTCTTTGAGCGAGTGGTGTGCTTCGGTCTTGGGATTGCCAAATCGTCTGCGCACTTCGCGTTCCAACTCGTGCGCCATACCGCGCGCTTCCCTTTCCCCGCGCAGTGCCCGCAGCCGCCATTCTTGGGCTTGGGCAATCAGTTCTTCGTCTTGCAATTCTTGTATTTCCATGGCAGGTGTCATTGTGCCTAGGCGGAGAGCAAGTGACTCTCATATGGTTATGGTCCCATGTCGTGGGGAGTCGGCTGCATGGTCTGTGCGTCTCTGGCCGACCGCGCTGTCGTGCTTGCGCATCGAGCCACCTGCGGCGTCTCGCCCCCTACGGGCTTCCATCATTCCCTCACTTTGCTCGGCTGACGCCTTCGGCCCGCCTCGCTGACCCGGGCCTGCGCGCTGCGCTTGCCTCCAGGGGATCGGCTGTGCAGCCCATCCCCGCCGCGCTGTGCTTGGCGCCCCTTTGATACCGCCGAACCGGCTGAGCCGGATCGGCCTTCGCGCCTGCGGCGCTGCGCGCTTTCGCTTGCGTGGGGTCGGCGTGAAGAGCGGGCTGTTGCCTGTCCAGCCATCTTTCCTGAATCCATCACCTTGCTCGCGACTGTAGCCCGCGGCCGGGTGCCGTCAAGGCGCGCAGGGCCGTGTCCTCGGCTGCGCCTGCGGGCCGCACCCACCCTGCGCTTGTTTCCTTGACGGCACCCATCCGCGCGCTCCTGACCGTCGCGGGCGATGAACTCAGGAAAGACGGTGGCAAGGAGGCCAACCGGGTTCTTCGTGCCGACCCCACCGGAAGCCCGAAGAGGGCTCTGAATCTAGGAATCCGGTGAGGCTTTTTCAACAGCCAACTTCGTCAGGAGAAATCACCATGCAACTCGCATCCCGTTTATCCAGCTTCGCACCGCAATCCCCGGTGCTGCGTTCCGAGCATCCTTTGTCGGACGACCAGATCAGGGCCGTGGCCCCGTCCATCTTCGCGCAGGCCCCGCACGGCAGCCGCTCCGAGCGGTACAGCTATATCCCCACTGTCACCGTGCTGCAGGAATTGAGAGGGGAGGGCTTCCAGCCCTTCATGGTCTGCCAGACCCGCGTGCGCCAGGAGGGGCGCCGCGACTTCACCAAGCACATGATCCGCCTGCGCCATGCCAGCCAGATCAATGGCCGCGAGGCCAACGAAATCATCCTGCTCAATTCCCATGACGGCACCAGCAGCTACCAGATGCTGGCGGGCATGTTCCGCCTATGCCCAACGGGACATAGGCGGAACTATGTCCAGCGTCGAACTATGTCCAGTCATTCGACTTGCGCCTGAGCGAGCAAGTCTTGCTGGCCAATAACGCTGTACATAGCAATCCTCCTTGCTGGGCATGTCGCCCACAAGGAGACCA
>NZ_JAMXAX010000088.1 GCF_023913775.1 Acidovorax facilis
CTGAGACTTTGCTTTTGCTGCAGTCCCAGGGCTATTGCGTGGCGTTCGCTCTGGCTCAACTGCTGGTAATTCTTCTGTGTCATCTTGGCCTCAATTCTCGGTGTTGCACTTCAGAATTGAGGCCGCCGTCTGAAAGGCTTGGATTCGAAACACGCGAATGGACCTATGTCCGAAAGGACGGACAACGACTGCCTGTGCAGCTGTCAGTCAACACCATTCGCGACACACACGGCAACGTCCTTGGGTACCTTGGCATTGCCCAGGACATGACGGAACGCTACCGCCAGGACAGCGCACTGCGCCATGCCAAGGCGGCTGCCGAAACCGCGAGCGCAGCCAAAAGCATGTTTCTGGCCAACATGAGCCACGAGATCCGCACCCCCATGAACGCGGTGCTGGGTGTAGCGCATCTGCTAGCCGACACCCCACTCAATGACGATCAGCGACAACTGCTGGGCAAGCTGCAGATTGCAGGGCGGTCACTGCTGGGCATCATCAACGACGTGCTGGACATCTCCAAGATAGAGGCCGGGGAGATGACCACAGAATCCGTGGGCTTCAGCCCGGCAGACCTGGTGTCTGAAGTGGTTCAGTTGTTTGCTCCGCAGGCCTCGGGCAAAGGCATCACCCTGGACGTGCAGGGTCTGGATACATGCCCTGCGGCACTGCTGGGCGACCCAACGCGATTGCGCCAGGTGCTGTCCAACCTGGTGAGCAACGCCATCAAGTTCACGCAGCGGGGTTCTGTGCTGCTGCAGGTAGAGCGCCACCCGGCTGTGCTGACCAGCGATGACCGCACCTGGCTGAAGTTTTCGGTGGTGGACAGCGGAACTGGCATTTCCCAGACTGCACTGAAAAATCTCTTTACGCCGTTTGCGCAGGCCGATGCCTCGACCACCCGCCGTTTTGGTGGCACTGGTCTGGGGCTGTCGATCGTCAAGCGACTGAGCCAGCTGATGGGAGGGGACGTGGGTGTGACCAGCGCCGAGGGCGTGGGCAGCACGTTCTGGGTGGCGTTGCCGTTTTCAGTCCCGCACGATAACAGTGAGCCCTTGCAGGTGGCCTCCAGCCAGGACCGGCTCACGGTCTTTGTGGCCGACGACAACGACATTGATCTGAAGGCCCTGGTGGCAATGTGCAATGCGTTTGGCTGGCGCGCCATCCCCATGGCTTCTGGCACGGAGTTAGTCCATAAGGTACAGGACCTGGTTGACGCCCACCAGACGCTGCCTGATGCATTGCTGGTGGACTGGCAAATGCCTGGGATGGACGGCATTGCAACGCTGCAGATGCTGGCCGAACGCCTGGGCAAGTCGCAGCTGCCCGCCACCCTGGTGGTGTCGGCGCACGAGCGGGACAAGGTGGTAAGCGCCGACACCCATGGCGTCGTCAATCGGATACTGACCAAGCCGGTGGAGCCAAACACCCTGTTCAATGCAGTCAATGCCTCAATCGCCGCACTGACAGGCCACCAAGGTCAGGTCATTGGAGCGTCAAGCCTGGATGGGATGCAAGGCCACTGGCTAAAGGGCGTGCGTATTCTTCTGGTGGATGACAGCGACATCAACTTGGAAGTGGCCCGAAGGCTCCTGGAGAAGGAAGGCGCATGGGTGGAAACCTGCGCGAACGGACAGGAGGCAGTGCGGGCCGTGGCGGCCACGCAAGGTACCGGCACCACCGTGTTCGATGCCGTGCTGATGGATGTGCAGATGCCTGTGATGGATGGGTATGAAGCCACGGCGCGTATCCGCCAGGACCTGGGGCTGGTCCACCTTCCCATCATTGCGCTGACGGCGGGTGCGTTGTCCGAAGAAAGGCGGCGTGCAGAGGCTGCGGGCATGAACGCCTTCCTGACCAAGCCGCTGGACCCCAACCTGCTGGTGCGCACAGTGCATGCCCATGTGGGCAAGGCGCAGGGCACGCCCCTGAACGCGTCTGGCGGTGTGTCGCCGCACCCGCAGGCCGTGGACACCCAGTGGCCCGAGATACAAGGGATTGACACCGCAACCGCCATGAAGCTGCTGCAGGGCGATTCAAACTTGTTCCTCGACCTGACGCAACGCATGGTACGCGACCACGGCAGTGCCAGTTTTTTATTGAGCGTTGGCGACACGCCAGAAGCCTTGGCCACGCTGCTGGCGCGCGTGCACAAGCTGCGCGGATCAGCGGGTATGCTGGGTGCCAATGCTGTGCACGCACTGACGACAGACCTGGAAACCCAGCTGCGTGACCTACAGAGCAAATGGCATACGGGAGCAGAAGTGCCTCCAGGGGTTATCAACCTGTCGCAGTCGCTGAACGATGCGCTGCGGCAGCTGCAAGCCGATTTCGAAGGGGTGCTGATCGCACGCAGCAAGGACACCAAGTCCACCCTCAGCGCCGATGAACCCACGCAGACCCGGGCGACCGGCACGCTTTCCGAGCCCAGCCTGCAACGCATCCATGCGGTCCTGCAATCGCTGGACCGGCAAGACCTGGCGGCCCTGACGGAGATGGAAACACTGGCGCAGGAACTGACGCAGTGGATGGGCAGCGAGGCGGTCCACACCCTGCAACAGGCGGTCAACCGCCTGGATTTCGCGGAGGCAAGCCGATTGCTGTCGGGCCTGATCTCCTCCACAGCGGATCATGGCGCTTTTGGAGGAAACTCCTGAGTCCGCAAACGGGCTCCGTCAAGAAATTAATTGGCGCCTGCCACTCGATTCACCGCACAAGAGATCCCCATGCCCCACCTGCTTGATTCAGGCCCTGCCAGTCTATTGATCGTGGACGACGACATCACCGTAGTCCAGGTCTTGGCCAAGGCGCTGGCGGGGATCGGTAGCATCCGCTACGCGCTCAGCGGCGCAGATGCCCTGCGACTGCTGGAGCAAGAGCCCCCGGATGTGGTGCTGCTGGACGCTCATATGCCAGGCATGTCGGGCTTTGACGTGTTGGGCGCGATGCGTGCCCACCCGCAGTGGGAGGATATTCCGGCGATTTTCGTCACCAGCGACACGAGTCAGGGCATGGAAGAAGAAGGGCTGGCACAAGGCGCGGCAGACTTCATCGGAAAGCCCTTTCATCCAGCCATTGTCGCGGCGCGGGTAAGAACCCAGCTGCGGCTCAAACGGGCGCTGGACAGGCTGCGCCAGCTGTCATCCATCGACGCCTTGACGGGCATAGCCAACCGTAGAACGCTGGATGAAACACTGCTGCGCGAGTGCAAGCGATCACAGCGCAGCCGCACAGCCATTGCGGTGCTGATGCTGGATGTGGACCATTTCAAGCGCTTTAACGACACCTATGGGCACGGCGCAGGAGATGATGTATTGGTCCAGATAGCGCGTGCGTTGGAAAGATCCTCCAACCGCCCGGCAGATCTGGTCGCACGGTATGGGGGCGAAGAATTCACAATGGTGCTGCCAGACACCGATGGCGACGGCGCTATGGCGGTGGCATCGACCCTGATGGCGAATGTGGCCCAGTTAAAAATCCCGCACAGTGCCTCTGCCACAGGCTTTCTGACCGTGTCCATCGGCATCGGCTGCTTTGACAAAGCCTCCGACCACTGGCACCAAGCACCATCAGATTTCCGAGAACCCTCTACCACCTCAACGCTGGTGTGTGCCAAGGCCTTGCTGGCCACCGCAGACCAGGCACTGTATGCAGCCAAACAGGCTGGGCGTGCACGCGCCATCCTGGAGCGATGCAACCAGGTCATGCCCAGCTGAACCGCGAAGTCTGCAGGGCGCCACAAGGGACCTGCGTCTGGCTTTTTTTGCAATGCTTTACGGAGCACTGCGTCCCGCTGCCGTGCCAGCCCGATCGGCCGCAAACGCCACATACCAGTCCAGGCACCCCGGATTCGCCATCGCGTCCTTGTTCACCACCTTTTCGATGGGCTGGCCCAGCAGCAGTTTCTTGATGGGCAACTCCTGCTTCTTGCCGCTCAGGGTGCGCGGCACCTCGGCCACCGCAAAGATGTCGTCGGGCACAAAACGCGGGCTCAGGGCCGTGCGCACGGCACCGTTGATGCGCGCGCGCAGGGCGTCGTCGAGCGCGTAGCCAGGGCGCAGCACCACAAACAGCGGCATGTAGCTCTCGCGGCCCAGGTACTCCAGGTCCACCACCAGGCTGTCGAGCACCTCGGGCAGTGATTCGACCGCGCTGTAGATCTCGCTCGTGCCCATGCGCAGGCCGTGGCGGTTGATGGTGGCGTCGCTGCGGCCATAGATCACGCAGCCGCCGTTGGCGCCGATCTTGAGCCAGTCACCATGGCGCCAGACCGCACCCATGCTCGCTGGGCCATCGCCGCCGCCGGGCTGGCGGCCGTGGCCTGCGGGGTACATGTCGAAGTAGCTCGACAGATAACGCGAACCGTCCTTGTCGCCCCACAGGTACAGCGGCATCGACGGAATCGGCTGCGCACAGACCAGCTCGCCCACGGCGTCCTGCACGGGACGGCCCTCGGCGTCCCACGACTCCACAGCGGCGCCCAGCATGCGGCACTGCATCTCGCCGGGCACCTGCGGCATCTCGCGGTTGCCGCCGATGAAGGCGCCGCAGAAGTCGGTGCCGCCCGAGATGTTGTTCCACCAGATGTCGTGCGTGCCCAGCCCCTCGAACTGCGCCGTGCCCCACTGCTGCACCTCGGGCGACAGCGGCGAGCCCGTGGTGCCCAGCGCGCGGATGCGCGTCAGGTCGCCAAAGTCGGCCAGCGTGATGCCCGCCTTCATGCAGTTGGCAAAAAACGCCGCACCCGCGCCGAAGAAGGTCACGCCCGTCTCGGCCGCAAAGCGCCAGAGTACGCCCCAGTCGGGGTTGTCCTTGCTGCCGCCCGGGTTGCCGTCGTAGATCACGCAGGTGGTGCCCGACAGGAGGCCCGAGAGCTGCGCGTTCCACATCACCCAGCCGGTGGAGCTGTACCAGTGGTAGCGCTCGCCAAAGCTGTTGGCCTCGTAGCTGCAGCCAATGTCGTTGTGCAACACCTTGAGCTGCAGCGCCACCAGCACCGTGCCGCCATGGCCGTGCACGATGGGCTTCGGGAGCCCCGTGGTGCCGCTGGAATAGACGATCCATAGCGGGTGGTCAAACGGCAGCCACATCGGTTCAAACCCTGCGGTCTCCGCATCATTTTGTGCCGTAGCGCTTGTCCAGTCTACACAACCAGCTATCGAAACAGAAGCATTCAGATTACCCAGCAACACCACATGCTGCACGCTGGGCAGGTCGGCGCGCAGCTCGGCCAGCACGCCAGTGCGGTCGTGGTCACGCCCGCCGTAGGTCACGCCGTCCACGGCGATCAGCACCTTGGGCTCGATCTGGCGGAAGCGGTCGAGCACTGCGTGCGTGCCCATGTCGGGCGCGCAGATGCTCCACACCCCGCCGATGCTGACCGTGGCCAGGAAGGCGACCATGGCCTCGGGCACGTTGGGCAGGTAGGCGGCCACGCGGTCGCCGGGCTGGATACCCTGGGCCTTGAGGTGCAGGGCCAGCGATGCGACCTGGCGGCGCAGCTCGGGCCAGCTCAGCTCGCGGTGGTTGCCTTTTTCATTGCGGCTGATGATGGCGGGCAGACCCGCTGCGTGCGCCGCATCGACATGGCGCAGCGCCTGGCGCGCGTAGTTGACCTGAGCGCCAGGAAACCACTGAGCGCCGGGCATGGTGTTTTTGCCCAGCACGGCGGTGTGGGGGGTGGGCGATTCGATCCGGAAATAGTCCCACACGCTTTGCCAGAACGCATCCAGCTCGGTGGTGGACCAGCGCCACAGCGCGTCGTAGCTGTCGAACTGCAGGCCGCGCTGGTCGCGCAGCCAGTTCTGGTACAGGCGGATCTGGGGGATGTAGGGCGGGGTTTGGTGTGTTGTCTCCATGGCGACGCAGCGTACCAGTGGCACGGGGTGCAGGCCAGCCAACCCCGTCACCCGGTTGACAGCAGGGTGAAATGCATATTTCGCACATTCGTGCTAAATTTCGCCCCATGGATGCCAAGACCCAGAAATCAGAACTCACCCGCGCGGCCATTGTGGGCGCAGCGCTGGACCTGGCTGCGGCCGAAGGGCTGGAGTCGATCACGCTGCAGGCCGTGGCCGACCGCGTGGGTCTGTCCAAGAGCGGCGTGTTCTCGCGCGCCGGCTCGCGCGAGGCGCTGCAGAAGGCGGTGATCGAGGAGTTTGGCCGCCGCTTCCTGGCCGATGTGTTTGTGCCCGCCATGCAGCACCCCAAGGGCCTGCCGCGCCTCCAAGAAATCGTGCGCCGCTGGATTGCCCGCACGCGCGATGTGGAGGCTTTCACCGGCTGCATCTACACCGCAGGGGCCTTCGAGCTGGACGACCGCGAAGGCGAGCTGCGCGACCTGCTGCATTCAGAGATCACACGCTGGCGCGCGGCACTGCGCCGCACGGTGATCCAGTCCATCGAGGCCGGGCACCTGCCCGCCGACACCCCGCCCGACCAGCTGGTGGGCGAGATCTATTCCATGATCATGGGCTTGTTGCACGACGTCCGCTTCCTGCGCGATCCGCAGGCAGTGTCACGCACCGAGGCGTCCTGGGCGCGCCTCGTCAAGAGCTACCTCCCTTCCCCCGCCTGAGACGCGGTGGTGTGCCAGGGAGACCTCTTGTTTTTTTATGCCCCAATTTCGCACAACCGTGCGAAGAAAGGAACCACCATGTTGATCATCCTGGGCATTGCCGCCATTGCGGCCGCAGTGGGCGCCATCCGGTCGCTGCGCAGCACCCTCACCAGCCTCCCGCGCAGCAACCGGGACTGGGTCTTTTTCTGAGGTGCGCGCCGCGCGCCCCACTCCATCCCTTCAGGAACCCCACCATGAACACCTCCTCTTCATCCACCGCCCTGCGGGCCACGTCCAGCTTCTACGGCGAGCACCCCGGCATGCGCCTACTGCGCCTGGCGCTGGGCGCCACCGAGCGACTGTGGCCCGCACTGGCCGTGCGCGTGGCTGCGCGCCTGTTTGGCACGCCCCTGCCCCTGCGCAAACCCGGCCGCCAAGCCGTGCCGCCCGGCCACTGGCGCACAGAGCGCTGGCCGTTTGAAGACGCCGAGATCACGCTGTACCTGCCCCAGGCCCAGCCGCACGGCCCCACGGTGCTCCTGCTGCACGGCTGGGGCGGGCATGCGCGCCAGATGCTGCCGCTGGCCGACGCCCTGACTGCCCGCGGCCTGCGCCCGGTGCTGGTGGACCTGCCTGCGCACGGTGGCAGCCGGGGCCGCGTGAGCAACCTGCCCCAGTTCGCCCGCGCCATCGAATACGCCACCGCCCGCCTGCACGTGCAGGACTCGGCGCCCCATGCCGTGGTGGCCCATTCGCTGGCTGCCAACGCAGCGGCGCACGCGGCCAGCCGGGGCCTGGCCACCCAGCGGCTGGTGCTGCTGGCACCGCCCGCGTCGCCGCACGAATACACGCGCCTGTTCGCCCAGGTGTTCGGCCTTTCGGAGCGCACGCGTGCCGCCCTGCAGCGGCGCATCGAAGCCCGAGAAGGCATCCTGATGCGCCAGTTCGAGCCCCCGGCTGTGGGCTCCCGCATCGCGCTGCCCACGCTGGTGGTGCACGACCGGGGCGACCGCATCAACCGCTTTGCCGACGGCGAGGCCTACCGCGACCACATCCCGGGCGCCACGCTGCTGGCCACCGAGGGGCTGGGGCACCGCAAGATCCTGCAGCAGGCAGAGGTGCTGCAGGCCGTGGCCGACTTTGTGGCTGTGCCCGCAAGCGCCGGCCCTACGCCCTCACACAGCCCACAACCCTTGGCTTGACTGCGGTATTTCCGGTGCCGTAGCGCACCCATTGCTTAAACTTGCGCCCTTTTTCCGTTTGCGCAAACCTTCTGGCACCGTTCGAGGACGGTGCCCCGCAAATGCCCTGCCTTGCCGCGCCGCTGGTTCCCACGCGCGCATCGGCCCCGGGCCCGGCTTTCTCTTCATCCTTGCGATGCGGCGTTCCGGCAAGCCACCCCTGTGGGTGTCCCAGCCATCCGCCTGGCCGGCCCGTATTTCCTTCCGAGATGTGCAGCAGCCGCTGCGGTCGGCACCTGCATGCATGCGCTTCATTCGTGCATGGCACAGGTAGCTACATGTGCCTTGACCGCCGAGCGCGCCCGGTGGCACGCTCCTGTAGCGCAGATGCGGCACGCGGCACACCGCATCCCGCACGCCGTGAGCCAGGCAAAACCCGGCGAAAGGCGCCGCGCATCTCCTTGTCGATTCAGCAGAAGAAAGGTGATCCATGGAACTTCTCATCTCGGCGGGGCTGATCCTCGCCATCGTGCTCTGGGGCGTGGTTGCGCCCGATTCGCTGGGCACCGTGTTCGACACGGCGCTCGCGGCCATCACGCGCAACTTCGGCTGGTTCTACCTGTGGGTGGTGCTGGGCCTGGTGGTGATGGCACTCATCCTGGCGTTCAGCCGCTATGGCGACCTGAAGTTGGGCCAGGAAGACGACGAGCCTGAATTCTCCATCGGCGCGTGGTTTGCCATGCTGTTTGCTGCCGGCATGGGAATCGGCCTCGTATTCTGGGGTGTGGCTGAGCCGATCTCGCACTACGGCACGCCGCCGCCTGGCATCGCGCCGAATACCCCCGAAGCCGCCAACGCGGCCATGCGCTACAGCTTCTTCCACTGGGGCCTGCACCCCTGGGCGGTGTACAGCATCGTGGCATTGGCGATCGCGTTCTTCCAGTTCCGCCGGGGCGGCTCAGCCCTCGTCAGCACGGCCGTATCAGCCCTGCCGTGGGCGCCACTGCAGCGCATCGGCCCGGTGGTCAACATTCTTGCGGTAATCGCCACCGCTTTCGGCGTGGCCGCATCGCTGGGCATGGGCGCGCTGCAGATCAACAGCGGCCTGGCCGCCACGATGGGCGTGCCGGTGAATGAAGCCTGGCAGGTGGGCATCATTGTGGTGACCACCGTTCTGTTCCTCACTTCGGCCGTGTCGGGTGTGGCGCGCGGCATCAAGTGGCTGTCCACTTTCAACCTCGTCATGGCGGCGCTGCTGGCGCTGTCTGTGTTCGTGCTCGGGCCCACGGTGATCATCATCGACACCTTCACCAACACGCTGGGCAGCTACCTGAGCGAATTCGTGCGTATGAGCTTGCGCATGACACCCTTTCGCGACAGCGGCTGGGTGAGCGGCTGGACGGTGTTCTACTGGGCCTGGTGGGTGAGCTGGTCGCCCTTCGTGGGTCTGTTCATCGCACGCGTCTCGCGCGGGCGCACGATTCGCGAATTCATTCTGGGCACCGTGCTGGCGCCTACGCTGGCAGCGTTTGTGTGGTTCTCGGTGTTCGGCGGTACGGCGCTGCATCTGGAGATCATGCAAGGCGTGCCTTTGGCGCAAGCCGTCAAGGCCGATGTTTCGACCGCGCTCTTTGCCATGTTCCACGCGCTGCCCTGGGGGGCTGTGATGTCGTTCGTGGCCACGTTGCTGGTGCTGGTGTTTTTCGTCACCTCGGGCGATTCCGCCACGCTGGTGCTGGGCATGATGAGCACTGGCGGCAATGAGAACCCGTCGGCACGCGTCAAGATCACGTGGGGGGTGCTGGTGTCGGGCATCGCCATCAGCCTGCTGCTGGCCGGTGGCGTGAAGGCGGTGCAGACCGCCACCATCGTGTTCGCGCTGCCGTTCACCGGTGTCATCCTGCTCATGGCGCTGGCGCTGTGGCGCGGCGTGAAGGCAGACTGGGAGGCCGAAGACCGCCGCGACCGCGCCTTGCGCCGCCGCATGCGCGAGATGGTGGGGCCGCCCCCACAGCCATAGGCCACAAGCTGGCGCCAGCAAGAGACAAGAGACGCACGCCCAGAACATGCCCGCCGCGCTGCCGGTGCGCAAGGGGTGCAGGGGGCGCAGAGGGTGTGCGGTGCATACGTCTATCATCCGCAGCCACACCCGCGCCCGTGCGCCTCTTTTTTCTATTGCCTCTCTTCGCGTCAGATACCCATCCATGCCCATGCTCATGTCCGCCTGGCCTGCCCTGGCCCTGCTGCTGCCCGCCCTGGTGCTGGTGTCGGCCATCTACTTCCTGGCCAAGGGCGACCGCAGGGCGTTTGCGCAGCTGCTGGCCCTGCTGGCCTGCTGGGTCATCGGTGCATTGCTGATGGAGTTCTTCATCTTCATGGCGGCACGCATGGCACGTTCGGGCAGCGCGGCCATGCCAGTGCTGGGCACAGGCACACGTCAGCTGCTGGAGACCATGGCCAGCCCGCGCTCCATCGCCGCACCACCGCTGTCGCTGGCCGCCATGGCGGCCTACAGCGTGCTGGCGGCGTACCTGTGGGTGCTGGTCACCTGGGGGCTGCACCTGCGCGGCAAGCCAGCGGGTGGCGCCCGCAAGAAGCCCGCCAAGGGCGCGCGCAAACCGGCACGCTCGTAACGCACCGTAATTTTTGATGTTTTGAGGCCCTAGCGCTCATCCCGTATCATTTTTTAGCTATTTAATTTATAGCATTCAGGCGCACTGCCTTGATGCAGGGCAAACCGCCGCGCGGAGTGCCCGCCCACAATGGCAAGCCCCACCCCACGGTTGCAGGGTGGATGCCGGACTGCTTCGCCCGGTCTTCTTGCCATGACCTCCTCCTCACACAGCGACGTTCTCATCGTCGGCGCGGGCCCTGCGGGCCTGTCGCTGGCCATTTCCCTGGCGCAGGCCGGGTTCACCACCACCGTGATCGAACAGCAGTCTGAGGCCACGCTGGCCCACCCCGCGCCCGATGGCCGCGAGATCGCGCTCACCCACCCCAGCGTGGCCACGCTACAGCGGCTAGGCACCTGGGCCGGCCTGGCGCCCCACGAGGTGGGCACCATCCGCGAAGCGCAGGTGCACGACGGCCCGCTGGGCCAGCGCAGCGCCCTGCAGCTGGGCACCCAGGGTACGGGGCTGGAGGCTCTGGGCTTCATCGTGCCCAACCACGCACTGCGCCGCACGGCCTATGCCGTCGCGGCACGCACACCGGGTATCCGCATCGTGACCGGCGCCCAGGTGGTGCGCGTGGCCACGCAGTCCACCCATGCCGAGCTGGAGTACTTGCCCCAGGCTTCCGCCGGCGCCCCCAGCGATGGCCCTGCGCCATCGCCACAGCGTCTGCAGGCCCCGCTGCTGGTGGCGGCGGACAGTCGCTTCTCGGCCACGCGGCGGCAGCTGGGCATTGGCGCACGCATGACGGACTTTGGCCGCACCGTGATCGTTTGCCGCATGCGCCATGCCCAACCCCATGGCGGCGTGGCGCACGAGTGTTTTGGCTATGAACGCACGCTGGCGGTGCTGCCCTTGCCCAATGACCCCCAAGAGGGGCATGCGCTGTGCTCGGTGGTGGTCACGGCGGGCACTGCCGACGCAGGTGCGCTGATGGCCCAGAGCCCGCAGGCCTTCGCCGCTACGGTGCAGGCCCAGCTGGGCGACCGCCTGGGGCCTTTGCAGCTGGAGGGCGAACGCCACGCCTACCCGCTGGTGGCCGTGTATGCACAGCGTTTTGCAGACCACCGCTGCGCGCTGCTGGGCGACGCCGCCGTGGGCATGCACCCCGTGACGGCGCATGGCTACAACCTGGGTCTGGCCGGTGTGGAGCGCCTGACGGCCGCCGTGGTGGCGGCCCGCAGCCAGGGCCACGACATCGGCAATGGCGAAGCCCTGGCCACCTATGCGCGGGCGCACCACCGCCACGCATGGCCGATGTACGAGGGCACCAATGCCATCGTGCGGCTGTATACCGACACGCGCGCCGTGCCGCGCCTGCTGCGGCAGCTGGTGCTGCAGGGCGCGCGGCGGCTGCCGCCGCTGCAGGCCGCCATCGTGGGGCAGCTGACGGGCAAGGCGCCGGTGTGGGCGCAGCTGGCGCGCTCCTAGGAGCGTGCTGCCAAGCAGCCACCGGCGAGCAGCTTTACGCGCCGTCCACGCCGAGGGTCGCCATGCCATACAGCGGCGCCCCCAGCCACGGCCACCACAGGGTCTCCAGCACCACACCCGGCCAGCCATAACACTCCGACACGCTCTGCTGGCGCAGCAGCGCCAGGCGCGGGTGTGCGGCGGCCAGCTCGTCCATGCTGCCCACGCCCCAGTGGAACTCCGCCCCCGTGGGTCCCACGCTGGCGTGCTGCGCCGCGCGGCCCACGGCACGGTGCGTCATGACATCAATCACCAGGCGCGAGCCTTCCGGCGCGCACTGCGCAAACTCGCGCAGCACGGCCTGCACCTGCGCGGGCTGCAGGTACATGAGCACCCCTTCGCAGACGATGAACACCGGCTGCACGCCCGCACCGTCGCCTTCCCCTTCCTCCTTAGGCAGCCCCAGCCGCTGCCACCAGCCAGGCTGCGTGATGTCCACCGTGGCATGGCGCGTGCGCGGGCAGCGCACCGGCAGCAGCTCGCGGCGCAGGTCCATGACCTCGGGCAGATCAGCATCGAGCCACTGGTTGGCGCCCGTATCGAGCCACTGAAAGTGGTGCGACAGGCCACAGCCCAGGCTCACGCCGCCAGCCTTCGGGTGCGCAAGGAAGAAACTGCGGCCCGCATCCTTGATGGCGCGCGTGCGCCACAGTACGTTGAGCACCGTGGGCAAGTCGTCCAGGCACGGTTCCACATCGGCACCCAGGCGCTCCACCAGGCTGGTGGCCACCACGTCGTTGCAGGCCAGCCAAGGAAAGTAACGGCTCCCCCGCGCGCGCGCTGCCAGCGGGATCAGCAGGGTGCTGGGCACGGCCCGCAGGTGGGCGCGCTGCAGCAGGCAGGGGGTAGCGGCGTCGGAGGCGGCGGCGCCATCCCCCGCGTTCTCAGGGTTGCGCTGCGCCGGGGCGGCGGCGGTGCGGGCACGGCGTCGGGTTGGGGGCGGATGCGGCTGCAAGGTCCTCTCCTCCTGTGGCCACCGGGTGCCACGGCTGGTTGGTTGTTTGCGACGGGGCCCACCAGAACACAGGCCTGCGCCATTGTGAACGGGTTGGAGTGTGGTGCGGGGGATGGGCTGGGTGCGTGAAGGGACACCATCACGCCCTCCATCCGGCGCTGCCGCTGTGTCAACGCTCCATGATCCGCGCAAACGCAAGTGGCCGCCAGAGCCTGCGTGGGGTGTTCTTGATGGATCGCAAGGGCGTGGCTACACTGCGGCCCTTCACCATCTGGGTACCGCTTCATCGTACTGCCCGTGTCACTCGGTACAAGTGACAAACGGGCATGTTCGGCCAAGGTGCCCCATGTATCCAAACCTATCGGCCTGGCTGCTCGTCGCAGCCAGCGTCATTGCAGAAGTTGCCGGAACCGTCGCGCTCAAGTACTCCGATGGCTTCTCCAGACTCCTCCCGTCAGGCATGGCAGCTGCGTGCTACGCACTCGCCATCTGGCTCATGGCCGTGGCCATGCGCCAGCTCGACATGGGCCTCACCTATGCAGTCTGGGCGGCCAGCGGCACGGCGGCCGCAGCCGTGGTGGGGATGGCGCTGTTTGGCGAGCCAGTGGGTGTCATCAAAGTAGTGGGTCTGGTGTGCGTGGTGGGAGGCGTTGTCATGCTCCACCTCGGAAGCCCTCAGTGATGGCTTCTGGTGTTGATCAAGGCCCACACCAATTCCACCCCGGCCGTCAGCAGATCGCCCGTGAATGAGCTGTCGCTCGCATCACTGGCGCTGGTGAACGCGCGCTTTTGCCGCTCGCGTTCGGCGCGGCTGCGGTCGCGCTCCAGGGCCACCAGGGCGTCGCCGATGTCCACCGGGGGGGTGGCGTGGGTGGTGCGCTCGCTGCTGGCCTTGGCGTAGCCCTCCATGGCGCGCACCACGGCGTCGGGGTCGATGAGGGAGAACGCGGCGCGGCAGTAGGGGCAGGCGTGGTCCTTGCGGATGTCCACGGGGGCGCCGCAGCTGGTGCAATAGATGGCGCCCACGCGTTTGGCCAGGTCGTCGATCTCGGGGCGCGTCATGTGGCGCACGAAGCCTTTTTCGACCATGAAGGACGAGAAGGTGCTGAAGCGGCCATGCAGGCGGGCGCAGCGGTAGATCATGTAGCGGCCGCTGCGCACCACGTCAAAACCTTTGGCCAGGCTGGTGTTGCAGCGCAGGCAGGCCATGCGTTCTGCCAGGGGCTGGTGCTGGTCGGTGCGGTGTTCGTGCAGCAGGCGGAACAGCTCGACCACCGACTGGGGCGCAAGCTTGAGGTTTTCGTGCCGGTCGAACCACAGGCCCTGGCAGGCAAAACAGATGTCCAGCTCCAGGGAGTGCCCCTGGTTGCTGGTGAACCGGTGGGCCTGCATGGGCTGGCGGCAGTTGGGGCAGGACGGCTGAGAGTGCATGGCGGCGGTGCCCACAAGGGGCAGAGCGGGGTAGGCCCAAATGCTAACCCGGGGCACGGCGGACGCCCGGCGAAAGAGTTGCAGCTTCGCGGCATTGCCTCACCCATCCACTAGCATTCGCGCCTCAACAACAAGGAACCGACAAGATGGGATTCATGAACTGGCGCACAAAAAGCGCTGAGGTGCTGCAACAAGGTGGGGTGATTGGGCCCGATGAGCGGCTGCCCTGGCCGCAGACGGCGGTGATGGGGGTGCAGCACGTGATTGCGATGTTTGGGGCCACGGTGCTGGCGCCCATCCTGATGGGCTTTGACCCGAACGTGGCGATCTTGATGAGCGGCGTGGGCACGCTGATCTTCTTCCTGGTCACGGGCGGCAAGGTGCCCAGCTACCTGGGGTCGAGCTTTGCGTTCATTGGCGTGGTGATTGCGGCCACGGGCTACGCGGGCAAAGGTGCCAACGCCAACATTGCCGTGGCGCTGGGCGGCATCATTGCGTGTGGCCTGGTCTACACGCTCATCGGCGCGCTGGTGCAGGCCATTGGCACGGGCTGGATCGAGCGCTTCATGCCGCCCGTGGTCACGGGCTCGGTGGTGGCGGTGATCGGGCTGAACCTCGCGGGCATTCCCATCAAGAACATGGCGGCCAGCAACTTTGACAGCTGGATGCAGGTGGTGACCTTTGTGAGCGTGGGCCTGGTGGCCGTGCTCACGCGCGGCATGGTGCAGCGCCTGCTGATTCTGGTGGGCTTGATCGTGGCGAGCATCATCTACGCGGTGCTGACCAACGGCCTGGGGCTGGGCAAGCCCATGGACCTGTCCGCACTGGCCAACGCCGCATGGTTTGGTTTGCCCAACTTTGCTGCGCCGGTGTTCGAAGCCAATGCCATGCTGCTGATTGCGCCCGTGGCCATCATCCTGGTGGCCGAGAACCTAGGCCACATCAAGGCCGTGACGGCCATGACGGGCCAGGACCTGGACCGCTACATGGGCCGCGCGTTCATTGGCGACGGCGTGGCCACCATGGTGAGCGGCGCTGCAGGCGGCACAGGCGTGACGACCTATGCCGAAAACATCGGTGTGATGGCCGCCACCAAGATCTATTCCACCGCCGTGTTCTTGCTGGCGGGGGTGTTTGCGCTGGTGCTGGGCTTCAGCCCCAAATTCGGCGCGCTGATCCAGACCATTCCGCTGCCGGTGATGGGTGGTGTGTCCATCGTGGTGTTTGGCCTGATCGCGGTGGCTGGCGCCAAGATCTGGGTGGACAACAAGGTGGATTTTTCGCAGAACAAGAACCTGATCGTGGCGGCCATCACGCTGATCCTGGGCACGGGCGACTTCACGCTCAAGTTCGGCCAGTTTGCGCTGGGCGGCATCGGCACCGCCACATTCGGGGCGATCCTGCTGTACGCGCTGCTCAACCGCAAAGCGGCGTAATCTGCGGGTATGGGGACGCCGGACCGCATTTGTAAGGGTTAACCCTTAATTTGTAAGGAACGAAGGCTAGCATCCTGGGTTTTGTCCACAGGGCCATCCGCTCACCGGGCGGGTGGCCTTTTTCTTTTTGCGGAGTTTGTTCATGTCCCTGGCCGATCGGGTGCTGTACCCCGACTTTCTCTCCCGCACCATGTCCGCCGATGAAGCGGCCGCCCTGATCCCTGCCGGCGCCCATGTGGGCATGAGCGGATTCACCGGCGCGGGCTACCCCAAGGCTGTGCCGGGCGCGCTGGCCCGCCGCATCGAAAGCCTGAACGCGCAGGGCCATGGCTTCAAGATCGGTCTGTGGACGGGGGCCAGCACCGCGCCTGAGCTGGACGGCGCGCTGGCCCAGGTGGACGGCATCGAGATGCGCCTGCCCTACCAGTCCGACCCGACGGTGCGCCGCCAGATCAATGCGGGGCAAATGCAGTATGTGGACATCCATCTGTCGCACGTGGCGCAGTTTGTGTGGTTTGGCTTTCTGGGCAAGCTCGACGTGGCCGTGGTCGAGGTGTCGGGCGTGTTGCCCGACGGGCGGCTGATCCCCTCGTCTTCGGTGGGCAACAACAAGACCTGGCTGGACCAGGCCGACAAAATCATCCTGGAGGTGAACGCATGGCACCACCCGGGGCTCGAAGGCATGCACGACATTTACTACGGCACCGATGTGCCGCCGCACCGCAAGCCGATCCCGATGACACGGCCCGACGAGCGCATCGGCGAGCCCTATCTGCGCTGCGACCCGAGCAAGGTGATCGCCGTGGTGATGACCAACCAGCCCGACCGCAACAGTGTGTATGCCGCGCCGGACGACACCTCCAACCGCATCGCAGGCCACATCATTGAGTTTTTGCAGCACGAGGTGAAAAAGGGCCGCCTGCCCAAAGACCTGCTGCCGCTGCAGTCGGGCGTGGGCAACATCGCCAACGCGGTGCTGGCGGGGCTGAACAACGGGCCGTTCGAGAACCTCACGGCGTACACCGAGGTGCTGCAGGACGGCATGCTGGACATGCTGCGCTCGGGCACGCTGGCCAGCGCATCGGCCACGGCGCTGTCGCTGAGCCCTGCGGCCATGCAGGACTTCAACGAGCGCATCGACTATTACAAGCAGCGCATCGTGCTGCGCCCGCAGGAGATCAGCAACCACCCCGAGCTGATCCGCCGCATGGGCCTGATTGCGATGAACGGCATGATCGAGGCCGACATCTACGGCAACGTCAACTCGACCCACATCATGGGCTCCGCCATCATGAACGGTATCGGCGGCTCGGGCGACTTTGCGCGCAATGCCTACCTGTCGATCTTCATGACGCCGTCGCTGGCCAAGAACGGCAGCATCTCCTGCATCGTGCCCATGGCCTCGCATGTAGACCACACCGAGCACGATGTGCAGATCCTTGTGACCGAGCAGGGTTTGGCCGACCTGCGTGGGCACTCGCCCTCGCAACGGGCGCAGATCATCATCGACCGCTGCGCGCACCCCGACTTCCGCCCTGCGCTGCACGACTACGTGGCCCGCGCCAAGCGGGGCGCCGTGGGCTAGCACACACCGCACCTGCTGAACGAGGCGCTGTCGTGGCACCAGCGGTATGTGGAGACGGGCAGCATGCGCGCGCCAGCGGGCCCTGGCAGCACGGTGTAAAGAGGACACCCCCAGGCCTGCCAGGCCTTTGACAGCCAATTGCCAGCCTGGGCAGATAAAATCAGGGTTAACCCTAGGTCTATCGACCTCCCCCAGTCCACCCTCCACCAGCCCCATCCGGGGCTGGTGGCTTTTTTGCCTGCGAGTTTTTTTGACCATGCAACGCCGTCAGTTCACCCAATCCCTTGTGGCCGCCAGCACCGGCCTGCTGCTTGCCACCTCTTCGCGCGCCGTGGGCGTGCAGGACCCCATGGACGCCAAGAGCGTGACCATTGGCTGCTCGCTGGGCACCACCGGCGCACTGGCCAGCCTGGGCAAGGAATTGAAGCAAGGGCTGGACGCAGGCATTGCGCAGGCCAACGCCAAGGGCATCCATGGCCGCGAGATCAAGCTGCTGGCACTGGACGACGGCTACGACGCCGCGCGCTCCGAAGACAACGTGCGAAAGCTGATTGCCGACGCCAACGTGGTCTCGCTGATCTCCTGCATGGGCACGGCCAACAACCAGCGCATCCTGCCGCTGGTGGACGAGGCGCAGATCCCCTATGTGGCCCCACAGAGCGGTGCCACGTCGCTGCGCAAGGCCGAGTACCGCTCGGTGTTCCACGTGCGCGCCAGCTACGCCGACGAAGCCCAGCGCCTGACGCAAAAGCTGGTGTCCATGGGCATGAACGACCTGGCCATCGTGTACCAAGACACGGCGTTTGGCCGCGAGTTTCTGGCGGACGTGAACAAGGCCATGGCAGCCGCCAAGCAACCAGCACCCAAGGCTTTCAAGCTGGATGCACAGGGCGCGCAGGTGCCCGATGTGGTGGGCAAGGCCGTGGCCGCCAAGGCCGCCGCTGTGCTTCTCGGAACCGCAGGTGACGTTACCGCCACACTGGTCAACGAGTTCAAGAAGGTGTCGTCCAGCACGCCGCTGGCCGCCACCAGCGTGGCGCTGTCGGGCGACAACCTGCGCCAGCTGGGCGGCAAGGCCTCGGGCATTGCACTGTCGATGGTGCTGCCCGACGCGGCCCGCACGAGCGTGGCCGTGGTGCGCGACTACCAGAAGGCCATGCGCGCGCTGGGCTACCAGGAGTTTTCGGCCCGCAGCTTTGAAGGCTATGTGAATGCCCGCGTGCTCACCGAAGGCCTGGAACGCGCCGGACGTGAGCTCACCCGCGCCAAGTTGCGCAGCGCACTGGCCGGTATCCGCAGCAGCGACCTGGGTGGCCTGTCCATCGACTACGCCGGCGGCGCGCCGTATGTGGGCTCGCGCTTTCTGGACCTGGGGGTGATGGGCGCCAACGGCAAGTTTGTGGGCTGAGGATTGATCGTCCGAACCATGCCGTGTCAGCTGTGCTAGGCGTCTGTAACGCCCTGTCCTTGGACCGACTATAGAGGGTTGTTGTCTGGCAATTGCTTCTGCATGCACAGCATCTATCCGCTGCGCATACTGCACAATGCCCCGGCCGAAGAGAGGGAGAAACTTCGGCTCCACACAAGCCTCTGTGGTGTGTCACCGCCGAGGCCACGACCATCTTCAGTGATCGATTGCATGAAAAATCTCGCATTGTTGACCTTGCCTCGGATGATTGGGGCCGCCCTGGTGGCGTGCAGCTTTCAGGCGTATGCGCAGACTCCCATTGACGTAAAAATCCTGGGCGTGACTTTTATCGAGGCCCCTCCTGGCAGAGACAAAAATCTGGTTCCGTTTGCTGCCACCGGCGACATGGAAAAGGTGGAGGTCAACGCTATTGCCACCACGCGCTCCGGTCTTTTCACCCAGTGGACGAACTCGTTCTTTGACAAAGGCGACGTGCGAGTGACGGCGGTGTTCCCCGACAAAACCACCCAGAGCCTGGGTCAGGCGGACATCGCCAGCTTTCCGAAATTTTCAACCGACGCTCGCTCACGCAGCTTCGCACTGACCCTCAACCGGCTGCCCGACAAGGCGGTGACCGGACTGATCTTCGAAGGGACGGTCCCCCTCAGCGTGGCCAAGCGGACCACAAAAGCGGCCCAGGCTTTCGACCCGGACCGCCCAGGCCCCATCAAGCTGGGCGGGGTAGACATCAAGCAGTTCAAGGTGGAGGGAAAGAGCGTCCAGTTCCAGGGCAATGACACGCTGTTGCGCATCAAGACGCTGTCCTTCAAGCTCTCTTCCGGTCAAGTGGTGCAAGCCGAGCGCGGCGCATGGGCGCGTATGAACAACGAACACCAGCAAACGTGGAATATCGACACAGCCTTTACCCGCGGCGAACTGCAGGCCGAGCTGTACGAAGACATGGAGACCGTGCGCCAACCCGTGCGTTTTGTCATCGGCCGCCCCTGGTAACGCCGCTTGCGTAGTGAGCGCACTGACAGAGGGCATACAGCAAAGCTGAGAGCGTACGCAGGAAGCTCCACCTGCTCACCGCGGGCCATAGGCACAATCGCGGCTCGTACTGACCCGGCTCTGACGCCCGTTGAACACCATGCCCATCTGGAAAAAACCCATCGACCTGGCCCTGCTGGAGGCCGCCAACCGCAACACCGCCGTAGAGCACCTGGGCATTGAATTTGTCGAGGTGGGTGACGATTTTCTGCGTGCACGGGTGCCCGTGGACCACCGCACCGTGCAACCCTTTCGCCTGCTGCACGGCGGGGTCAGCGTGGTGCTGGCCGAGTCGCTGGGCTCCACCGGCGCCTACTACACCCTGCCGGAGGGCTACCGCGCCGTGGGCCTGGACATCAACGCCAACCACCTGCGCTCTGCTACCAGCGGCTGGGTGACCGGTACGGCACGGCCCGTGCACATTGGCCGCACCACGCATGTGTGGCACATCGATATGCACAACGAAGCGGGTGAGCTGACCTGCGTGTCGCGGCTGACGATGGCGATCCTGGCACCCCGGTAGAGATCATCCCCCTGAGGCGCTGCGCGCCTTCCCCCTTCTCTCGAATCGCTTGCGCGATTCGGGAAGGGGGACACCGCCAGCGCGGCGGGGCGGCCCTTGCGCGGCGGTCCTGGCCTGGGGCGCGCTAGTTTCTGAAATTGGCGGGAATTTGAGAGAAATAAGCCTCCAGCGCTTGATATATAAGCGCTGACAGCTATCTATTCAGTAGCATTCCGCTGCGCCAGGCGCTCGCTTTTCCAGTACACGTCATCGCCGCCGTCCATGCGGTTGAGCACGCGGGCGAGCACGAACATCAGGTCGGACAGGCGGTTGAGGTACTGCCGGGGTGCGTCGTTGATGGCCTCTTCGTTGCCCAGCGCCACCACCACACGCTCCGCGCGGCGCGCCACTGTGCGGCAGACATGGGCTTGCGCGGCGGCGCGGGTGCCTGCGGGAAGGATGAACTCCTGCAGCCGGGGCAGCGCCGCGTTGTGGTGGGCCAACGCCTCGTCGAGCGCCAGTACCGCCTCGGCCTTGAGCAGTTCGTAGCCGGGAATCGACAACTCGCCCCCCAGGTTGAACAGCTGGTGCTGTACCTCGACAAGCAGCTCGCGCACATCGGCGGGAACGCGCTCGCACAGCAGCAGGCCGATGTGGGAGTTGAGTTCGTCCACGTCGCCCAGAGCATGGATGCGCAGGCTGTTTTTGGAAACGCGTTGGTTGTTGCCCAGTCCGGTGGTACCGGCGTCGCCGGTGCGCGTGGCGATCTGTGTGAGTCGGTTGCCCATGGGGTGCCTCGGTAAGGTGGAGCGCAGGTGGCAGGGGCGCCGCATGCGGTGGAAGAATTCGCAGATTCTCCGCCACCCAGGTCCACTGCGGTGAGAGGGGGCCTATCACCCTGCTCTCCGCACAAGAAGCCACGTTGCGATATGGCTTCACCGTGCCACGCGCTGCCCAGACAGACCAACGCCCCTGCCATCACCTGCAGGGGCGTTGGTTCGAACCCGTTGGCTACGCACGGCCCGATCAGTGGGTCATGGGAGTGCGGTTGAGCTTGTCAATGTCAGCGGTGGATACGCCCGTGTTCGTGGGCTGCAGGGTGTTCCAGGCGTTCGCATGGTAGGTGTCCCACTCCTTGCGCGACACCATCCCGTCGCCATTGCTGTCCATCAAGCGTGCATTGACACGCGTCTGTGCGGTGGCTGCGGCCTTCCCGCCTGCTGCACTGGGGTTGATCTCGGCCACAGGGGCGGCACGGCCGTTACCCGCGGTGGGGTTGGCGGGTGCAGCGCTGCTCTGGCTGCTGCGCATGTCCACCTTGTTCTGGGCATTGGCAGCCGCAGCGCCGCCCGATGCGGTGGGGTTGACTTCTGCAGGCGGACGCGCGGTGACATTGGCGGGGGCTTGTGCCAAGGCGGCGGTGCACGCCAGTGTGGCCAAAGCGGCGAGGATGGTTTGCTTTTGCATGAAAGGCTCCTTCGATAAAACACCAGAACAAGCGAATTGCTTGGATTCATTGTTTTGGCGCGCACGTCCGTCGCTTGTAGGACGTATACGGGCCTGCCGGTCATCCTGCGCACAAGCGCCACCGTGGGCATGCCGCCTTAGCCTCTCTCACCGATGCCAGGGCTGCAGGCAAACTGCGAGCTACTTCTGGCTACATCCACCCGCAAAAACTACATGTGCCGGTACTGCCGGGTTACACCACGCTGGGAAATGTTGACCTGGGCAACAGCAGGCAAGAGTGCTGGCCTTCACCACCGTGCTGCGGTGCAATGCAACCCTGTTCAACTTCGAAGGAGCTTAGCTTCCATGAAAGCACTGCAACGACGCACCTATTCGTTCGACACGCGCAGCGTGATGCTTTTCGCCGCCATCTCCCTGGGCGGCGCGGGCGCATTGCAAGCACAGACCACTTCGGCATCCCCCCAGCCCGCCCCAGCCAGTAAAACGGCACCCCAGGCGGACTCCAAATACTCGTATGGCCCCGGCACCGGCAACCCATCGAGGGCGGCCACCACGGCATTCAACCGCGCAGACCTCGACAAGGACGGCCAGCTGACCGAGAAGGAAGCGACACAGCTGCCGGCCATCAGCCAGCGCTTCAAGGAACTGGACAAGGACCAGAGCGGCGCACTGTCACCCTCAGAATTCGAGAAGGGCCTTCTGTCCTGAATTTTTTCGTGAGGCGCCTGAGCCTGGCATGGGTACCAGCCTCCGGGTGGCCTCTGGGATGTAGCGGGCCATTGGGGCCTGCGGGCCCGCCTGCCCTGGAACTCTCCAGACCGCAGGCGGGCTTTGTTTTGGGTCAGTCGTGCAGCGACGACAGGAACTGCTGCAGCTCCGGCGTCTGCGGGTTGCCAAACAGCTCGGCGGGCGCACCTGCTTCATGCACACGGCCCTGGTGCATGAAGATCACGCGGTCACTCACCTTGCGGGCAAACGCCATCTCGTGTGTGACCATCATCAGTGTCATGCCTTCAAGTGCCAGCGACTCCACCACGCGCAGCACCTCGCCCACCAGCTCTGGATCCAGCGCCGAGGTGATCTCGTCGCACAGCAGCACCTGCGGCTCCATGGCCAGCGCGCGCGCAATGGCCACGCGCTGCTGCTGCCCGCCCGAGAGCTGATCGGGCATGGCGTCAAACTTTTCGGCCAGACCCACACGTTCGAGCAGCTTGCGCGCCTGCGCTTCTGCCGTCTTGGCATCACGCGCCTTCACCAGCGTGGGCGCCAGCATGATGTTGCGGCCCACGCTCAGGTGTGGAAACAGGTTGAAGCTCTGAAAGATCATGCCCACCTGCTGGCGCAACTCCCGCATGGCAGCGGGGCTGTCGTGCATGAGTTTCTTGCCGTTGACGCTCAGAGCGCCTTCCTGAAAAACCTCCAGCCCGTTCACGCAGCGCAGCAGCGTGCTCTTGCCCGAGCCGCTTTTTCCGATGATGGCAATCACCTCGCCCTTTTGCACTTTGAGATCGATGCCTTTGAGCACTTCGTTGGTGCCGTAAGACTTGCGCAGGGCCGTGATGTCCACGATGGGTGGATCGCTCACCACGATGCCATCGTGGGCGGGAGTGGGGGTAGCCGTGGTGGCTTCAGCGGCGGTTGCCATGGAGTTTCCTTTCAAGCGATTGCGCCACCAGGCTTACCGGAAAGCACAAAACAAAATACAGCAGGGCGACACAGGCGTAGACGAGGAAGGGCTGGTAGGTGGCGTTGGAGATCATGCTGCCCGCCTTGGTCAGCTCGACAAAACCAATCACCGAAGCCAGCGCCGTACCCTTGATCACCTGCACCAGAAAACCCACCGTGGGCGGCACCGCAATGCGCAGCGCCTGCGGCAGCACCACATGGCGCAGCTGCTCGCCAAAGCTGAGTGCCAGGCTCTGCGCGGCCTCCCACTGGCCCTTGGGGATCGAGGCCACACAGCCGCGCCAGATCTCGGTGAGGTACGCGCTGGTGTAGAGAGTCAGCGCCACTGCCGCGGCCGTCCATGGTGAGGTCTTGATGCCAAAAAGCGCAATGCCGAAATACGCCAGGAACAGCTGCATGAGCAGCGGCGTGCCCTGGAACACCTGCACATAGGCACCGATCAAACGCTCGGTGCCACGCACCTTGGACAAGCGCAGCACCAGCAGCAGCAGGCCTACCAGGCCGCCACCGATGAAGGCGATGAGGGACAGGGATACCGTCCAGCGCGCTGCCAGCAGCAGGTTGCGCAGGATGTCCCACAGAGAGAACTCGACCATGGCGGCTTACCTCCCGACCAGGAAACGTGCACCCGCCCACATCAGCAGGCGGCGGGTGAGCATGGACAGCACCAGATACACGGCAGTGGCCAGGATGAAGGCCTCGAACGCGCGGAAGGTGTTGCTGGAGATGAGGTTGGCGGCATAGCTCAGTTCGGGCGTGGAGATCTGCCCGCACACGGCCGATCCCAGCATCACGATGATGATCTGACTGACCATGGCAGGCCACACCTTTTGCAGCGCGGGTGGCAGCACCACGCGCCGGAAGGTCTGGCCCGGCGTCAGCGCCAGACTGTGCGCGGCTTCGATCTGGCCGCGTGGCGTGGCCTCGATGCCCGCGCGGATGATCTCGGCCGAGTACGCGCCCAGGTTGATCACCATGGCCAGCACGGAGGCGAACTCGGGCGAGAGCTTGAGCCCCAGCGCGGGCAGCCCGAAGAACAGGAAAAACAGCTGCACGATGAAGGGCGTGTTGCGCACCAGCTCCACATAGCTGGCCACCGCCCAGCGCAGTGGCAGTGCACGCGGCCCGAGATTGCGGGCGCGTGCCCAGGCACAGGCCGTGCCCAGCAGCAGGCCCAGCACGGTGCCCACGATGGTCAGGCCAATGGTCCAGAGCACGCCGCGCACCAGCAACGGCCACGAGGACAGCACGGCAGAAAAGTCAAGCGCAATCAGCATGGTGCGAATGCCCTGTGGCGCTTGTCACGCCACGGTCCTGTTCGGTTCTTTCAGCAGGGGCGAGAACAGCGATTACAGGGGCAGATCGCCCGCAGGGCGGCCCAGCCACTTGCTGGACATCTTGTCGATGTCGCCGGATTTGCGCGCCTCGGCAATGATTTCGTTCACACGCAGGCGCAGCTTGTCCTCGCCCTTGGCCACGCCGATGAAGTTGGGGCTGTCTTTCAGCAACAGCTTGTATTCGGTCTGCAAGTTGGGGTTCTTGACCATGATGGTCCCGGCCGTCGATGCGCTTGTGGCAATCGCCTGCGTCTGGCCCGACACGAAGGCGGAGATGCTGGCCGCGTGGTCTTCAAAACGCTTCACGTCCACACCGGGGGGCGCGACCTTGGCCAGTTCCTGGTCCTCCATGGCGCCACGCGTCACGGCCACGCTCTTGCCCGTGAGGTCGGCAAAACTCTTGATGTTCAGGCTCTTGCTGGCGAACACGGCCTGGAAGAACGGCGCATAGGCCGCAGTGAAGTCGATCACCTTCTCGCGCTCGGGGTTCTTGCCCAGCGTGGAGATGACGAGGTCGGCCTTCTGCGTCTGCAGGTAGGGGATACGGTTGGCGCTGGTCACGGGGATCAGCTCGACCTTCACGCCCAGCTTGGTGGCGATGTAATTGGCCATCTCGACATCCAGGCCCTGGGGCTTGAGGTCCGTGCCGACAAAGCCGTAGGGCGGGTAGTCGGTGGGAATGGCAATCTTGATTTCCTTGGCCTTGAGGATGTTGTCCAGCGCGTTCTGCGCGTGGGCGGCAGGCGCCATCAGGGCGGCAGACAGGCCTGCGGCGGCGAACACGCCCAGGGTCAGGCGGCGGGTGGACGAGGTGACGGTGCGGACGGTGGTCATAGCAGGGCTCCTAGGTAGGTGGATGCGTCGACAGGGGCGTCTGGGTCAGACGCTGGGGGGGTGGAACTCTTGGGGGCAGCGCGGGGCTTGCGCGC
>NZ_JAMXAX010000089.1 GCF_023913775.1 Acidovorax facilis
GCGGTCATGGGCGGAACAGGCGCCGCTACCGCTTGGGGCGCCGTCGCATTGCATCCGGCCAACGTGATGGCCGCAGCCAGCAACATCACCCATACCGGAAAGTCCAGGGCGCGCGTGTTGGTGGGGTGGACGGGAAGACAACTAGGCAGCATGCGGTAGTTCCATGCGAAAAAAGGTGTGGACGCCATCTTCCACCAACCGCACCTGGCCGCCGTGGGCGACGATGTACTCTTGGACGATGGAAAGCCCGATACCGGTGCCGCGCACTGCGTCGTCCGGCTGGCGGATGCCACGGTAAAAAGGTTCGAACACGCGGTCACGGTCTGCCTGGGCCACACCGGGGCCCTGGTCCGAAACGTCCACGCGCACGCAGCCCGCATGGCGCGAGAGGGACAGCCGCACCGTTCCCCCTTTGGGCGAAAAACGAATGGCGTTGGACAGCAGGTTGCTGATTGCCGAGGCGATTTTGTCGGCGTCAATGGGCAGAGAGATGGCGGATCCTTCCACCAGCACCCGCAGGCCCCGGGCCTGCCATTGCAGCCGCTGGGCTTCCACCTGGGCTTCCAGCAGCGCGAGCAGATCGGTATCGCTCCGCTGCAGCTGGCGTGCCTCGAAGGCTGCAGCGTTAAAGCGCAGCAAGGCTTCAATCTCCCCTTGCAAAACCAGCGTGTTGTGGTGAAGGATCTGTGTAACTTCGCGCTGGCCGGCATTGAGTTCACCGGTCACACCGTCCTGCAGCAGCGCCACGCCCTCGCGCATCGCGGCCAGCGGCGTCTTGAGTTCGTGCGAGACATGGCGCAGGAAGCGGGCCTTGTCCGAATCCAGTTCCAGCAGCCTCAGGCGCAGCCATTCCAGCTGCTGCCCCACGCGGCGTACGTCGTCGGGGCCGGAGATCACCACGGGCGCTTCAAGCTGGTTCTCGCCCAACCGCCGAATCGTGCCTTCCAGCCGCTTGAAAGGACGGGCAAGCCAGATGCCCAGCGCCAGGGCCAGGACGAGCGCCAGGACGATCACCCCTACCACCTGGTGCGTCACGTTGCGGCGGCTCGCTTCCACCCGGTCCTGCAGCGCGCGGTTACGTTGTGCATTGATCTCCTGGACCGATTGCACGATGGCGGTATGCAGCGCTTCAAGCGTGACAAATTCTTCCGCTACCCGTTGCTCGTTTTCCAGGGCCCGTTCCGGCGGTGCATCCAGCAGTGCCTTCACGGCGTCAAGATGCGCACGCCACTGGCTGGCCTGGTCTTCGGGAAGGCCGCCCTGGTGCAACTGGTCGAGAACGGCTTGTGCCTCTACGGACATTTCGTTGAAGCTGCGCCGCAGCGGCGCATCCCGCAGCACCAGGGACTGGCGTGCCGCGCGTTCCAGGGCCTGCCCGCGCTGGTTCAATGCCTGGGCCGCTGTGCTCAGCGTGGTGGCCTCGGCGGCACCAAGCCGGCTTTGCACCATGAGCTGTTCCAGGGTGTACAGCGCCCGCAACGAGCTCACCCCCAGCAGTCCCGCTATGAGCAGGAAGGCCAGCAGCAAAAGCTGCTGGAACGAGAGGCCGTGCAGCGGGCCGTCGGCCTTGCGAAGATCCGCGCTTGGCGGGGTGTCTGCCGTCATTGCCACGGGCGCCGGGTGCGCGTCAGGCTGCGACTGCCGCCTCGCGGGTGAGCACTTCGCCGCGCAGCGTGTAGGCCTTGGCTTCGGTGATGGTGACATCCACCATCTGGCCTACCAGGCGTGACTGACCCACAAAGTTCACCACGCGGTTGCATTCGGTACGGCCCATCAGCTCGGTGGTATCGCGCTTGGAAGCGCCTTCCACCAAGATGCGCTGCACCGTGCCCACGCGGCTTTCGCTGATGGACTTGATGTTGGCGTTGATGACGCCCTGCAGGTGCTGCAGGCGGCGCAGCTTCACGTCGTGCGGGGTGTCGTCGTGCAGGCCGGCTGCGGGCGTGCCGGGGCGGGGGCTGAAGATGAAGCTGAAGCTGTTGTCGAAGTGGATGTCGTCAATCAGCTTCATCATCTTGTTGAAGTCGTCTTCGGTCTCGCCGGGGAAGCCGACGATGAAGTCGCTGCTCATGGCCAAGTCTGGGCGGATGGCGCGCAGCTTGCGCACCGTGCTCTTGTATTCCATGGCGGTGTAGCCGCGCTTCATGGCCATCAAAATGCGGTCGCTGCCGTGCTGCACGGGCAGGTGCAAGTGGCTGGTCAGCTTGGGCAGCTTGGCATAGGCCTCGATCAGTCGGGGCGTGAACTCATTGGGGTGGCTGGTGGTGTAGCGGATGCGCTCGATGCCCGGGATGTCGGACACGTATTCGAGCAGCAGTGCAAAGTCGGCAATCTCGGCCGTGCCACCCATCTTGCCCAGATAGGCGTTCACGTTCTGGCCCAGCAGGGTAATTTCCTTCACGCCCTGGTCGGCCAGCCCTGCCACTTCCACCAGCACGTCGTCAAACGGGCGGCTCACCTCTTCGCCCCGGGTGTAGGGAACCACACAGTAGCTGCAGTATTTGCTGCAGCCTTCCATGATGGACACAAAGGCCGAGGCGTCCTCCACGCGCGCGGGCGGCAGGTGGTCGAACTTCTCGATCTCAGGGAAGCTGATGTCCACCTGCGGCTTGTCTAGCCGTTCACGCTGGTTGAGCATCTCGGGCAGGCGATGCAGGGTCTGGGGGCCGAACACCACGTCCACGTAGGGCGCGCGCTTGATGATCTCGGCGCCCTCTTGGCTGGCCACGCAGCCGCCCACACCAATCTTCACGCCGCGCGCCTTCAGGTGCTTGATGCGGCCCAGGTCGCTGAAGACTTTCTCCTGCGCTTTCTCGCGCACGGAGCAGGTGTTGAAGAGGATGAGGTCGGCTTCGTCCAGGTTCTGCGTGGGCTCGTAGCCCTGGGCAGCGTGGAGCACGTCGGCCATCTTGTCCGAGTCGTACTCGTTCATCTGGCAGCCGAAGGTTTTGATGAAGACTTTTTTGGCCATGGCAGGCTCTCTTGCAATCAGAAAGAAAAAGGGCGGAGCACCGCAGCGCACCGCAAACATTCAAGGACCGCGCCGAGGCACAGGGCGCGGCTGATGGGTCAACGCATCACTTGCGGATGGCGTCGTACTCGGTGCGGTAGTTGCGCTCGACCGTGTCGCTGCCCTTGCGTGGCTGCTCGGCTTCGCCCTGGGTCAGGATCCAGGCGGTGATCAGCATGCCGGTGCTGTTTTCGATCACGTAGTTCACCTTGTAGCTCTGCCCCAGCACCGTGTGCATCATGACCAGCGTGTTCTGAGGGCTCAGCAGGCGCATGCCAGGCGCCAGGCGGATGGTGCGGCCATTGAGCGTGGCCTCCGATGCCGTGTTGAGGGTCAGGGTGCCGCGCTGGGCCGCATCGGGAAAGGTCCGCATGCCGCCAAGCCCGGGCTGTACCTGGGCGGACACCGGCAGGGCGCCGCAGAGCAGGGCGCAGGCCACAGCCGCGAAGAGCTTTCGCGCGGGGGCCGTCGGCGAAGTGAGGGAGAAAGCAGGAGAGGAAGTCGTGGTGCAGCGGTTCATGGTTTACATCCAGGGGCTGAAACAGCGATTCTAAAAGCGGGGCCAATCCCGCAGTTCTCAAAAATAATAGCTGCTCGCGCTTGGTGTTAAAGGATTTCCAGCGGTTTTCCATTGAAAACCAATGGTACCAAGCGTCGGCAGCTATGATTTTTGCGGTGCGGCTGCCCAATAAAAAACCCACAGTGCGCAGGCACTGTGGGTTGGATTTGGTGGTCGTAGGTGGACTTGAACCACCGACATCAGCATTATGAATGCTGCGCTCTAACCAACTGAGCTATACGACCGCAGTCCGAGATTATAGAACAAAAATTATTGGTGTGTGAAGTTCGCGGTGCGCTTGTTCATGAAAGCGTCCATGCCTTCCTTTTGGTCCTGGGTGGAGAACAGGGCGTGGAAGAGGCGGCGCTCGAACATCACACCGTCCGACAAGCTGCCTTCGAAGGCGCGGTTGACCGACTCCTTGGCCGCCATCACGGCGATCTGGGAGAAGCCTGCAATGATGATGGCGGCACCCAGTGCTTCGTCCATGAGCTTGTCGTAGGGCACCACGCGGCTGACCAGGCCGGAACGTTCGGCTTCCACCGCGTCCATCATGCGACCGGTCAGGGCCATGTCCATCGCCTTGGATTTGCCCACTGCGCGCGGCAGACGCTGCGTACCGCCTGCGCCGGGGATCACGCCCAGTTTGATTTCGGGTTGGCCGAATTTGGCGTTATCAGCGGCGATGATGAAATCGCACATCATGGCCAACTCACAGCCACCGCCCAGCGCAAAACCGCTGACAGCGGCAATGACGGGCTTGCGGATGGAGCGGATCGCTTCCCAGTTGCGGGTGATGTAGTCGCCCTTGTAAGTGTCTGCGAAACTGTATTTCGCCATGGCGCCAATGTCGGCGCCTGCGGCAAACGCCTTTTCACTGCCTGTGACGATGATGCAGCCGATTTTTTCGTCCGCATCAAAGGCCTTCAGTGCCGCGCCCAGCTCATCCATGAGCTGGTCGTTCAGCGCGTTGAGCTGCTTGGGCCGGTTGAGCGTGACGATACCAACCTTGTCCGCCTCAATGCGAACCTCGATAGTTTCGTAAGACATGAAATCTCCTGGGTTTATAGGTAGTTATGAAAGCACGAACGAATATACCCAAGCATGCCCGAACCTATGCACTGGTAGGTAGAACACCGTACCAATCCGGTGTCATGTCCCTGGCTCAGTTCAACCATCGCCCCAAGGCGGCAGCGTTGGCAATCGACAGGCTCACCGTGTCTGGCACCGTGGCGGTGGTGCGGGAGGTCTTTTTGGGGGGCGTGGACGCACTGCGGGCCGACAGTTCGAGCGGCAACCGCAGCAGTCGGCCGTCCCGTGCCACCAGCGCTGTCAGGGATGTCTCGGTGCCAGCATAGAACGCCACATCTTCCAGCTTGCTGATGCGCCACCCCTGGCCTTTCACATCGATGCCCAGCCACTCATCGCCAGCCGCTATGCCCGCCTTTTCCGCAGGGCCACCTCGCAGCACGGTCTTGATTTGCACGCTGTGGTTTTCTCCCACCCGCAGCCCCAGCCGCTGCGCCCATTGGGGGGTCTCCGCCTTGAGCAAAACGCCGTTGGCTTCCAGCAACTCTGCCAGCGGCAGTTCTGCGGTGCTGTGCACCCACCGCGCCAGTTCTGTATCGAAGGGCCGATCGGACAGTTCTTTCAATACTGCCAGCAAATCGTCTTGCGACATCGGGCCGCCCTGGCACCGCAGCCACAGCGTGCGCATGACCTCATCCAGGCTGGTCTTGCCTTCGCGGCGCAGGGCCAGGTCCAGGCACAGGGCCACCAGCGAGCCCTTGGTGTAATAGCTGACCGTCGCGTTGGGGGTGTTTTCGTCCTGGCGGTAGTACTTGACCCAGGCGTCAAAGCTGGCTTGCGCTACGGTCTGCACGGCCCTGCCTGGTGTCTGGAGCACCTGGTTGATGGTTTTGGTGATGAGCTTCAGGTACGCAGCATCGTCAATCAACCCTGCTCGGCGCAGCAGCAAATCGTCGTAGTAACTGGTAAAGCCCTCGAAAAACCACAGCAGCTCCGTGTAGTTTTCGCGGGTGTAGTCGTATTGGGCAAAATCGGCGGGGCGCAGCCGCTTGACGTTCCACGCGTGGAAGTACTCGTGGCTGATCAGGCCCAGCAGTGTGGTGTATCCATCACCAGTGCGGGCCTCATCGACCCGTGGCAGGTCGCGCCGGCCACAGATGAGCGCGGTGGAGTTGCGGTGCTCCAACCCTCCGTAGCCGTCGCCCACGGCGTTGAGCATGAACAGGTAGCTCTTGAACGGCGCCTTGCCTTCGCCATGCCAGAAACGGATTGCGGTCTCGCAAATCTTCTGGGTATCTGCCAGCAGGCGCTTGCCGTCAAAAGAGGGCGCTGCACCAGCCACCACAAAGCGGTGCGGAACGCCGCAGGCCGTGAAGCGGCCGGTCCAGAAGAGGCCCATTTCCACCGGGCAGTCAACCAGCTCGTCGTAGTTCGCCGCAGCGTAGAGACCAAAACCCTTCTTGTCTGTCTTGACGGGGGACAAGCCGGTGGCCACTGACCAGGTGGCCGTAGCAGGCGTGCTGGCAATATCGAGCGTGTGGCGCTGCGTTTCCTGGCCCTGCACGCGCAGGCACAGGCTGGTGCCGTTGAAAAACCCGCGCGATGCGTCCAGCCAGGCCGTGCGCACCGAGGTGTCGTAGGCGCAGACGGCGTAGGACAGCACAAGGGGCTTGTTGGGGCTGCATTCAGCTTGCCACCGATGCTTGTCCAGTTGCGTGAGCTTCACTTCCCGCGTGCCCTGATGGGCTTTGAGCTCTTGCAGATTTTTGGAGAACTCCCGCACCAGATAGCTCCCCGGAATCCAGATCGGCAGCGAGACCTCTTGCTGCGCCGAAGGGTGGGGAATCGTCAGTGCAATGCGAAACAGATGACCGTGCAGGTCCGCTGGCTCAACGAGGTAGTGAATGGCGGCGGATTCTGGCTTGCGGGTTGAGGGCATGGGCAACTGCAGGTTCGGGCCTTGTGGTCAGATGGCGCGGCCCGTGGGCGCGGGGCCTGCGCGCATGCAAAACGCGTATTAGTTGGCGGCAGGGGTTTCGCTGCTGGCCTCGGCCAGGCGCTTTTCCACTTCCTTGGCGCCGATGGCTCCCGGCACGCGGGCGCCGTTGGCAAAAATCAGCGTAGGCGTTCCTGTGATCTTGTGCTTGCGGCCAAATGCCAGGTTGCGCTGCAAGGCGCTGGTATCGCAGCTCGCTGCAGGCACAGGCTTGTCCCGCACCATGAGATCCTGCCAGGCCGTCACCTGGTCTTTGGAGCACCAGATGTTGCGCGATTTTTCCGCAGAGTCGGGGCTGAGGATGGGGTACAGGAACAGGTACACCGTCACGTTGTCCACGTTCTGCAGATCGCGTTCAAAACGCTTGCAGTAGCCGCAGTTGGGGTCCTCAAAAACGGCCAACTTGCGTTTCCCGTCGCCGCGCACAATGGTGAAGGCGTCTTTGAGGGGCAGTGCCGAGAACTCGACGGCTGTGAGCTTTGCAATGCGGTCTTCGGTCAGATTCCGGCGCACTTTCGTATCGATCAGTTCACCCTGGATCACATAGTTGCCCTTGGCGTCCGTGTAGAAAAGGTCCGTCCCGATGCGTACTTCATAAAGGCCTTTCATGGGGGTGGGGCGCACCTCGTCAATCTTGTCCATTTGGGGAATGCGTTCGGCGAGCGCCTTGCGGATGTCCGCTTCTTGTGCGGTGGCGGCAAAGCCGGAGGCCAGCGCGGCGGCAGCGAGCAGGGTGGGAATCAGTTTCATGGTGTTCTCGTTAAAACGGTCTGGTGGCTTCCAGAGGGCGGCCACCGGTGTGGTCAGTAATTTCCCATGGCCTGGCGGGCCACGAAGTGCTTCAGCGGGCCGCTCAGTTCAAAGCCCTTCATTCCCCAGTTGCGCAGCGCCTGCAGCGGCCCTTCCTGGCGGGAGAAGAGTTGTTGCAGGCCATCCGTCGCCAATCCCATCGGCAGCAGGGCTGCCTTGCGCTCACGCTCGTAGCCCCGCAGCAAACGTACATCAGCCACACTGCGCCAGTAGTCGCGCCCATGCAGTGCGCTGGCCAGGGCTTGGGCGTCTGCCAGTCCCAGGTTCAGCCCCTGGCCTGCGAGCGGATGCACGTTGTGCGCCGCGTCACCAGCCAGCACCCAGCTGCGCGGGTTTTTTCCGGTGGATGGCAAGCTGCCACACCAGCGGTCTGCTTTTGCAAGCTGCAGGGGCCAGGCTGCTCGTTCCACACTGAGCGTCAGCGACCCCAGGGATTCCCGGCTGGCCATGTGGAGCTTCTGCGCGAATTCTTCAGGGGACAAGGCCATCAGCGGCGCGACATGTTCCTGCAAGACGGACCAGACAACCGCCACGGAGTTCCCCTGCGGCCCGCCCAAAGGCAAAAAAGCCAGGATGCCGTCGGGCAAAAACCATTGCCGTGCCACCTGTTCGTGGGCGCGTTCACACTGCAATCGGGTGGCGATGGCGTGTTGCCCATACGGCGTCACCTGAAAACCCACACCAAACTCTTCGCGCGTGCTGCTGGCGCGGCCCTCGCACACCACGGTCAGGGCCGCCGGCACGGGGGCATCGACCATTTCCACCTGGGGCTGGTAGCGCAGAGCTTCGGCGAGGCGGGCCTCCAGGGCGGGCACGTCAACGATCCAGGCCAGGGCTTCCACCCCTTGGGTGGCCGCATCAAAATGCACGGCGCCATCCCGGTCTCCCTGTACCTGCATGGATCGCACGGCTGTGGCGTGCTGTGCATCGGGCCAGCTGCGAAGCGATTCCAGCAGTTTGCGCGATGCTGCGTTCAGCGCATAGGCCCGCACATCGGCAGTTGCGGGGGCCTTCGGGCCGGGTGCAGGTAGCAGGGCCACTTTCAGCCGTTCGCGGGCCAGCAGCAGTGCCAGCGTCTTGCCCACAATGCCGGTGCCGCGAATACAGATATCAAAGGTTTGGGCCATGGCGGCATTGTAGGAGCGGGCCTGGGCCCTTGGGCGCGGTGCAAAATCGGGCTCGCTGTCCAACCGGTCATTTTTGAGGAGCACCTTCGCGTGAGTTTCCACCCTGATTCCGATCTGTCGGGCACCATCGCGCGCCTGTTTGTCTATCCCGTCAAGTCGTGTGCCGGCATTGAAGTGCAGCAGGCCTTGCTCACCGATACGGGGCTCGATCTGGACCGTGCCTGGATGGTGGTAGACGCTGAGGGCATGTTTGTAACCCAGCGCACGCTGCCGCGCATGGCGCTGATTCGCCCGCAGCTCAAAGGCGATGAGATGGTGCTGCGTGCGCCTGGCATGCTGGCCTTGCATGTGGCCATCGATGCGGTCGAGGCGCCCGCCAAGGTGACCGTGTGGCGCGACACGGTGCCCGCATGGGACATGGGTGCCGTGGCGGCGCAGTGGTTTACGGACTTCCTCGGTCAGCCCTGCCGCCTTGTCCGTTTTGATCCTGAATACCGCCGCTTGTCCAGCATGGAATGGACGGGCGGTGTCGAGGCGCCGAACCAGTTTGCCGATGGTTTTCCGTTGTTGCTCGCCAGCCAGGCATCGATGGATGAGCTGAACGTGCGACTTCAGGCTGCAGGCCATGCCGCCGCTGGGATCGAGCGGTTTCGGCCCAATGTGGTCCTGGCCGGGGTGGACGCACACGACGAGGACCGAGTGGATCTGGTGCGTGTGGATGCGCAAGAGGGTGAAATCCACCTGCAGCCCGTCAAACCCTGTTCGCGGTGCCCCATTCCTGACATCGACCCCGCTACAGCCGAAAGCAACCCATCGGTGGGGGACACCCTGCGGACCTATCGGAAGGACCAACGGCTCGATGGCGCCATCACGTTCGGAATGAATGCCATCGTGCGCCAGGGGGCGGGCCAGACGCTGCGCGTGGGTCAGCGGGTGGCGGCCAATCTGCGCTTCGACTGACGGTGTGAACATGGCGTGAAAGGGTGATAGCTGGCTGGCCCGTAAAATCGGCGGTTTGTCTCCGAAATCCAGAAAGCCCTGCCATGAGCCTCCAATGCGGCATCGTGGGCCTGCCCAACGTCGGCAAGTCCACCCTCTTCAACGCGCTGACCAAGGCCGGCATCGCCGCCGAGAACTATCCGTTCTGCACCATCGAACCCAACGTGGGCGTGGTCGAGGTGCCCGACCCGCGCCTGGCCCAGCTGGCCCAGATCATTTCGCCCGAGCGCATCGTGCCCGCCATTGTCGAGTTCGTGGACATTGCCGGCCTGGTGGCGGGTGCCAGCCAGGGTGAAGGCCTCGGTAACCAGTTCCTGGCCCACATCCGCGAAACCGACGCCATCGTGAACGTGGTGCGCTGCTTTGAAGACGACAACGTGATCCACGTGGCTGGCCGTGTGGACCCGATCTCGGACATCGAGGTGATCCAGACCGAGCTGTGCCTGGCCGACATGGGCACCGTCGAAAAGGCGCTCAATCGCTACACCAAGGCTGCCAAGTCGGGCAACGACAAGGATGCCGCCAAGCTGGTGGCGCTGCTCACGCGCATCCAGGCTGCGCTCAATGAAGGCAAGCCCGCCCGCTCGGTCGAGATCACCAAGGAAGAGCAGCCGCTGCTCAAGTCCCTGTGCCTGATCACCGCCAAGCCCGCGATGTTCGTGGGCAACGTGAGCGAAGACGGCTTTGAGAACAACCCTTTCCTCGACCGCCTCAAGGACTACGCTGCCAGCCAGAACGCCCCCGTGGTGGCCATCTGCGCCAAGATGGAAGCCGAGATGGCTGAAATGAGCGACGAAGACCGTGACATGTTCCTGGCCGAAATGGGCCAGACCGAGCCCGGCCTCGCACGCCTGATCCGGGGCGCCTTCAAGCTGCTGGGCCTGCAGACCTATTTCACTGCGGGTGTGAAGGAGGTGCGCGCGTGGACCATCCACATTGGTGACACGGCACCCCAGGCGGCCGGCGTGATCCACGGTGACTTCGAGCGCGGCTTCATCCGTGCGCAGACGATTGCCTTTGACGATTTCATCGCCTACAAGGGTGAGCAGGGCGCCAAGGATGCTGGCAAGATGCGCGCCGAAGGCAAGGAATACGTGGTCAAGGACGGCGACGTGCTGAACTTCCTGTTCAACGTCTAAAAATCACTGAAAACGCCATCGGGTTATGGCCCGGTGGCCCGCAATCCCTGCAGGGCCCCTGGCATGCAGGGATTTTTTACGACCGTTTGGCAGGGGGGCCACGCATCCCCCTGAGCATCGATTTCTATGAACACTGGAATCCTCTACGCCGCCCTGGCTTACATCGCCTGGGGCCTGTTCCCCCTGTATTTCAAGCAGGTGGCAGACGTGCCCTCGCTCGAGGTGGTGATGCACCGCACACTGTGGTCGCTGGTGTTTGTATTTGGCGTACTGATGGTGCGCAGGCAATGGTCGTGGATGGGGACCGTGCTGCGCCAGCCCAAGGTGCTGGCGGCATTTGTGCTGTCTGCGATGCTGCTGTCGGGCAACTGGCTTACCTATGTGTGGGCGGTGCAAAACCAGCACGTGGTAGACGCCAGCCTGGGCTATTTCATCCTTCCGCTGGTCAACGTCGCGCTGGGCTTTGTATTTCTGCGTGAGCGGCCTCGCTCGGGCCAATGGATGGCGGTGGCCGTGGCGGCCGCTGGCGTGCTGTGGCTGGCGGTGCAGGCTGGGCGCCTGCCCTGGATTGCTCTGGTACTGGCCTTGAGTTTTGGCTTTTATGGGTTGTTGCGCAAGGTTGCTGTGCTGGGCGCACTGGAGGGTCTCGCGCTGGAGACGCTGGTGCTCGCGCCGGTGGCCGCCGTCGTGCTGGGCTGGTGGGCGTGGCAAGGCCAGGGTGCGCTGGTGCAGGGCACGCCCGCCACCGTCGGCTGGCTGCTGCTTGCGGGACCCATGACGGCAGTTCCGCTGCTGCTGTTTGCGGCGGGTGCGCGCCTGATCCCGATGTCCACCTTGGGCATACTGCAATACATCTCGCCCAGCCTGCAGTTTGCGCTGGGCGTGTGGTTGTTCCATGAACCGTTCGAGCCAGCGCGCCTGGTGGGGTTTGTCTTGATCTGGGCGGCGCTGCTGGTCTACAGCATGGAAGGCTGGTGGACGCGTCGGCGGGTTGTAGTGGCCTGAAGAAGGGCCGAGTTCTCCCCGCACCGCATGCGTGGGACCAGGGGCTGGGAGTCTTTCCGAGGGGGCTCGCGTCGCATTCATTGCACAGATTTGCTGCGCCGCTGGAGGTGCTACTGGAAAACACGGAGCGCGAGGGTGTCAGTTCTGCGTAAGATGCGCGGGCTCGTCTGCCGGGTGTTGGTGCCTGCAGCCTGCGCATTTCGGTGAAGCATCACCCGAACGAACCCGGGCTCAGGCCTGCCTCCACATGTTTTTTGGTCGCAAGAATCCGTTTTCGGCGACGGACGCCTTTCCCCTGTCCGACGCTGTCATGGAGTTCGATGACTCGTCTTCAGCCATGGTGCGCCCGGCCCGCCGCGCGCTGGATGGAATGGGGCCCCGCAGTGGGCGCAGTGCGCGCGAAAAATGGTTGCTGGCCGCAGGGCTGATGGGGCTCTATGCGCTGGCGATGCTGGGGTTTTGTGCGCTGGGCATGGTGGACCTCCAGGTGCTCGCCGTGTTGGGCGTGCTGGTGGCGGTGGTCTGCGCGACCTTCTGGGGCATTTTCAACACGGGCTTGCACAAAAATGTGCGGCATCGGCACCTGAAGCTGGCCATGGTGGCTACAGCGCTCGCGTGCATGCTCGGCATTGTCTACCTGGCGCCCGTTACGCAAATCCTGTTGGCGCCATTCACCTTTGTGGCCGTGGCCTATGGCATTTTCACTGTGCCACGGCCCACCCTGCTGGCACTGGCGGCCTGCATGTTGTGCCTCTATGCCGGGGTGGTGGGGCTGCACTACCTGGAGCAGCAGAACAACGCCCTGCTGCGTCTGGAGGCATTGCATTGGGTGGCTCTGGCGGTCTCTTTGCCCGCCTTCATTGCCCTCATGGGCCGCGTGCAGCGCCTTTACCGCAGCCTCTACCATGCAAGCCGCAAGATCAAGAACATCCAGGAAGACGCCCAGCGCGATCCGCTGGTGGGATGCTTCAACCGCCGCTACGTGTTGGCCGCGCTGGAAGAGCAAAAACAGCTGGCCGACGAAAGTGGCATCCCGTTGTGCCTGGCCGTGCTGGACATTGACCACTTCAAGCGCATCAACGATGAGCTGGGGCATCTGGGGGGCGACGAGGTGCTGCGCACCTTTGCGCGCATCGCGCAGCAGGGCGTTCGCGGGGGCGACGTGTTTGGCCGGTATGGGGGTGAAGAGTTTCTGCTCATCTTCCCTGGCACTTCGTTGCTGCCTGCGCTCAATACCTGTGAGCGCATTCGCGCGCAGGTGGAAACCCATGCCTGGACCGGATTGCTCAAGGGCCGGGTGACGGTATCGGTCGGGGTGACGCAGTATGTGTTGGGCGAGTCGGTGCTGGAGTTCTTCTCGCGGGCCGATACCGCCATGTACATGGCCAAGGAAGGCGGGCGCAACCAGGTGGTGGTCGAGGAGCCAGTTGCCAAAGGCGATTCGCAGCTGTCGGACTTGTCGATCTCCAGCAGCAACGCTTTCCTGTAGCTGCTGGCCGTTGTTTGTGCTGGCCGGGTTGACAAGCGGCCTTCGGTGTTCACACTGAACGCCTGTTTCCATCCCCCACGTTGGGTGGCATGGCTGCCTTTCGCGCTTGTGCGTTGGTGCCTTTCCCCCGCGTCCGTTCCATGCCCTCATCCACCGACCTGTCGGCCGAATTCGCCACCGCCCAGCAGCGTGTGCGTCTGCTGCAGCAACAACCGCAGGCTTTTCCCCACCCTGTAGAGCGCGTGGAATGTATCGAGACCCACATCTCCTGGGTGCTGCTTGCGGGTGACTTTGCCTACAAGCTCAAGAAACCCTTGCAGCTGGACTTTCTGGACTTCAGTACCCATGCCCTGCGGCACGCCGCCTGCGAGGAAGAGCTGCGCATCAATCGCCGCACGGCGCCGGGCCTGTACTTGGGCCTTGTCGGTTTGATGGGTCAGGTGACTGCTGGGGCGGATGGCGCCCCCACCACGCTTCAGGTCGTGCCGTGGAAAGACGCTCTGCCAGGCGCCGAACCCGTCGTGTGGATGCGACGTTTTGCCCAGGACGCACTACTCGCCACTGCACTGGATGCGCATCGCGTGTTGCCTGCGCAGATCGACCAGCTGGCGTGCCATGTGGCGCAGTTCCACGACGCAGCTGCCATCGCTGCAAGCACCGACAGCTGGGGCACGGCGGCAGCGGTGCAAGCGCCAGTGGATGACTGTGTGGCGGCTCTGCGCGCACCCGTGGCAAGCGCGCTGCCCGGTCAGGGCCCCCTGCTGGCGCAGGTGGTCGGCTGGTGCCGGCACCAGGGGCGGGCCCTGGCCACCACGTTCGAGGCACGGCGGGCAGCCGGTCGGGTGCGCGAATGCCATGGCGATTTGCATCTGGCCAACATTGCACTCATCGATGGCGAGGCCCAGCTGTTCGATGCCATCGAGTTCAACCCCGCCTTGCGCTGGATCGACTGTGTGGCCGATATCGCCTTTGTGGTGATGGACCTCGCGGCCCATGGCCGGGCCGATCTGGCCTGGCGGTTTTTGAACCGGTGGCTGGAGCACACGGGAGACTACGCGGGCCTGTCCGTTTTGCGGTACTACGGCGCCTACCGCGCTTTGGTGCGGGCGCGGGTTGCTGCCCTGCGGCTGAACCCAACCTGCGGTGATGGCAGTGCGCAGGCGGTGCAAGCCCTGGAGGAATATCTGGAACTGGCGGCGGGTTTTGCGGGGCAACGGCGTGCGCGCTGGCCGGTGGCGCGCCCTGCTGCGTTGTGGCTGGCCCATGGCTTTTCGGGGGCGGGCAAGAGCACCCATGCGCTGACCCTGGCGTGCCAGCGTGGATTGGTGCGCGTGCGGGCGGATGTGGAGCGCAAGCGCCTGTTCGGCCTGGCGCCCAATGCTTCCAGCGACGGCGTACCTGGCGGCATCTACACCGCCGAGGCTACATTCCGCACGCACCAGCGGTTGGCGCAAGTGGCACGCGAGGTGCTGGTGGCAGGCTACTCCGTGATCGTGGATGCCACCTTGCTGGACCGCGATGCCCGCGCGCTTTTCCTGGCCCTGGCCGATTCTGTGCAAGTGCCCTGCCACATCCTGTCGTTCGAGGCCCCCTTGCCGGTGCTGCGCGAGCGTGTGCGCCAGCGCGCGCTGGCCGGAGCCGGTGCGTCAGAGGCGGACGTGGCCGTGCTGGACGCCCAGTGGGCCCGCGCCCACCCGCTGCAGTCCCACGAAGAGGCGATCACGCTGCACGTGGACACCACGGTGCCCGTGAACTGGGACCGTCTATTGCCGCCCTGATCCCGGTGGCTTCGGCGGGCCACTACATCGCCAGATGCCCTGGCATGAAGTACAGCAACACGCTCGTCATAACCAGATAGCGGAAGAATTTGCCCACAGCCATATAGGCCAGGCAAGGCCAGAACGGCAGCTTGAGCCAGCCTGCCACAGCACACAGCGGGTCGCCCACCACGGGCAGCCAGCTCATCAGGCAGGCGGGGGCGCCAAAGCGCCGAAGCCAGTTCAGCGCGCGAACTTCAGTGGCATTGCCACGGGCCTTGTCCACCACCTTGTGAGCGCCCAGGCCCATCCACCAGCTCACACCACCGCCCAGCGTGTTGCCAACCGTGGCCACCAGGATGGCGGGCCAGAAGAGTTCAGGGTTGATCTTGATCAAGCCGAACACCGCAGGCTCCGAGCCCAAAGGCAGCAGCGTGGCGGAGATGAACGCCACCACAAAGACCGTGCTCAGGCCGAACTGCGGCAGCGCAAGCCATTCCAGCAGCTGGTGCATCCAGATTTCCATAGGGGCCAAGTGTAGGGCTGCGCAGCCGGTGCTTTGGTGTCAGAGGGCGCTGTCCTACGCCGGGCTGCGCCATCTGCGCATGGCTTGCAAGGGGCTCCTTTCCTATCGTGGTAACCACACCGTCCACCGAAAAATTCCCAAGGAGGAGGCAGCATGCAACGTTTTGAACCCCACGTCTTCCCCAGCGGCACCGCTCTGGCTGGCGCGCCTGTTGGCTCACGCTGGCTGCCTCTGGCCCTGGCGCTGCTGATGGCTGCCTGTGTGCACAGCCCACAGGCAGCGGTGCCTGAACTCCAACCCGCTGAGGTGCATGTCGCCAGCCCTTGCAGCGAAACCCCTTCTGCGCGTGCCGCCTTGCAGCGGGTGGGCCAAGAATTGCAGGCGCAGGGCATGGTGTTGCAGGCTACCTGCCCGGCCACTGGTGGTGGCTGGGTGGTGCAGGTGCGTGTGGTGGACGGCATGAAGGCCAGCAAGGTGGTGCGCGGGCCACTGGCCGACGGGCACGATGTGGACATGGGAACGCCTGCGGGTGCGGCGCTGGCGGGTGCAGAGTCGGCCGCCCAGGGCTTCTCGCCCGATGTGCTGCACAACCGCGCCTGGCTGCGTGCGACGATGGCCCGCCACCAGTTTGAAAACACCCCCGATGCTTGGTGGCACTTTGCGCTGCGCGGCGCTGCAACGGTGCACACCGCGGACGCTGACCTCGCCGCGCGATGACCTTGCTCCCTGCGGGGTGGTACTCGCCCCGGCTGCGCGTGAGGGTGACAAAGCCGTCCGATTTTCAGCGGTCGAGATATTTCATTTGCTGAAATTTTGAGCAGGTACAATCCTGCCTCCTTTTTCAGCATCTGCTGCTGCCTCCCTATCCCACCCCGCCCATGCACATCGGCCACATTCCTTTGGCGAACCGGTTGTTCGTCGCCCCGATGGCGGGCGTCACCGACCGGCCGTTCCGCCAGCTGTGCAAGGCGCTGGGTGCGGGCTATGCGGTGAGCGAGATGGTGACCTCGCGCAAGGACTTGTGGAACAGTCTCAAGACCTCGCGCCGTGCCAACCATGAAGGGGAGCCGGGGCCCATTGCCGTGCAGATCGCTGGCACCGATGCACCGATGATGGCCGAGGCTGCGGTCTACAACGTGGAACGCGGCGCGCAGATCATCGACATCAACATGGGCTGCCCGGCCAAGAAGGTCTGCAACAAATGGGCGGGCTCCGCCCTGATGCAGAACGAAGCGCTGGCAGTGGAAATTGCCGCTGCGGTGGTCGAGGCCTGCGCGCCCTTCAACGTGCCTGTCACGCTGAAGATGCGCACCGGCTGGTGCCAGGAGCACAAGAACGCCGTGGCATTGGCGCGGCAGTTTGAAAGCGTGGGCATCCAGATGCTCACCGTGCATGGCCGCACGCGCGAGCAGGGCTACAAGGGCCACGCGGAGTACGACACCATCGCAGCCGTCAAGGCGGCGGTGAAGGCGCCCGTGGTGGCCAACGGCGACATCACCTCGCCCGAAAAGGCGCGCGACGTGCTCGCTGCCACTGGCGCCGACGCGATCATGATCGGCCGCGCCGCACAGGGCCGACCATGGATCTTCCGCGAGATCGGCCACTTTCTGGCCACGGGCGAACACCTGGCGCCGCCGCTGGTGGCCGAGGTGCGCCGCCTGCTGCTGGACCACCTGCAAGACCACTACAGCCTGTATGGCGAGCTGACCGGGGTGCGCAGTGCGCGCAAGCACATTGCCTGGTACCTGCGCGCGCTGCCGGGCGGCGAGGCCTTCAGGCAACACATCAACACGATCGAAGACTGCACCACGCAGTGGCAGGCCGTGGCCGACCACCTGGACGCCCTCGGGCAACAGATGGACCGGCTGCCTGCCGCCACGGGCTTGGACGCAGAACCAGAAGAACAAGAGGGATTGGCTGCATGAGCAAGAAACACATAGAAGAATGCGTGCGCGAGAGCCTGCAGGGCTACTTTCGCGACCTGGGCGGCGAGACGCCCGATGGCATGTACGACATGCTGGTGCGTGTGGTCGAAAGGCCGCTGCTGGAAGTCGTGATGCAGCAGGCCGACAACAACCAGTCCCGCGCGGCCGAATGGCTGGGCTTGAACCGCAACACGTTGCGCAAAAAGCTCGTCGAGCACAAGCTGCTCTGACGTCATTGTGTTATTTGCTATTTAATTTGTAGCTGTTTGCGCTTGATGGATAAGCGCTAGAGCCTGTTTTTATTCAAACTCTCCCCTCCCACACCATGAACGCACTTCTCTCCGTCTCCGACAAGACCGGCATCGTCGAATTCGCCCAAGCGCTGCACGCGCTGGGCATCAAGCTCCTGTCCACCGGTGGCACCGCCAAACTGCTGGCCGACAAAGGCCTGCCCGTGACCGAAGTGGCTGAGGTCACCCAGTTCCCCGAGATGCTGGACGGCCGCGTGAAGACGCTGCACCCCAAGGTGCACGGCGGCCTGCTGGCGCGCCGCGAGCTGCCCGAACACATGGCAGCGTTGAAGGAACACGGCATAGACACCATCGACCTGCTGGTGGTCAACCTCTACCCGTTTGAAGCCACCGTGGCCAAGGCCGGTTGCACGCTGGCCGACGCCATCGAGAACATCGACATCGGCGGCCCCGCCATGGTGCGCAGTGCCGCCAAGAACTGGAAGGACGTCGGCGTGATCACCTCGGCCGACCAGTACGAGGCCGTGCTGGCCGAGCTGAAGGCCGGTGGCAAGTTGAGCGACAAGCTGCGTTTTTCGCTGTCGGTGGCTGCGTTCAATCGCATCGCCCAGTACGACGGCGCCATCAGCGACTACCTCTCGTCCGTCACGTTCGAAGAAGAAAAACTGTCGGAAACCTACGTGCCCACGCGCACCCAGTTCCCCGGCCAGAGCAACGGCATCTTCACCAAGGTACAAGACCTGCGCTACGGTGAAAACAGCCACCAGCAAGCCGCGCTGTACCGCGACCTGTACCCCGCGCCCGGCTCGCTGGTCACCGGCGTGCAATTGCAGGGCAAGGAGCTGAGTTACAACAACATCGCCGATGCCGATGCCGCCTGGGAATGCGTGAAGAGCTTTGACGCCGCCGCCTGCGTGATCGTCAAGCACGCCAACCCCTGTGGCGTGGCCGTGGGCCTGGACGCGCTGAGCGCCTACAGCAAGGCCTTCCAGACCGACCCCACCAGCGCTTTCGGCGGCATCATCGCGTTCAACCGCGTGGTGGACGGCCCGGCCGCCCAGCAGGTGAGCAAGCAGTTTGTCGAAGTGCTGATGGCCCCCGACTTCACGGCCGAGGCGCTGGAGATCTTCAAGGCCAAGGCCAATGTGCGCCTGCTCAAGATTGCACTGCCCGCGCATGGTGGCAAGACCGACTGGGAACGCGGCCGCAACGCCATGGACGCCAAGCGCATCGGCTCGGGCCTGCTGCTGCAGACCGCCGACAACCACGAGCTGTCGCTCATTGACCTCAAGGTCGTGACCCAGAAGCAGCCCACGCTGGAAGAAATGGAAGACCTGCTGTTCGCCTGGAAGGTGGCCAAGTACGTCAAGAGCAATGCCATCGTCTTCTGCAAAGGAGGCATGACCATGGGCGTGGGCGCTGGCCAGATGAGCCGCCTGGACTCGGCCCGCATCGCCAGCATCAAGGCAGGCCACGCAGGCCTGACCTTGCAAGGCACGGTCGTAGCCAGTGACGCCTTCTTCCCCTTCCGCGACGGCCTCGATGTGGTGGTCGATGCAGGCGCCACCTGCGTCATTCAGCCCGGTGGTTCCATGCGCGACAACGAAGTGATTGACGCCGCCAACGAGCGCGGCGTAGCCATGGTGTTCAGTGGCGTGCGCCACTTCCGCCATTGATTCGACCGGCGGTCATCCAGCAAAAAGCGGCTTCCAAGGAAGCCGCTTTTTTTATGCCCTCTGTCAGGATGAAGATGAGGTTCAGGTGCCGAAATTCATCGGCAGTCCCACATAGTTCTCGGCCAGCGACACCGAAGCAGCGCGTGAGTTCACCAGGTAGTCCAGTTCGGCCTCCTGGATTTTCTGCCCGAATTCGCCGGTCTCGGGAAAGCGGTGCATCAGCGAGGTGAACCACCACGAGAAGCGCTCTGCCCGCCACACGCGGCGCAGGCAGCGGTCGGAGCAGGTGTCGATGCCCACGGCGGATTTCTCTGTGTAGAACTCGGTGAGCGCGGTCCACAGGTAACCCACGTCGCTGGCCGCCAGGTTCAGGCCCTTCGCGCCGGTGGGCGGCACGATATGGGCCGCGTCGCCCGCCAGGAACATGCGGCCAAAACGCATGGGTTCGGCCACAAAGCTGCGCAGCGGGGCAATGCTCATCTCCAGCGCCGGGCCGGTGACCAGATTGGCACGTGCCTCAGGGTCCAGGCGGTTGCCCAGCTCGGCCCAGAACTGGTCGATGGTCCAGTTCTCGATCTTGTCGGTGTTGGGCACCTGCACGTAGTAGCGGCTGCGGGTGGCGCTGCGCATGCTGCACAGCGCAAAGCCGCGCTCGGTGTTGGCGTAAATCAGTTCGTGCGAGACGGGCGGCACATCGGCCAGCACACCCAGCCAGCCAAAGGGGTAGACGCGTTCGTAAGTCTTGAGCAGGTCGGCCGGGGCGCTGGCGCGGCACACGCCGTGGTAGCCGTCGCAGCCTGCGATGAAGTCACAGGCCAGCTCGTGCGTCTGGCCGTCCTTCTGGTAGGTCACGCGGGGGCTTTGGCCTTCGAAGTCGTGCACTTGTACGTTCTGCGCGTCGTACACGGTGGTCAAGCCTTCTGCCGCGCGCGCGTCCATCAGGTCGCGCGTCACTTCGGTCTGGCCATACACCGTCACGCGGCTGCCGCCGGTCAGCTCGTGCAGGTCGATGCGGTGGCGTTGGCCCTTGAACAGCAGCTCGATGCCATCGTGGGGCAGCCCTTCGGCATGGGCACGGGCACCAACGCCAGCCTGGTCCAGCAGGTCCATGCTGACCTGCTCCAGCACGCCAGCGCGGATGCGGCCCAGCACGTAGTCGGGGCTGCGCTGTTCGATGATGACGGCGTCAATGCCGGATTTGTAGAGCAACTGGCCGAGCAGCAGACCGGCGGGGCCTGCGCCGATGATGGCAACCTGGGTACGCATGGTGGACAACCTCACAAAGGCGTTAGAAAGCGGTAAAGGAACAGGGCCAAGCGTAGGTTGATCCATGTCAATTGAAGCCCGGCCCACGCCGCTATCGTGCGATTGATGGATCTGATGTGCGATCATCGCGCAATCTTCCATAGCCTCGGCTCACCTCCAGTCTTCGACCGGGCGTCCGACCCCAAGCGCCCCAGGCAAACCATGACCACCGTTCCCATCGCCAAGGCAGATTTCATCGAAGGCATGGCCAAGGGTATGGCGGTGCTGGAGAGTTTTGACACCGAGCGCCAGCGGCTCAATGCCACACTGGCCGCGCAGCGCACGGGTCTCACGCGCGCGGCGGCGCGGCGGCACCTGCTGACGCTGGCGCACCTGGGGTATCTGGAGACAGATGGCAGCTACTTCTGGCTGGCGCCCAAGGTGCTGCGGTTTTCAGGCAGCTACCTGGCCTCAGCCCGCCTGCCGCGTGTGCTGCAGCCCACGCTGAACCGGCTGGCTGCCCAGACGCAGCAGTCGTTTTCGGCCGTGGTGCTGGATGGCAGCGAGGTGGTGATCGTGGCGCGCAGCGGGGTGTACGGCGCGCCGTCGCGCGTGCTGGCCTATGGCCTGCACCTGGGGGCGCGGCTGCCGGCGCACCCCACGTCCACGGGGCGCGTGCTGCTGGCGGCATTGCCTCCTGCGCAACTCACTGCGTGGCTCAAGGCCTGCTCACTGCACCGCCTCACGCCCCACACCATCACCCAGGTCGGCCCGCTGCGGCAGGTGGTTGCCAAGGTGCGGCGCGATGACTATTGCCTGGCGGTGGAAGAGCACGAACTGGGCGTGCACGCGCTGGCCGTGCCCCTGCGCAATCTGCAGGGCGACACGGTGGCGGCGCTCAATGTGGTGGCGTCACCCAAGCAGGTCGACGAGGGCAGCCTGCAGCGCGACCTGCTCCCGCTGCTGCAGGAGGCCGCGCGCGAGTTGCGGGGGCTGTTGTAAGCCTGAGCTTATGCCGCGACAATGCGCCCCGTGCCCGCCGCGCCCGCCAGCACCTTCAGAGATTTGTCGGTGCTGGCCGTGTAGTTGCGACTGGTGATGGTGCTCACGTACACCCAGTCGGCGCGGCACTCAGTGGCGGTGGCAGTCAGCACCATGTAGCCACGGCGCGAGGTATCGCAGTACTTCAGCGGAGCGATGAGCTGCTGCAGCGCACCGGCCAGTGTGGCGGGGTTTTCGTTCGGCAGGTATTCCTCAAACCCCGGCGAGGTGACGGACGAGGTGGCAAATTCCACACCCACGGCATTGCCGCTCATGTCCCGCAGCTCGTTGGCCCAGGCGTTGTGGGTGTCGCCCGACAGCACCACCAGGTTCTTGCCCAGGCTGCGTGAGGTGGCCAGCACCGTCTCGCGTGCCACCTGGTAGCCGTCCCAGGCGTCCAGGTTGTAGGGAATGGAGGGCTGCGCCAGGATGGCCTGCTCGGCCGGTGTGAGACTGGCGGGCGCTGTCTGCGCGCGTCCCACCAGGGCCGCGTACTGGCTGACGGTGACGCCTGCGCCGGGTTGCAGCGTTTCCATCAGGATGGGCGCGGGAATGTTCATGCGACCCATCAGTACCTGCTGCCCCAGCACCTGCCAGGTAGCGCTGGATGTGGCCATCTGCTGCTGAAGCCACTGTGTCTGCGTGGTGCCCAGCAGCTGGCGACTGGTGCTGCCCACGGCGGCGGTGAATGCGGCGGCGTCAAAGCCGGTGGCAGTGAAAAACTGGCCGTAGTCGAGCTGCTCATCACGTGCCACCACGCGGGTGTCGAGCATGTGCAGCGCCACCAGGTTGCCAAAAGCAAAGCTGCGGTAGATCAGCTCGGGCTGCGCGTTGCGGGTGGGCATCCACTCGTGGTACGCCTGCATGGCCGCGGCTTTGCGCGCGCTGAAACTGCCTTCGGTGGCGCTCTGGTGGTTTTCTGCGCCGTTGCTCCAGGTGTCGTTGGTGATCTCGTGGTCGTCCCACACGGCGATCATGGGGGCGGCTGCGTGCAGGTCCTGCAGGTCGGAGTCGGTTTTGTATTGGGCGTGGCGCTGGCGGTAGTCGGCAAGGCTCAGGATCTCGTGGGCAGGCTGCGACAGGCGCCCCAACGCGCCTGCGTTGGCTGACGCATATCCACCCCGGGCATATTCATAGACGTAGTCGCCCAGGTGGACGGTGGCATCCAGATCATTGCGGCGGGCCGCGTCGGCATACACATTGAAGTAGCCGGCGGGGTAGTTGGCGCACGAAAACACGGCCAGCTTGACCTGCGCCACGCTGCCGGTGGGCAGGGTGCGCGTGCGGCCGGTGGCGGTGTGGGCAGCGTACGCACGAAAGCGGTAGTAGTACGCAGTGGCCGCCTTGAGCCCGGTGGCATCGACCTTGACGGTGAAGTCCTTGCTGGCCAGCGCCGTGGTCTTGCCTTGGGCAGCGATGGAGGTGAAGTTGCTGTCTGTGGCAAGTTCCCATTCGACAGGGATATCGCTGGTGTGGCCAGCGGGTGGGGTCACCCTTGTCCACAGCATCACGCGGTCGGCCAGTGGGTCGCCGCTGGCGATGCCGTGTGCAAACTGCACGGCAGGCGCATCGTCATCGCCGCCGCCGCAGGCCGCCAGCGGCAGGGTGCCCAGCGCGGCTGCAGCGATGCCGAGCTGGCGCACGAAGCGCCGCCGCCCGGCATCGGCCTGCGCAGCGTCGCGGAAAGGGTGGGAGGTAGAGACGAGGGGTTTGTGTGCCATGGCGCGGGTGGTGTGGGGTAAAACACCCGAGCCTGCCCGCATTGCATGACGGCCGCGTGAAGCGAGGGCGCTGCGCCCTCTGCTACAAAAAAATATCAATAAAAAAAGCCTCTAGCGCTTGGTGGTAAAGCGCTAGCAGCTATTATTTTGATAGTTCTCTGAACACTTCACGAGCCGCAGCCACGGTGGAGGCAATGTCGTCGGCGGTGTGGGCTGCGCTGACAAAGCCTGCTTCGTACAGCGCAGGCGCTATATAGATACCGCGATCAAGCAGGCCGTGGAACAGCTGGTTGAAACGCGCGCTGTCGGTCTTGAGCACCTGGGCGTAGTTCTGGGGTAGCTCGGGCATCAGGAAGAAGCCGAACATGCCGCCTTCGCTGTCGGTGCTGAAGGGCACGCCTTCAGCCGCCGCCGCAGCGGCGAGGCCATCAACCAGGGAGCGTGTGGTGGCCGACAGTGCGTCGAAGAAGCCCGGCTTCTTGATCTCGCGCAGCGTGGCCAGCCCGCAGGCCGTGGCCACAGGGTTGCCCGACAGCGTGCCTGCCTGGTACACGGCGCCCAACGGTGCGAGGTTTTCCATGATGGCGCGCGGGCCACCAAAGGCTGCCAGCGGCATACCACCGCCAATGACCTTGCCCAGCACCGTGATGTCGGGTTTGAAGCCGGGGATGCTCTTGGCGTACACGCTCTGCGCGCTGCCCAGGGCCACACGGAAGCCCGTCATCACCTCATCCAGCACCAGCAGCGCACCGTATTCAGTGCACAGCTCGCGGCAGCGCTTCATGAACGGCACGCTGGCGCGCACCAGGTTCATGTTGCCCGCGATGGGCTCGATCATCACGCAGGCCAGTTCCTTGCCGTGCAGGGCAAAGGCCTCTTCGAGCTGAGCGACGTTGTTGTACTCGAGCACCAGGGTGTGCTGCACCACCTCGGGCGGCACGCCCGCGCTGGTGGCATTGCCGAAGGTGGCCAGGCCCGATCCGGCCTTGACCAGCAGCGAATCGGCATGGCCGTGGTAGCAGCCTTCGAACTTGATGAACTTGCTGCGGCCTGTGGCGCCACGGGCCAGGCGGATCGCGCTCATGCCCGCTTCGGTACCCGAGCTGACGAGGCGGATCATTTCCATCGACGGTACGAGGCTCAGGATTTCCTCGGCCAGCTCCACCTCGCGTTCGGTCGGTGCGCCAAAGCTGAAGCCTTCGAGCGCTGCGCTCTGCACGGCTTCGAGCACAGCGGGGTGGCCGTGGCCCAGGATCATCGGGCCCCAGGAGCCGATGTAGTCGATGAAACGCTGGTCGTTGGCGTCCCAGAAGTAGGCGCCTTTGGCGCGCTTCACAAAACGCGGCGTGCCGCCCACGGCCTTGAAGGCCCGCACGGGCGAATTCACGCCGCCGGGGATCAGCGCCTTGGCGCGTTCGAACAGGGGGATGTTGAGATCAGTGCTTGGTGTCATGGGGGGGCATCACAAAGCCTTCGAGGGCCTGTGCTTCGTCAATCGGGGGTTCTTCTTCGTCACCATCGGCCTCGTCATCGTCGGGCTGGGCCCAGAACATGCGGTCGGGCACGATGTGTCCCATGCCTGGGCGAAAGCCGGCATCCAGGCAGCGGTCGAGGTAGCCCAGAGCTTCGCTGGTGGCTTCGCCCAGGTCGTTGCCGCTGGCCACCAGGGCCGTGAGGGCCGCCGACAAGGTATCGCCGGCGCCGGAGAAGGTGGCGTCGAACAGTTCGAACTTGCCACTGCCCAGCACGGTCTGGGGGGAGGCCAGCACGTTCTCGACAAACTGCTCGGGCAGGGGAATGCCGGTGACCAGGGTATAGGGCACGCCCATTTCGGAGGCGGCCCGGGCAATGTCGCGGGCTGTGGGGCTGCGGTCGCTGGTCCAGTCGGGCAACAGCCAGCGCCACAGGGTGCTGTGGTTTCCAACCAACACCGAGGTCTGCGGTAACAACAATTCGCGGAAGGCATCCAGGTACTCGTCGATCAGCTCATCGCGCCACCAGGACAGGTTGGGCATGTACGCTATCACCGGGACTTCATCATAGTCTGTGGTTATCTCGGCGATGGTGCTGATGTTCTCCGGACTGCCCACGAAACCGACCTTGATGGCCTGGACCGGCAGGTCTTCCAGCACGGCCCGGGCCTGCTCGGCCACCGCCTCGTCGTCAAAGCTGAAGTGGTCGAAAATCTGCGCCGTGTCGCGGGCATAGGCGCCTGTGACCACGGCAATCGGATGCCCGCCCACGGAGGCAATGGTGGTGATGTCGGCTGTCAGTCCGCCAGCGCCGCTGGGGTCGCTGGCATTGAAGACGAGCACGCATGCAGGGCTTGCGTCCTCCAAACCGTCATCTTC
>NZ_JAMXAX010000008.1 GCF_023913775.1 Acidovorax facilis
GGTCGGTAAAGGGGTAACGGGTGGGTCAGAAAGCAAAAAGCCGCCTGGAGGCCAAGGCGGCTTTTTGGAGGAGGGCAAACGTTGCGATAACCAGGGGCATAAAACCATTATGCCTACTCCGGATGTCTTGCCTGGGCAAAACAAGCGGGGTGTCGCGCCGATGCCCCAATGTGCAGATCAGGCGGCCTTTTTCAGGGCCTTGATGGATTTGACGGCTTTCAGGACCTCGTCCACGTGGCCGGGAACCTTGAGGCCGCGCCACTCTTGCACCAGCAGGCCATCGGGGCCGATCAGGAAGGTGCTGCGCTCAATGCCCTTGACCTTCTTGCCGTACATGATCTTGTTCTTGACCACGCCGAACATGTGGCACATCTTTTCTTCGGTGTCGGCGATGAGTTCGAAGGGCAGTTCCAGCTTTTCCTTGAATTCGTCGTGCGACTTCATGTTGTCGCGGGACACGCCGAAAACGGCAGCGCCTGCCTTCACGAAGTCCTTGTACTTGTCGCGAAACTGCATGGCCTCCGTGGTGCAGCCAGGCGTGTTGTCCTTGGGATAGAAGTAGAGAACCAGAATTTGGCCAAGGTGGGAGGTGTTGGAGACCTTGAGTCCACCGGTAGCGTTGGCTTCAAATTCAGGGAGGGGTTTGTTGACAACGATCGCCATATCACTTCAATCTCTCAGGATGTAGTCGTTGGTAAGCCGGGGGAGCTAGTGTGTTATTGCTCTTGGTGGTGCCCCCGACCGCAACCGGCGATTTTACCCCGAATTCACTCTTCGGCCAAATGTAAGACAGTGTGTCCGGCCCGCAGTGGCGGGCATTTAGGCAAGGCCTTGCATAGGTGCAAGCGCCGGATTTGCAGCTTGCCGCGGCGGTTGCGGGCCTGCAGCTCAGGCTTCCAGAATCAGTGCTGCCACCACGTTGCGCCCTTCACTGGCCAGGATGTTGTACGTGCGGCAGGCGGCAGGGGTGTCCATGGTTTCCAGCCCCAACCGGCGGGCGATGAGCGGCGCCAGCCACGCCGGTGGCGGGAACCGGTTGCGTGTGCCGCTGCCAAAAATGACGAGCTCTGTCTCCAGGGCTGCCAATTGCGCGAAATGTTCGGGGGTCAGGTCTTCAAAGCGCGTGCAGGGCCAGGCCTGGCGCAGCCCCGACGAGCCGATGATGACGCTGTGCGTGATCTTCTCGGCATCCACGCCGATCCAGCCGGGGCCGTAGCCGCTGATGGTTTGTGCGTTCGAGCGGTCGGGCTGGAATTTCATGGGTGTTGGCGTCGGTTGCAGGCGGTGGCGCTGCGGGTAGGCCCGGCGCAGGGCCTGGGCGCGCTTGTGATCTGTGGTCAAATTATAGGTTTCGCCAAGGTGCCAGCCGCTCTGGCCGCCACCTGACCCCACTGCACCACCGTCAGCGCATGAAAACCGTCCAAAAATCCGCCAAGCTCGCCAACGTCTGCTATGACATCCGGGGGCCCATCATGGACGCGGCCAAGCAGATGGAGGAAGACGGCCACAAGATCATCAAGCTCAACATCGGCAACCTGGCGGTGTTCGGTTTTGATGCGCCGGAAGAGATTCAGCTGGACATGATCCGCAACCTGCCCAATTCGGCGGGTTACTCGGACAGCAAGGGTATCTTTGCGGCGCGCAAGGCCGTCATGCACGAGACCCAAAAACAGGGCATCAAGGGTGTGATGCTGGACGACATCTACTTGGGCAATGGCGCCAGCGAGCTGATCGTGATGGCCACCAATGCGCTGCTGGACAACGGCGACGAGCTGCTGCTGCCCTCGCCCGACTACCCCCTGTGGACCGCCGCCGCCAGCCTGTCGGGTGGCACCCCCGTGCACTACGTGTGCGACGAAGCCAATGGCTGGATGCCCAACCTTCAGGATATCCGCGCCAAGATCACGCCCCGTACCAAGGGCATCGTGGTCATCAACCCCAACAACCCGACCGGCGCGCTGTATTCGGACGAATTGCTCAAGGGCATCGTCGCCATTGCACGCGAGCATAGCCTGGTCATCTTTGCCGACGAGGTGTATGACAAGGTGCTTTACGACGGCGCCAAACACACGGCTATTGGCTCGCTGAGCGAGGATGTGCTCACACTCACCTTCAATTCGCTGTCCAAGAGCTACCGCTCATGTGGCTACCGCGCGGGCTGGATGGTGGTGTCGGGCGACAAGAAGCCCGCCAAGGACTACATCGAGGGCCTGAACATGCTCTCGAACATGCGCCTGTGCGCCAACGTGCCCGGCCAGTGGGCGGTGCAGACGGCGCTGGGTGGCTACCAGAGCATCAATGAGCTGGTAGGCGAGGGCGGCCGCCTGCGCAAGCAGCGTGATCTGGCGTACGAGCTGATCACGGCCATCCCGGGCGTGACCTGCGTGAAGCCCCAGGCGGCGCTCTACATGTTTCCGCGCCTCGACCCTGCCGTGTATCCCATCGAGGACGACCAGCAGTTCTTCCTGGAGCTGCTGCAGGAGACCAAGGTCATGCTGGTGCAGGGCACAGGCTTCAACTGGGCGGCGCCGGACCATTTCCGCATCGTGTTCCTGCCACACGAAGACGATCTGCGCGACGCCATCGGCCGCGTGGCGCGCTTCCTGGAGCAATACCGCAAGCGCGTGCAAATGGCGGCGGCTGCGTAACTTGCACGTTGAGTGGTGCAGAAACTCATTTTTTCATAGCTGCTAGCGCTTGATGGATAAGCGCCAGAGCCCATTTTGACTGATAAAAATCCCATGAAACCCATCCAAGTAGGCCTTCTGGGCATCGGCACCGTCGGCAGCGGCGTGTTCAACGTGCTCGCGCGCAACCAGGACGAGATCAGCCGCCGCGCTGGCCGTGGCATTGAGATCACCATGGTGGCCGATCTTGACGTGGAGCGCGCCAAAGCGGTAGTGGGTGCTGACATCCAGGTCGTCAATGACGCCCGCGCCATCATTGCCAACCCTGACATCGACATCGTCATCGAGCTGATTGGTGGCTATGGCATCGCCCGCGCGCTCGTGCTCGAAGCCATCGCCGCTGGCAAGCACGTGGTCACCGCCAACAAGGCGCTGCTGGCCGTGCACGGCACCGAGATCTTCGCGGCTGCATCGGCCAAGGGCGTGATGGTGGCCTTTGAGGCGGCCGTGGCGGGGGGCATCCCCATCATCAAGGCGCTGCGCGAAGGCCTCACCGCCAACCGCATCCAGTGGATCGCCGGCATCATCAACGGCACCACCAATTTCATCCTGTCCGAGATGCGCAGCAAGGGGCTAGACTTTGATGTGGTGCTCAGGGAAGCACAGCGCCTGGGCTACGCCGAGGCCGACCCCACCTTCGACATCGAAGGCGTGGACGCCGCACACAAGGTCACGCTGATGAGTGCCATTGCGTTTGGCATCCCCGTGCAGTTTGACAAGGCCTATGTCGAAGGCATCACCAAGCTCGGCGCGGCCGACATCAAGTACGCCGAGCAACTGGGCTACCGCATCAAGCTGCTGGGCATCACGAAGCGCGCGGACAAGGGCATCGAGCTTCGCGTGCACCCGAGCCTCGTGCCCTCCAAGCGCCTGATCGCCAACGTCGAAGGCGCCATGAACGCCGTGGTGGTGCAGGGCGACGCCGTGGGCACCACGCTGTACTACGGCAAGGGTGCGGGCAGTGAGCCCACCGCCAGCGCCGTGATTGCCGACCTGGTGGACATTGCGCGCCTGCACACGGCCGACCCTGAGCACCGCGTGCCGCACCTGGCCTTCCAGGCCAACACGCTGGCCGACGCCATGGACACGCTGCCCGTGCTGCCCATGAGCGAAGTGGTCACCAGCTACTACCTGCGCCTGCGCGTGGCCGACCAGGCCGGTGTGCTGGCCAAGGTCACCGGCCTGTTGGCCGAGGCCGGTGTGAGCATCGACGCAGTATTGCAGCGTGAGGCTGACGAAGTCGGTGGTGAAGGATCTACGCAAACGGACCTGATCATCCTGACCCACGACACCCGCGAAGGCACCATGGACGCCGTGATCGCCCAGATGCAGGCCCTGCCCACGGTGCTGGCGCCCATCACGCGCATCCGCAAGGAGGAACTGAACTGATGCTGTACATCTCCACACGCGGCCACGCCGACCGCAAGCATTTCTGCGACATCCTGCTCGAAGGCCTGGCGCCCGATGGCGGCCTGTACCTGCCCGAGCACTACCCGCAGGTCAGCGACGCGATGCTGACAAAGCTGCGCAAGGCTTACCACGAGCAAGGCTACGCCGAGCTGGCGTTTCAGATCCTGTCGCTCTACATCGATGACATCCCCGCCGCTGACCTGAAGGCCCTGTGCGCCAAGACGTACACCGCCGAGGTGTTTGGCACGGGCGAGATCGTGCCCCTGCGCCACCTCGAAGACGGCCTGTGGCTCGAAGCCCTGTCCAACGGCCCCACGCTGGCCTTCAAGGACATGGCGATGCAATTGCTGGGCAACCTGTTCGAATACGAACTGAACCGCCGGGGTGAAGAGCTCAACATCCTGGGCGCCACCAGCGGCGACACTGGCAGCGCGGCCGAGTACGCCATGCGCGGCAAAAAGGGCGTGCGCGTCTTCATGACCAGCCCGCACGGCCGAATGAGCGCGTTCCAGCAGGCGCAAATGTTCAGCCTGCAGGACGAGAACATCCACAACATCGCCATCGAAGGCGTGTTCGACGACTGCCAGGACATCGTCAAGGCCGTCAGCAACGACCTGGCCTTCAAGCGCAAGTACAAGATTGGTACCGTCAACTCCATCAACTGGGCGCGCCTGCTGGCGCAGGTGGTGTACTACTTCGCAGGCTACATCCAGGCCACCGAGACCAACGACCAGAAGGTCAGCTTCACGGTGCCCAGCGGCAACTTTGGCAACGTGTGTGCGGGCCATGTGGCGCGCATGATGGGCCTGCCCATTGACAAGCTGGTGGTGGCCACGAACGAGAACGACGTGCTCGACGAGTTCTTCCGCACCGGCGCCTACCGCGTGCGCGCCGCAGCCGACACGCACGAGACATCGAGCCCCTCGATGGACATCAGCAAGGCCAGCAATTTCGAGCGGTTCATCTTTGACCTGCTGGGCCGCAACGGCCAGCGCACGAACGCGTTGTTTGCCAAAGCGCTGCCCGCCTATGGCCGGTTTGACTTGAGCGCCGAACCGCTGTTTGCCGAAGCCGCCACCAAATACGGTTTTGAAAGCGGCAAGAGCACGCACGCCGACCGCCTGGCCACCATCAAGGACAACTTCGAGCGCCACGGCGTCACCATCGACACCCACACGGCCGACGGCGTGAAGGTGGCGCGCGAACACCATCAGGACCCCAAGGTGCCCATGATCGTGCTGGAGACCGCGCTGCCCATCAAGTTTGCCGAGACCATCGTCGAAGCCCTGGGCCATGCGCCCGAGCGGCCCGCCAAGTTCGCGGGCATCGAAGACCTGCCCAAGCGCGTGCAGGTGATGCCGGCCAACGTGCAGTTGGTCAAGCAATACATCGAGCGCCATTGCACGCCCGCCCTCTAGGGTGGGCAATCCGCAGCCGCTCTGTCGCTGCGGATGCGGGAGCGGCTCAGGATGCTGGGTTTGAACTAAAAATGCCCCTGGCGCTTGTCTGGTAAGCGTTAGCAGCTATAAATACAATAGCTAACCAAGGAGCAGTGGATGAAGGTTGTCGGTTTTGCCGGTTTTTCCGGCAGTGGCAAGACCACGCTGGTCGAGCAGTTGATCCCCGAACTGCGGCTGCGGGGGTTGCGCGTGTCGGTGGTCAAACATGCCCACCATAGTTTCGACATCGACCACCCGGGCAAGGACACCTACCGCCACCGCGAGGCAGGGGCCTTCGAGGTGGTCGCGGCATCGGACAAGCGCCTCATGCTGGTGCGCGAGTTCGAGCAGCCCGCCACGCTCAGCGTGCACCACCTGCTGGCCGAGCTGTACCAGGGCGTGGACTGGGTGCTGGTGGAGGGCTTCAAGGACAGCGACCTGCTCAAGATCGAGGTCTGGCGTGCCCCCGAACCCGGCCAGGTGGCCAAGCCTGTGCGCTACCCCGAAGACGATTTTGTGGTCGCCGTGGCCACCGATGCACCGCAGGGCCTGCCTGTGCCCACCCAGTTGCCCCTGCTGGACCTCAACAGCCCGGCGCAGGTGGTGGACTGGCTGCTCCAATACGAACACCGCTTTGATTACAACTGGGATCTGCACGGAGGCCTGGTGCCATGCGCCCCCCAATGAAGCCCCTGAAGCCGCTCGACGAGGCGCTGGCCGACCTGTTGGCCAAGGCCACACCGTTGCCAGGGACCGAGACGGTTACCACGTTTGACGCGGACGGCCGCGTGCTGGCGCAAAACTGTGTTTCGGCCCTGCAGGTGCCGCCGCAGGACAACAGCTCCATGGACGGCTACGCCGTGCGCTGCGCCGACGTGGCACAAGCGGGTGTGGTGCTACCGGTGTCACAGCGCATTGCCGCGGGCAGTGCTGGTGATCTGCTCGCGCCAGGCAGTGCCGCCCGCATCTTCACCGGCGCGCCAGTGCCCGAGGGGGCGGATGCCATCCTGATGCAGGAAGACTGCGAAGCCCTCGCCACGGGCGACGGCCTGGGCCTGGTGCGCATCAACGCCGTGCCCCCACAGGGCCAGTGGATCCGCCGCGCGGGCGAGGACATCACCCGGGGTGCCGTGGTGCTGTCGGCCGGCACACGCCTGACCCCGGCCGAACTGGGCCTGGCCGCCAGCATCGGCTTGCACGAACTGCAGGTGGCCCGTCGCCCCCGAGTGGCGCTGTTCTCCACGGGCGATGAACTGGTCATGCCCGGCGAGGTGCCGCCGGAGCAAATGCGCCCTGGTGCCATTTACAACAGCAACCGCTTCTTCCTGCGCGCCATGCTGCTGCGCCTGGGCTGCGAGGTGACGGACTTTGGCATCGTGCCCGACCGGCGCGACGCCACCATCGACGCCCTGCGCCAAGCCAGCAGCGCACACGACCTGATCCTGACCAGCGGCGGCGTGAGTGTGGGCGAGGAAGACCACATCAAGCCCGCCGTCGAGTCGCTGGGCACGCTCGACCTGTGGCAGATCGCCATGAAGCCCGGCAAGCCGTTTGCCTATGGCCAGATCCCGCGTGACGGTGGTGCTGCCCACTTCATGGGCCTGCCCGGCAACCCGGTGTCGAGCTTTCTGACCTTTGCGCTGCTGGTGCGCCCGTTTGTGCTGCGGCTGCAGGGTGTGGTGGACGTTGCTCCTCAACCCATAGCTGCTCGCGCTGATTTCACCTGGCCCAAGGCCGATAAACGCCGCGAGTTTCTGCGCGTGCGCCACAACGCGGCAGGTGGGTTGGATCTGTTTCACAACCAGAGTTCGGGCGTGCTCACTTCGGCCGCCTGGGGTGATGGTGTGGTGGACAACCCGGCGGGCCAGACGATTGCATCCGGCGACACGGTGCGGTTCATTGCCTTTTCGGAGCTTTTGTCATGACGGTCACCGTGCGCTACTTTGCCTCCATCCGCGAGGCCATTGGGCAAGGCAGCGAGGCGGTCGATACCGCTGCCACCACGCTGGGTGCGCTGCGCGATGAGCTCATTGCACGCGGCGGCGCCCATGCCAGCAGCCTCGCGCGTGGCCGGGCCGTGCGCATGGCGCTCAACCAGACCTTGAGCGATGAATCCGCCACCCTGGCCGATGGGGCCGAGGTGGCGTTTTTCCCGCCGGTGACGGGCGGTTAGCCGGGGCGCTCTCGCACGCTCTGGCACGTCACCTCAAAGCGCCTTCAAACGATCCTGCAGCGCCTCCGAGGCCGGCATCATCGGCGCGCGCAGTTCGCTGCGCATCCACCCTGCATGCGCCAGCATGGCCTTGAGCGGGGCAGGGTTGGGTTCAGCAAAACATGCGTCCACCCAGGGCTGCAAGGCTTGCCACACCGGGCGGGCTGCGGACAGGTCGCCTGAGCGCAGCAACGCGATCAACTCCACAAAACGCGGCGTCTGCCAGTGTGCACAGGCAGAGATGGCGCCTGCGCCGCCGAGGGCCAGTGCATGGAAGATCTGCGCGTCTTCACCCGTCAGCACCTGCAGTCGACCATCGGCGATCAGGGCCTGCGTCTTGGCCGTGTTGCCGCCACAGTCCTTGATGGCCTCTATGCGCGGATGCGCCGCCAGCGCCAGCAGCGTCTCGGTGGTGAGCGTGGCGCCCGTGCGGTACGGAATGTCGTAAATCAGCAGGGGCACCGCACTGGCGTCGGCCAGGGTGCGGAACCAGTGCAGCAGGCCCTCCTGCGAGGGGCGGATGTAGTGCGGGGCGGACACCAGCAGGCCTGCAACCGGGTAGTGCGCAAGGGCCCGCACCTGTTCCAGCACCTGGCCCTGGTGGTAGCCCGACACGCCCATCACCACGGGCAAACCCTGGGCGGCGCTGAGCACCGTCTCCAGCACCTGCAGCTGCTCGGCTTTGTCGAGGGCCGCGGCCTCACCGGTCGAGCCGCAGGCAACGAAGCCCGCAACGCCGTCGGCACGCAGCCGGGTGGTGAGGGCGGCAAGGGCCGGGTGGTCCACGGCGCCGTCCTTGAACGGTGTGACCAAGGCGATCCAGAGCCCGCTGAACAGCGGCTGGTGGGAGGTAGCGGTATCGGTGGCAGACATGCGAAGCGTCCTTTCAGGGTTCGACCAGGGGAAGAACCGTCCGGAGGGAGCGCGCGCGGAATGCCGGGGAGTGAAACGAGAAAAGGAAATTTCTCTACCAGGTGGTTCCGTCGCTCATCCGGACGGAACCACAGCTCCGGTCAGATGAGCTCTGGTTTTTTGGTTTTGCCCACGCACTGCAACGCCACCGCAAGTGCGGCGGTCATGGCAAAGGGGGTGTGCGTGGACATGGGCCGCAGTATAGCCAAGCGCCCCCGTGTTCCAAGGTTGGTCAGCCTGCCTGCGGTGGCTGGGCCGCGTCGGCTGCAGATTCAGGCTGCGGCGGAACCAGCACGGGGCATTGCCACACCAGCAGCTCGGCCAGCCGGGTGACGATCCATGTCGCTTCGGCAACCGCCACGCCAGATTCGGCCGTGCACAGCCCCGCGTGGATGCGCTGCAGGATCTCGGTCTCGGAAGGCGCCTGCACGTGGTACAGCGTCTGCGCGTGCTCCACCAGGTGGCCTGCCAAGTCTTCGCACAGTTCGTAGCGGGCGCGCACGCCGTCCGCCTTTTCCGTCAGGCGCCCTCGGGTGTCGGTGTACACCGCCATGAAGGAGGGCGGCACGTGGATCTGGTTGTCGTCGTACATGGCTTGTTGGGTGGTGGGCGCGGTTCGGGGGCAGTAAAAAAAGCCCGCCAGAGCGGTGCAGTCAGGGGTTGTGCACACCAGCGGCCTTATTGTGCGTGGGTGCTTGTGAGCGGGCTTGCAGGTGGTGCTGCGCCATGGCCGCTGTCTCTGCAAACCAGCCCAGCAGGTGCTGCAGCCAGATTTGCAGCTCCGCCTGAAAGCGGGGTGTGAGCGCGACGAGGCCCCGGGGCGCGTCCTGTGTGAGGTGGCCCTGCGCTGTGGCTTCATTGACCAGGTTGCGCACATGCGAGTGCGAAAAACCCAGGCGCTGCGCAAGCTCGCTGGCCCGCAGGGGAAACGGCGTGGACCCTTCTTCTCCAGGGCGGTGCACTCGGCAGTGTTCGCGCAACAGCAGCATGGCAATGCGGCCACCGCCGTCGCGCTGGTCAAACCAGTCCCAGCCGCCAAACCGGCCCCGGGTTTCGGCCAGGCGATCCAGGATGTGGTCGGCCCCGGCCAGAAAGGCGGTAAAGTAGTCCGTATCGCTGTCCAGCCGCTGTGCATGGCCTGGGGGCAGGGCGCCCAGGGCCTCAGCGCAGTGCAGGTGGTGCCGCACCCAGGTGCGCAGGCCGTCCAGCAGCCGGGGGGTGGGCACCAGGTAGCGCACCCGGCGGTCGCCGGGGTCAATGTCCACCGCCACCATGCCCGCAAGGCGCAGCACCGCAAAGAACGTGGCCAGCGTGCGCCCACCCCCGGGCATGCGCCGCTGCAGCAGTGCCAGCGTGGGCCGGGGTGCCCCCCGCAATTGCCATTGGTAGTGCTGCACCACCAGCCGCCCCGCCGCATGCGACTGCAGCGCCCGGCCAAAGATCTTGTTGATGAGGCGCTCGTTCCAGTGCAGCCGCAAAATGCCGTCGCAATAGGCCTCTACGGCCTGGGCATAGGTGTCCGGGGCTCGGGAGTCGAGCGCCTCGAAGGATTCTTGCAGGTCCATGGGGCGTGTTGCGGTGCAGAGTTGCTGATTCAGTCCGGCGTGAACAGGCGCTCGAACTTGGCCTGGTCGGACGCCAGCTCAAAGGTCACCACCTGGCCCATTTTCATGTCCGACAGGCGGCAGGCGCCAAACAGGGTGGTTTTGCCCGCCAGCTCCATCACATCCAGGTCGATGAGGGCGTAGGGATGGGGCACGAACACCTGGTGCTCGAACACGTTGCGGACCGTGTTGCGTGGGGACGGGTAGAGCTTGTAGTGAGCGGTCTGAATCGTTTGTGTGGCCATGGGCTTAAGGTGCAGGGGTGGCTGTGGTGCGAGCAAGTGCGGGTACAGTGCGGGCGAATCGTACAGACAAACCTTTTCATGACTTGCGCAAAAATGGATTTCGGCAAGCAGTTCACTCCATGGCGAGGCGGCTGTTGCATCCCCATGTGCGCAAGTCCTACTTTTTTACCAATCTATGGCACGCAACAAAAGTGAATGGCCCGCCAAGGTGCTGGCGCTGGTCCGGGGCGGCAACCTGCCCGCCGCCATCGCACAGATCAAGGTCGCGCCCACCGTCGGTGACGTCACGCGCCTGCAGACCCTGCTGGCCCAGTTGCCTCCGTCGCCCGCACTGGCGCAGTTGAACAAGGTGGTGGAAGAAGAGCGTGCCCTGCTGGCCGCGCCCCGGTTGCACCGCTCGCCCTGAAGACTCTTTTTGTCTGACTTCCACACGCCCCGTAGAGAGTTTTTTTCCATGACCCTGCCCCGCGTTTCCATCCAGACCGAGGACTTCGACCTGTCCACCGAAGTCGCTGCGCTGCGCCGCGAAAACAAAGGCATCGGCGCAGTGTGCAGCTTTGTGGGCACCGTGCGGGATCGCAACGAGGGCGACCAGGTGTCGTCCATGGAGCTGGAGCACTACCCCGGCATGACCGAAAAATCCATCGAAGCCATGGTGGACGAGGCCTTTCGGCGCTTCGATATTTTTGGCGCCCGCGTGATCCACCGCGTGGGCCTGCTGCAGCCGCTCGACCAGATCGTGCTGGTGGTGGTGACCAGCGCCCACCGGGGCCAGAGTTTTCAGGCCTGCGAGTTCTTGATGGACTACCTCAAGACCCAGGCACCGTTCTGGAAGAAGGAAGAAACCGCCCAGGGCGCGCGCTGGGTGGATGCCCGCGTGTCTGACGACGCGGCGCTGGCGCGCTGGGGCATTGTGGCGAACAACGCCGCCTGAGCGGCCACTGCGCATTCCCGCCCCGGGTGGCCTGCGCAGATCCATGCAAACTTTGGACTTGGCGGGTGTGCGCCTGAGTGTCCATACTGCGCCCTTTGTTTTATTGGCCTGCCCGGCAAGAAGCAGGTTACAGGTATGCAGTTTTCAGCACCACTGCGGCTCGTCGAGGCTTCGCGACGTTCGCTTTCCGCCTTCTTCTCCTGCCGCTGGGCCAGCCAGCGTGCCCTGGCATGGTGGCTGTTGGCGGGCGCTGTGCCGTGCGCTGCTTGGGCACAGACGGGAACCTGGCGCGAAGCTGCCAGTTTGTCGCTCCCCCTTTTGGAGCACGCAGTCGTCGCGCTGGACTATGGGCCGGTACTGGTGACCGGTGGGAGCTCCGGCTCTGGAGCCGTAGCCACCGTGGATCGCTATCAACCCTATATGGACTACTGGTGGGGGACGCTGGGCGACATGCGGGAGCCCCGAAGGCTGCACACCGCCACCCAGTTGCCCTACGGCAACCGGGTGCTTCTGGCAGGTGGTTTCTCGGGTGCTGCGCTGGCATCTGCCGAGGTTTACGACGCCGTCGCGGGAACGAGCGTGGCAGCACCGGCGATGAGTGTGCCCCGGGCGCGCCATACAGCCACCAGGCTGCTGTCCGGAGATGTGTTGATCGTGGGCGGCAACCAGCAGGTGGGCGAGAGCGAAGTTTTTGTCCAGGGTGGCGGCTCTTCTGGTCACTGGAGTCCGACGGGCCCCGTCCAGGTCCGCAGGGAGGATCACACCGCCGTCCTGCTGCCCTCCGGCAAGGTGCTGGTGGCTGGCGGAAGGTCTTATCTGGATGGTGCGTTGACTTCGGTGGAGGTGTATGACCCCGCCACCAACAACTGGTCGCCTGCAGGCTCCATGGCAATAGCCCGCTCCGGGCACACCGCGACACTGCTGGCATCAGGACAGGTGCTGGTGGCGGGCGGGCGGGACATTGCAATGCTGCCCCTGAACTCTGCGGAGCTATACGACCCTGCCACCAACACCTGGGCCTCGGTGGGCCCCATGGCGTTTGCGCGCGAACGCCACACGGCCAGCTTGCTGCCGTCGGGTGAGGTGCTGGTGGCCGGAGGCTATACGCCCAACGGCAGTCCGGTGGCAGACAGTGCAGAACGCTTCAATCCCCTCACCAAGGTCTGGCAAACGGACGCTCCCCTTCCGGAAGCCCGAGCCAATCACACCGCCACATTGGTTCCCACGGGCGAGGTGCTGCTGTTGGGGGGCGAGGGGACCACATCGGCGCTGGAAAGCGCCGTCCGTTACCGCTACCCGCAGGGGCTGTGGGCAGACGCACAGGATCAGGCTACCGCGCGGGGCTTTCAGAAAGTGGTGCTGCTTCCCTCTGGAAAAGTGCTGGCGGTCGGGGGCTTGGGTGCGGCGGGGGCCGTGGACACCGTCGAACTGTACGACCCTGCACTGAACGGCTGGGCCCCTGCTGCCGCTATGAGCGAGCGGCGCCATCGGCACACCGTGACGCTGCTGGCCTCGGGCAAGGTGCTGGTGGCAGGCGGGGTTTCCTCCAAGTCTGCCGAGGTGTATGACCCCGTCACTGACACCTGGGCACCCACCCCCGACATGACCGTCGTCCGCGAGCGGCACACCGCTACCCGCCTGGCTGATGGCCGTGTGCTGATGCTGGGTGGTGAAGGGGCTGCAGCAGGTTCCGCAGAGATCTACGACCCGGACCTCAACACCTGGAGTGCCGCTGCGGCGCCCGGGCGCCTTCGCTCTCAGCATTCTGCTGTGCTGCTGGGCACCGGCAAAGTGCTGGTGTTGGGCGGCGACTCGGGCAATGTTGCACTGGCTGCAGAGGTCTACGATCCTGCCACCAACAGCTGGAGCGAGCACGGCCTGCTCAGCATGCGACAGGCCACACTGACACGGATGCCCTCAGGCCGGGTGCTAGCGGTGGGCGGCTATCACGGCAACCAGGCCTTGAGCATTGCCTATGTCTACGACCCGCAGACAGGGTGGAGCTGGGCCGGCGAATTGCCTGGGCGGCGTGCGCGGCATGCCTCCGTGCTGCTGAGCAATGGCCGTGTGCTCATCACCGGCGGCGACGATTCAGCGCCCGACTCGCCCGTCTCCAGCCCCTACGAAAGCTCGCTGCTGTACGACGAATCCACCGGTACCTGGACCGAAGTGGCGCGCCTGCGCACCGCGCGGGCGGACCTCGCGCTCACCTTGTTGCCCTCGGGCCGCGTGCTGGGTGTGGGGGGCACAGTGGGGGCCAACCAGTACACCGCAGAGGTGGATCAATACGTGCCGGAGTTCACTGTCACGCCGGTTTTGCGCACGGGGGGCTACTTCATGCCCGTGGCCCCGGTGCAGGCGCTGCTGGGCGACAGCGTATCGTTTGCGCTGCATACGACGCCGGGCTATAGGGTGACTGCAGCCCAAGGCTGTGGTGGTTCCCTGGTGGGCACGGTGTACACCACTGGACCGATCACCGCCAATTGCAATGTGAGCGCCACCTTTGCGGTGGAACGCACCGTCACCGCCGTGGCGGGGGCTGGGGGCAGCATCACCCCGAGTGGTGCGCAGGTGGTTCCTCAGGGCGGCAAAGCCAGTTTCACCGTCACCCCCCAGCCGGGGTACCAGATTGCCTCGGTGACGGGTTGTGGCGGCACGCTGGTGCAAGGCAGCTACACCACAGCGCTGATCCTGCAGGACTGCACTGTCACTGCGTCTTTCACGGCCACCCAGCACGCCATCACTGCCGTGGCGGCTGCGGGCGGCAGTATCAATCCGGCTGGGGCCATCAACGTGGCCGAAGGCCAAACGGGCGCCTTCACCGTCACGCCCGCTGCGGGCTACCGCATTGCGGCCGTCACGGGCTGCGGCGGCACGCTGGCGGGCAGCACCTACACCACGGCAGCGGTGACGGCCGCTTGCACTGTGCAGGCGCGTTTTGAAACCCTACCTACACCCACGAACACCGGGTCGGGGCCGGTCAACGTGGGCGTGGTGGATGGCAGCGCGGGTTGCCAGCTGGACCTGGCGGGCACCGGCCCGGTGGCGGCACCGGCGCCGTACCCCGGCGCCACTTTGCCGCACGGGGCGTTCCGCCTGCGGCTCATCAACTGCCAGCCGGGTGAGACGGTGCGTGTGGCGGTGACCTTTCCAGACCTCACGGGCTTCACGGTGAAGAAGTACGGCCCCACACCCGACAGCCCCTTGTCCAGCCGCTACTACGACCCCGTGAACCTGCAGATCAGCGGCAATACCGTGACCTACGATGTGACGGACGGCGGCTGGGGCGACAACAGCTTTGGCGCGCAGGACGGCACCATCAACGACCCGGTAGTCCCCGTGCTGCTGGCGCCCAGCCCGGCGGCCATCCCCACCCTGTCGACCTGGGGCCTGGGTGGGCTGGCGGCACTGCTGGGGCTGCTGGTGTTGCGGGGCGGCCGACGCACGTCTGCGCGGTTTGTTGGAGCGGTGGCTCAAACAAGATTTTGAGCAAAATTGGCCGCTAGCGCTTATTGGTAAAGCGCTGGCAGCTATAAATTTTGTAGTGATTGTGAATGGGGCGGATGGAAGGTTTCGGCTGCACCAGGACTTCGTCGGCTCACTGGGTTGCGGTGAGGCATCGCCAGAAACCACAAGCAGTCGTCGGGCCGTCCTACAAGGCGGCAGGGGGGGCATCGATAAATTAGCGCTACCGCTGGCAGTGACTGTTGAACGCCACAGTAGCAGCCAGAAAGAAACTCTCCGCACAGTTTCATCATCGCGTGCGCTTCATCTCCTACAAGGCTTCCCATGAAAAAATCCCTGCTGCTCGCTGCACTTATCGTTACTTTTGGTCTTGCCGCTTGCGAGAAAACGGTTGTGACCCCTCCCGCTACTGCCCCCGTGGTCGTGGTCCCGGGCCCGGCAGGCCCTGCTGGCGCCACGGGCGCAACCGGCTCGACCGGTGCCACGGTGGCCGTTCCCGGCCCTGCGGGCGAAACGGGTGCCACTGGCGCCACCGGTTCCTCGGGTGCTCCCGGTTATGACGGTGCCAAGGGTTCCACCGGCGCTACCGGTGCCGCGGGCGATACGGGAGCCGATGGCAAAAAGGGCGATACCGTGATCGTCGTTCCGGCCAAGTAATTTCTCGCGGACCCTTAAAAAAGCGCAGGCGGAATACCGCCTGCGTTTTTTGCTTTGCGGGCCCACGGATGTGCAGCCCTTGCCGGGCTCAGCGCAGGCGGTCTGAGCCGGCGGTGATCAAATGAATCGGTTCAAGGCATCAGGGCGCCTGGGCGATGATTGATCTGGCGCAAGGCCCGCGCTGGGGCGTCGTCTTGAAATTCCAGAAGATTTGCCCCAAGTGCAGCGCAATTCGGAGGACATCCACATGCGTCTCGACAAATTCACCACCAAGTTCCAGGAAGCCCTGAGCGATGCACAGAGCATTGCGCTGGGCAACGACCACGCCTACATCGAGCCCGTGCACATGCTCGTGGCCATGCTCAAGCAGGACGACGGACCCAAGGCGCTGCTGCAGCGTGCGGGCGCCAACGTGCCCGGCCTGCTGGCAGCGGCGGAAGCCGCCGTCAAGCGTCTGCCCCAGGTACAGGGCAACGACCAGGTGCAAGGCGGCCCCGAGCTGGGCCGTGTGCTGCAGGCCACGGAGAAAGAGGCCATCAAGCGCGGCGACCAGTTCATTGCCAGCGAGCTGTTTTTGCTGGCCGTGATCGACAGCAAGGGCGAAGCCGCCAAGATCGCCAAGGACAACGGCCTCACGCGCAAGAGCCTTGAGGCTGCGATTGAGGCCGTGCGCGGCGGCCAGAAGATGGACAGCGCCGAGGCCGAAGGCCAGCGCGGCGCCCTGGCCAAATACTGTTTGGACCTGACCGAGCGCGCCCGCATGGGCAAGCTCGACCCCGTGATCGGCCGCGACGATGAAATCCGCCGCGCCATCCAGGTGCTGCAGCGCCGCACCAAGAACAACCCCGTGCTCATCGGCGAGCCCGGCGTGGGCAAGACCGCCATCGTCGAAGGCCTGGCCCAGCGCATTGTGGCGGGGGAGGTGCCCGAGAGCCTCAAGGGCAAGCGCGTGCTGTCGCTCGACATGGCTGCGTTGCTCGCGGGCGCCAAGTTCCGCGGCGAGTTTGAAGAGCGCCTCAAAAGCGTGCTGAACGAGCTGGCCAAGGACGAAGGCCAGACCATCGTCTTCATCGACGAGCTGCACACCATGGTGGGCGCGGGCAAGGGCGAAGGCGCGATGGACGCGGGCAACATGCTCAAGCCCGCGCTGGCGCGTGGCGAGCTGCACTGCGTGGGCGCCACCACGCTCGACGAGTACCGCAAGTACATCGAAAAAGACGCAGCGCTGGAGCGGCGCTTTCAAAAGATTCTGGTGGGCGAGCCCACGGTGGAAGCCACCATCGCCATCCTGCGCGGCCTGCAGGAAAAGTACGAAGTGCACCATGGCGTGGACATCACCGACCCGGCGATCGTGGCCGCGGCCGAGCTGAGCCACCGCTACATCACCGACCGCTTCCTGCCCGACAAGGCGATCGACCTGATCGACGAGGCGGCGTCCAAGATCAAGATCGAGATGGACTCCAAGCCCGAGGTGATGGACAAGCTCGACCGCCGCCTGATCCAGCTGCAGATCGAGCGCGAAGCCGTGCGCCGCGAGAAGGACGAATCCTCGCAAAAACGCTTTGCGCTCATTGAGGAAGAGATCTCCAAGCTGCAAAAGGAAATCGCCGACTACGACGAAATCTGGCAGTCCGAAAAAGCCCAGGCGCAGGGCAGCGCCCATGTGCGCGAAGCCATCGACAAGCTCAAGTTCCAGATCGAAGAATTCACCCGCAAGGGCGACTTCAACAAGGTGGCTGAGCTGCAATACGGCAAGCTGCCCGAGCTGGAAAAGCAGCTCAAGGAAGCGCAGGCGCAAGAGGCTGGCAAGGACGGCGCCCCTGCCGCGCGCCGCCTGCTCCGCACACAAGTCGGTGCCGAAGAAATCGCCGAGGTGGTGAGCCGTGCCACGGGCATCCCCGTGGCCAAGATGATGCAGGGCGAGAAGGACAAGCTCTTGCAGATGGAAACCAAGCTGCACGAGCGTGTGGTGGGCCAGCAAGAGGCGATTGCTGCGGTGGCCAACGCCATCCGCCGCTCGCGCTCGGGCCTGTCCGATCCCAACCGGCCCACGGGCTCGTTCCTGTTCCTCGGCCCCACGGGCGTGGGCAAGACCGAGTTGTGCAAGGCGCTGGCGGGCTTTCTGTTCGACAGCGAGGACCACCTGATCCGCATCGACATGAGCGAGTTCATGGAGAAACACTCCGTGGCCCGCCTGATCGGCGCGCCGCCCGGTTACGTGGGCTACGAGGAGGGTGGCTACCTGACCGAGGCCGTGCGCCGCAAGCCCTACAGCGTGCTGCTGCTCGACGAGGTGGAAAAGGCCCACCCCGACGTGTTCAACGTGCTGCTGCAGGTGCTGGACGATGGCCGTCTGACGGACGGACAGGGCCGCACGGTGGACTTCAAGAACACCGTGATTGTGATGACGAGCAACATCGGCTCGCACCTGATCCAGGCCATGGTGGGGCAGGACTCGGACGACATCAAGGAAGCGGTGTGGGGCGAGCTCAAGAACCACTTCCGGCCCGAGTTTTTGAACCGCATCGACGAGACCGTGGTGTTCCACGCGCTCGATGCGCAGCACATCGCATCCATCGCCAAGATCCAGCTGCAACTGCTGCAAACCCGGCTGGCGAAGATGGATTTGGAGTTGCAGGTGTCCGATGCTGCCTTGGCAGAATTGGCCAAGGTGGGGTTCGACCCGGTGTTTGGTGCGCGGCCGCTCAAGCGGGCGATCCAGCAGCGCATTGAGAACCCGCTGTCCAAGCTGCTCTTGGAGGGACAGTTCCCGCCCAAGAGCGTGATCGCTGTGAGCGTGAACCCGGTGCTGGAACCGGGGGTGTTCCAGTTCAGCGCCGCGCCGCAGGGTTGATCGGGACCAGGGGAGAAGGGGGTAACCCCTTTTCCCCTCTTCCCAGATGTGAAGGAGAGGTGACGTTTGAATGATTTTGTTGCGGGCGTTGTGCGCCTTTTGCTGCGGGTAGTGGTCGTCGCCATGGGCTTGGTGCTGTTTGCCAGCCTGCTGGTGGCGGTGATGGTGCTCGCGCTGGTCTGGGCATTGCGCGCGGGCTGGGCTCGCCTGACAGGCCGCCCCGTGACCCCGTGGGTCATGCGCATGGACCCGCGCACGGGCTTCAGCACGGTGTTTCGCTCTACCGAGCGCTGGTCCTCGGGCCGCCGTGGCGCCGCGCCAGCGGCGCCTGACGCCAGCGAAGAGACCGCAGCATCGCGCCGGGGTGGCATCCTGCCTGGCGCCGCTGAGGTCACGGACGTCGAGGCGCGCGAAGTGCGCTGAAGGGGCGCTTCTGACCGGGCACTGCCCCGCACCATGCCCCATCCAGCGCGGAGCCGCAGGGAGCCTGCACCGGTGTCGCCTCTGCTTTTTTCGTGACGCGCCCGTCGGGGTGTCTTCTATGATCCAACCATGACACCCGCCGATATCCACGCCCATTTCGATCTTCAACGCCAGGCCAGCCGCGCGCATGTGGATGTGCCGCTGCTGGTGCGCCGCGAGCGGCTGCTGCGCATCTCCAAGATGCTCAATGAGCATGGCCCGGTGCTGGCAGCGGCCGTGCAGACCGACTTTGGCATGCGTTCTCCGCGCCTGACCGAGGTGGCCGACTTCTTTGTGCTGCGCACCCTGCTGTCGCACACGCTGAGCCACCTGGCGAAGTGGATGAAGCCCCGCAAGGTTCGCACGCCCATCTTCCTGCAGCCCGCCAGTGCGCACATCCAGCGCCAGCCGCTGGGCGTTGTGGGCGTGATTGCCCCGTGGAACTACCCAGTGCAGCTGGCCCTGGCGCCCGCCATCACGGCGCTGGCGGCGGGCAACCGCGTGATGCTCAAGCCCAGCGAGCTGACACCCCACACCTCGGCCCAGCTGGCGTTGCTGGTGGCCCAGTTTTTTTCACCCGACGAGTTCTGTGTGGTGCAGGGCGATGCCAACCTGTCGGCCCTGTTTGCCTCCCTGCCGTTCGATCATCTGGTGTTTACCGGCTCGACCGCCGTGGGCCGCAAGGTGGCCCAAGCGGCGGCGCAGAACCTGACACCCACCACGCTGGAGCTGGGTGGCAAGTCGCCCTGCATCATCGACGGCCACTGCGACATGGCGGATGCGGCGCTCAAGATTGCGCACGGCAAGCTGCTCAATGCGGGGCAAACCTGCATTGCTCCCGACTATGTGCTGCTGCCGCGCGGCCGCGAGGGCGAGTTTGCGCAGGCCTACCGGGCCGCGGTAGCGCGGCTGTTCCCCACCATCGAGGGCAACGCTGACTACGCGTCCATCATCACGCCGCGCCACCACGCCCGCCTGCGCACCATGCTGCAGCAGGCACAGACGCAGGGGGCCGAAGTGCAGACCATTGACCCCGCTGCTGGCAAGCCCGTTGTGAACACGGTGGGTACCCTGGGCGACGGCGCCAGCCGCCAGATGCTGCCCACGCTGGTGTTTGGCGCTACGTCGCAGATGCAGCTCATGCAGGAAGAGATTTTTGGCCCCATCCTGCCCGTGATCTCTTACGAACGGCTGGACGATGCCATCGCCCACATCAATGCCGGGCCGCGCCCGCTGGCGTTGTACTGGTTTGGCCAGAGCGAGGCCGTGCGCGACGATGTGCTGCGCCGCACCGTGAGCGGCGGCGTGACGGTGAACGACACGCTGATGCACATTGCGCACGACAACCTGCCCTTTGGTGGTGTGGGCGACAGCGGCTGGGGCGCCTACCACGGCGAGCAAGGCTTCCTGCGTTTTTGCCACCAGAAGTCGGTGCTGGTGCAGTCGCGCTGGTCCATGGGCTCGCTGTTCTACCCTCCCTATGGCGCCCGGTTTGACCAGGTCATGGGGATGCTGCGGCGCTGGTTGTAGCCGTCCCCTCGTCGTCGTCCTGCGGCATGCTGTCCGGTGGCACGGGCTGCGGCTGGGTGATCAGCTGCACCATGGCATCGCGCAGCTGGCCGGTGGACACCGGCTTGTGCGGGAGCAGGGCCGAGGTGGACTGCGCATCGCGCAGGCGCTGGGGGGATGTGTCGCCCGTCATGATGATGGCGGGCACGCTGGTGCCCAGGTAGGCGCGCAGGGCTTGCAGCACCTGCTTGCCGGTCTCTTCGTGGCGCAGGCGGAAGTCCGTGATGATGATGTCGGGTGTGATGTCTTCCAGGCATTCGAGCGCATCGGCGCTCGACTCTGCGGTGATGCACTGGCAGCCCCAGCTGTGCAGCAACGATTGCATGCCGAGGCGCACGGCCTCATCGTCGTCAATGGCCAGCACCTTCAGGCCCACGAGGCTGACGGTATCGGGCGCAGGCGCGGTGTCGTCCTCCAGCGCACCCTGCCAGCGGTCAAGCCACAGCCGGAACACCGAACCCCGCCCCGGCTGCGACAGCACCTCGACCGAGGTGTTCATCTCGCGCGCAAGTCGCTGCACGATGGCCAGCCCCAGCCCCAGACCTTTGCGGCGGTCGCGCTCGGGGTTTCCGAGCTGGTGGAATTCCTTGAAGATGTTGTCCCACTGGCTCCGGGGGATGCCCGGCCCCGTGTCCCAGACCTCCAGCGCCAGGCGCTTGCCGCGCGTGCGGCAAGCAATCAGCACACCGCCTTTGGCGGTGTAGCGCAGCGCGTTGGAGATGAAGTTGTGCATGACCAGCCCGACCAGCGAGCGGTCGGCAAAGGCCGCTGCCGAAGTCTCCCGCGTGCGGTACACCAGCCCCGCCGTGTCGGCCTGTACGCCGAACTCCTGCTCCAGCGCCGTCAGCAGCGGCTGCACGGCAAAGGCATCGGGCCGCACCTTCACCACACCGGCTTCCAGCCGCGAATAGTCGAGCAGGGTGGTCAGCATCTCGGCCGCCGCGCCCGAGGCGGCATGGGCATGCCCCAGCACGGTGAGTTGGTGGTCGTTGAGCGGGCTGCGCTGCAGCGATTCGAGGAACAGGCCCATCGCGTGCAAGGGCTGGCGCAGGTCGTGGCTGGCAGCGGCCAGGAAACGGGATTTGTCGCGGTCGGCCTTCTCGGCGGCCTCCTGGGCCGCGAGGGCGCGTTGCGATTCGGCGCGCAACTGGTTCACCAGCCGGTCGTTTTCCAGCTTGAGCGCAATGCTGCGCCGTGTGGCCCGGTCGGCGGTGCGCGCCTGCATGCCCGTGAGCGCATAGTAGACACCGGTGAGAAACAGCGCGGGCCACATCACAGGCCCGCCAGCCAGCGCCACCGCCATCATCACGCCGCCGATGGCACAGGTGAGGTAAGTGACATAGGCGCGGTACAGCGGGGCCCCCAGCCCCAGTGCGCCCGACGACACCGTGCTGATGATGCCGATGGCGTAGATGACACTTTCGGGGGTGCCCCAGTAGAGCACCACATACCCCAGGCTGCCCCAGCTCAGTCCCATGGCGGACATGCAGGCGATCAGCTTGCGCGCCGCCTGCTGTGCCGGGTCGGTGAAAGGCGCAATGCTGCGCAGCGTGAGGTACACCCCGGCCACCACGAGTGCGTGCGACACCAGCCACACCGTGATGGCCTGTGGCTCGGCCACCCGCGCCATGACCCATAGCGTGCCCAGCGCGGTGGCCAGCGACGCGAGCAGCGTCATCGGAAAGTTGTGCCGCAGCAGGGCCACTTGCTCGCGCAGCACCTCATCGCGCTCCCACGCCGGCCATCCCCAGCGGGTGGGGGGCTGGGCGGCATCCGGCTGCACCGGCAGGGCCTCAGAGGGAGTCATGGAGCTGGGGGGTGGACAGGCCTAGGCGCTGGGCCGCCAGCAAGGCGGCGCTGCGACTGTTGACGCCCAGCTGCGCAAAGATGGCCGCCACGTGCACACGCACGGTGTTTTCGCTCAGGCCCAGGTCGCGTGCGATGACCTTGTTGGGCTTGCCAGTGCACAGCAGCGACAGCACGTCGAGCTGGCGAGCGGTCAGCGACGGCGTGTCCGGCCCGCGCGTGGTGGCGCTGTTGCCGCTGTTGATCGGAAAACACGGCTGCCCCGACAAGGCGCACGAAATGGCCTCCAGGATGTCTTCGGCGCTGGCGGATTTGGGCAGGAAACCATCGGCGCCACGGGCGCGCGCTTCATGGATCGCATCGGGCGCCACGCTGGCCGAAACGAGCACGATGCGCGCCCGGGGGCAGGCCTGGCGCAACAGGCGCAGCCCATCCAGGCCGCTCATGCCGGGCAGCTGGATGTCCAGCAGCACCAGGTCGGCATCGGCCAGTTGCAGTGCGCAGGCTTCGGCAATCGAGCCCGCCTCGGCAATCGTGCCCACGCGGGGGTGGTCCTGCACGATCAGGCGCAGCCCGGTGCGGAACAGGTTGTGGTCGTCCACCAGCAAAAGGCGGGCAGTCATACAGCAACAGCCCCGGCGCAAACCGGGATGCAACACCCGCCTTGCCTTGGGATGAACCGTTTGCCTGAGCTCTGTTTTGCGTAAGTCATGAGCAAGTATTGCGCACAACACACTGTTGCGGACTAGTCCATTTGTGCGATGGACGCTCCGTTGTGCACTTTCTAGACTTTCCGTCAAGCATTGAAAAGCACCTGAGGGGGTGCGTACCAACCATCCATCAATGCGCAACCTTCGTTTTTCAAAGGGTTTCCCATGACTGCCAATGCACTTCACCCAGGTTCAGCCGCTTCCGATGTGTCCCGCCATCACGGCGAACGACGACCGGCGGCCATCGCTTCGCCGCAGGGCAGCACGGGGCTGGGGGGCAACACGCTGGCCCAGATCGTGGAAGAAAACTGCCCTGGCACGCAGGCGTCGGCTGGCGTGGTGATCGAGCACCTGGACGCCCAGGCAGGCACCTGGCAGTTTTCAATGGACGAGGGGCAGACATGGCGTGCCATCCGCACCGATCTCATCAACCGCGATGGCAATCTGGGGCTGGCGCTGGACTGCGATGCGCGGCTGCGCGTGCTGCCTTTTGGGGGCCACCGCGTCAGCGGCGTGCGTGTGGCTTTCCACACGGTGCAGCGCCGCCACGGGCAAGGCAACGGCAGCTACCGCGCCTACGCGAGCGACGAGCGCGAGGAAGGGTGTTCGCGCACCGTCACGTTGGTGCTGGGGCTCTCGGCCATCAACGGTGCTCCCCCGGCCGTGCATGTACCGCGCCCCCGCAACAAGCGCGCGCTGGTGCAGCGTGCAGCGGCGGCAGCCGGTGCGGCGGGGACTTCGCTCTCGGGCTCCATGGCGCTGGCCTGAGATCCTGCTTGGCGCCCGCTGCTGGGTGTTGCTTGCGGCGCAGCCCGCAGCGGCAGCCGCTTTACCGGCGCCGCAATGCTACGTACACAGGCATTTGAGAGGGCCCCACAGAGGGTTTGCGAGGGGCCCGGACAGGGGGAAAAACCGTTTGCGGCGACAATGCCGGTCCTTTCGTTTTTTCTTTCCCTGTTTTCGTTCGGTTTTTTCATGTCCAGTATCCAGGTTCGTCCCGCCACGCTTCGCGATGCCAAAGCCATTGCCCAGATCCATACCGTCTCAGCCCAAGAGGTCTACAAAGGGCTGGTGCCAGACGAGCAGTTGAAATCCATGTCGGTCGAAAAGCGCCAGGCTTACTGGCGCGAGGCCATTGAATATTGCGAGCCCCAGGTCCAGGTGGCCGTGGACGGCGAGAAGATCGTCGGTTTTGTCGGCTACGACCGCTCGCGCGATGAAAAATCCCGCCCCACCACTGGTGAAATCTGGGCCATCTACGCCGCACCTACCCACTGGAACCAAGGCGTGGGTCTGGCTCTGTGGGATGCTGCCCGCGACGGCCTGCAGGAAGAAGGTTGCACCAACGTTACGGCGTGGGTGCCGCTGCGCAACGAGCGCGCCATCCGGTTTCACGAACTGGCGGGCTTCAAGCGCGAACTCTCCACCGCCAAGACGGCTGTGGTGGGGGGCGTCAAGATCGAAGAAGTGCGCCTGAAGCGCCCCATCAACGCGTAGGATGAACAACAACCCCCTGAGCGACTTCGTCGCTTCCCCCTTCTCTCGCGCTTTGCGCGGGGAGGGGGACGCCGCCAGCGCGGCGGGGCGGCCCTTGCGCGGCGGCCTAGGCAGGGGCCGCGCCAGTTTCACGGGCTGCTGTTAACGCCCGAAGCAATAGCAATCTGATGCCCACACTTCTTCCTATGATCGAATGGAGCCGCCAGGGCCAGATTCAACAAGCCCAGTGGCGCTCCGAGAGTGGTGCCCCGGCCCCTCGCCGGGTTGTCACCGCCGACGATACCTTGGCCGCCGACACGGCCTACCGCATGGCCTGTGAAGGCACGGGTCTGCTGTGGCAGGGCGACTTCCAGAACGCCCGCATGCTGCTGCAGGCGCTGATGCGCCGGGCCGATGCCAAGTCCGGCAAGGCGGGCAAATCGGCCAAACCCCGCAAGTCCGCCGCCAAGGCCGCCGAAAAAGCTGCTGCCGCCACCCCCGCCGAAGCCTTTCATCTGCACCGCCAGGCGCAGGCGCAGCGCGCGCGGGTGCTGGCGTCGGTGCTCATCCCGCTCGAAGGCGACTACAGCATTGACCTGCGCCGTGCGCCCGATTGGCGCCAGGCCTGCACCGAGGCCTGGGGCCCGGCCACGGGCGAGCGCTCGGTGGCCACGCTGCGTGAGTTGCTGGGCCTGGTGGGCGCGCACGAATGGCGCAAAAAGGGTGTAGAAGTGCCAGCGCTTGGCGCTCCACCGCTCAACCGCATCCACCCGCACTACGGCGTGTTCTCGCCCGTGCGCGGCGAATACGTGGGCCTGGTGGCCGACATGGCTCTGCCTAGCAAGACATTGGCCTTTGACATTGGTGTGGGCACGGGGGTGCTGTCTGCCGTGCTGGCACGCCGTGGGGTGCAGCGCGTGGTGGCCACCGACCAGGACCCGCGCGCCCTGGCCTGCGCGCGGGAGAACCTGCAGCGCCTCGGTGTCATGCTACAGGTTGAGCTGCTGCAGGCCGACCTGTTTCCGCCCGGCCGCGCGCCCCTGGTGGTGTGCAACCCCCCGTGGGTGCCCGCACGGGCCAGTTCGCCCATTGAGCACGCGGTGTACGACGAAGGCAGCCGCATGCTCAAAGGCTTTCTGGCGGGTTTGTCCGACCATCTGGAGCCTGGCGGCGAGGGCTGGCTGATCCTGTCGGACTTGGCCGAACACCTGGGCCTGCGCCCACGCGCGCAACTGCTCGAATGGATTGCCGATGCGGGGCTGGTGGTGCGTGGCCGGCACGATGTGAAGCCGCACCATGCCAAGGCGGCCGATGCGGGTGACGCCCTGCACGCTGCCCGCGCGGCGGAGGTCACTTCGTTGTGGCGGCTGGCTGCGGCCTGATCACGGCATCATTTTCACAGGACCTACGCAAGTCGGGATGCAACAGCCGCCTCGGCATGGGGTGAACCGCTTGCCTGAACCCTGTTTTGCGCAAGACACGTTTCAAAAAACCTACCCCTCAAGCCAGTGCTGAGGGTTGGGTCGAATCAAACGGCTCGGAGGCCGAAGGCGCAGAAGGCAGCAACTGCTCGAACCTTTCGCGCAGGCTGGCAGCACGTTCGGCCCCCGCGGTCATCGCTACTTCTTCAAACATGGCTTCGCCCACGTCCAGCATGCTCGCGCGGTCCTTGGCGGCGCGCAGCGCCTCGCGAAACTGCTGCGCCAGCACGGGGTCGCGGCGCACAAACAGACGCTCGCAGGTGTCGAACAGGTACATGCGTGCACCGGCCAGGGAGCGCAGGGCATCGCCGGGCTCCGGGCGCTGGATGGATGGCTTGTTGTGTGCAGCGGTTTGCGCGGCGGAGGGCGGCGGTAGATCGGCCGGGCCGGCCAGGTAGCCCTGGCGCATGAGGTTGTCGACAATCTGCGCGCCGATGCCGTTGTACATGGCCTGCAGGTCGGACAGCGGCTTGCCATCCACCAGGAGCAGCAGAGAACGCTCCCGCAGGCTCAGGGTGCGTACGCCGGGCAAGAGTTCCAGGCGGGCTTTTCGGTTTTTTGTAGCAGCATGGGGGTCTCCATTCACGGGTGAATGGCGGTGATTGCAGCAAGCCGCCATGACGCTGTGATGACCTCGCTGCCGCACAATGGCGGGCTGCCCCTGGTCGTAGCATGGCTGCGAAAGCGGTATTTGCTATTTATTTAATAGCTGCTTGCGCTTATCCGTAAAGCGCTAGGGCCCTGTTTGATTCATTTTTTGGCTGTGTGCGGGCCGCGCCCTGTGCTGGGGTGCTGGGCCCGGCGACCTTTCTCGCGATGACCTTGCTGCTTGCCCCCATGGAGGGGCTCCTGGATTTTGTGCTGCGTGATGTGCTGACCCGCGTGGGCGGGGTGGACCGCTGCGTCTCGGAGTTCATCCGCATCACTGGCACGCTGCTGCCGGACAAGGTGTTTCTGCGCTACGTGCCGGAGTTGCACAACGGCAGCCGCACGCTGGCCGGTGTACCGGTGCGTGCGCAGCTGCTGGGCTCTGATCCCGTCTGCATGGCTGAGAACGCCGCACGCCTGGCAGCCCTGGGGCCTGAGGGGATCGACCTGAACTTTGGTTGCCCGGCCAAGGTTGTCAACCGCCACGGCGGGGGCGCGGCGCTGCTGCAGGAGCCCGAACGCATCGCCACCGTGGTGGCCGCTGTGCGCCGCGCCGTGCCTCTGCACCTGCCCGTGTCCGCCAAGATGCGCCTGGGTTTCAACGACACCGGGCTGATGCGCGAATGTGCGCAGGCCATGCAGGCGGGCGGCGCTGCTGAGCTGGTGGTGCATGCCCGCACCAAGGCCGACGGCTACCGGCCCCCAGCGTATTGGGAGCACATCCCCACCATCCGCGCGGCGGTCGGCATCCCCGTGGTGGCCAATGGCGAGATCTGGACCGTGGCTGACGCGCAGCGCTGCCGCGAAGTGTCGGGCTGCGATGCGCTGATGCTCGGGCGCGGCATGGTGGCAGACCCCGGCCTGGCCCGGGCCATCCGCGCGTCGGATGCGGGGCAGCCCGGCGCGGACACGGTGGCCTGGGCCGACCTGCTGCCGCACCTGGCGGCCTTCTGGCAATTGGTGTGTGACGACTTGGAGCCACGCCAGCGGGCGGGGCGGCTCAAACAATGGCTCAACCTCCTGCGCAGACGCTTCCCGGAGGCCGAGGTGGCCTACCAGCACGTGCGCACGATGACGGACCAGCGGGCGATCACCGCATGGGTGGCGGCGCTGCCCGGCGGTGCTTTCAACGCAGACTAAAGCAGGTGATCCGGCGCTAGCGGGCCCAGCAGTTGCAGCATCAGCCGCAGTGGTGCGCTGGCATCGGGTTCGGTGGTGGCATCTGGCAGGCCGCTGCCCTCGGGGGCGTGCCACACCAGCTTGCCACCGTCGCGCAACTGCACATGCCAGGCGGCTTCGCGCAACGCGGTTTCGATCTGCGTGGTGGCGCGGCGTGACAGGTCGCTGCTGCGGATCAGCAGCGCGATCTCCGTGTTCTGGCGCTGCGAGCGGATGTCCAGGTTCATCGAACCCACCACCAGCAGGCGGCCGTCCATGATCAGAATCTTGGAGTGCAGCATAGCGCGTGAGCTGCCGACAGAGCTGGCCGCACCGCTGGTCCCATCACGCCCCCCCGTGCTGCCCGTGGAGCCCAGTGCTCCGCGCAGCACGCCCGTGAGCTCGCTGCGCATTTCGTACAGCTCGACGCCCATGGCCAGCAGATCGGGCCGGTGGCGCGCATAGCCTGCGTGGGCAATGGGTGCATCGTTGGAGGCCAGCGAGTTGGTGAGCACCCGCACCCGAACGCCCCGCGCGCGTGCGGCTGCAAAGGCCTGCTTCATGTCGGGCCCTGGCACGAAGTAGGGCGAAATGATGAGCAGATCGCGCCGCGCCTGTCCCATGAGGTGCAGCAGTCCATCCACCACGGTATCGGTCTGGGCATCAAGAGTTGCAGGGTCGGGGGTAGACACTGCTGCAGTGGCCGATGGGATGCCGTTGGCGGGATTGGACGCTGACGATTCGGGGGTGGCAGCGGCACCGGCCGCCACGGTCAGGGCTTCGGTGGGGGCCTTGGCTGGCGCACGCGCAGCGCCCCGCGACACGACGGCGAGGGGGGTGGCCCGGGCCGGGGGCTTTTCAGGCAGCGCGGCCAGGGAGGTGCCATCGGGCGGAATCTTGGCAGGCTTGTCCACCAGCACCGCCGCAGGGGCCCAGGTGAACTGCGCTTGCGCCAGGTCCATGGGCTGGTAGTCCCAGATGCGCGCACGCTGGGCGGCGGTGGTGCGCCGGCCGTCTTGCACGGGCTGACTGTCCGGTGCCAGGGCGCCACCCTGGCCTGCGATACGCTCGCGCTGCACGGCATCCGAGTTGCGCATGCGCTCGCGCAGAATGTCCAGTTCCTCCCGCGTGACCAGCGATTGCACGGGGTAGGCGCGCTCGTTGTTCCAATAGCTGTCGAAACTGCGGGAGAGATCCTGCACCACAGGCCCTGCTGCCAGCACGTCCAGGTCCACAAAATTGCCGGAGTCGGCATTGCCGAAATAGGCGTCCCCCAGGTTGCGGCCCCCGGTGACGCCCATGGCGTTGTCGGCGATGAAGAGCTTGTTGTGCATGCGCTGCTGCACCCGCGAAAAGTCGCTCAACGCGCTGAACATGCGCCCCAGCGGCGAGCCCCGTGCCCCGGTGAGCGGGTTGAACATGCGCATCTCGATGTTGGGTACAAAGGCCAGGCGCATCACCTGCGCATCGCGGCCCACGCTGTGAAAATCGTCCAGCAGCACCCGCACACGCACGCCGCGCCGGGCTGCGGCCACCACGCTGAGCAGCAGGCGCTCGGTGCTGGCGTCGGCATGGATGGCGTAGTACTGCAGGTCCAGCGTTTTCTGCGCGGCATCTACCAGCGCCAGGCGGCTGCTGTAGGCTGCCTGTGGCCCACTGAGCAGCAGGAACCCCGAGGGGTGGCGGCCGCCTGCCGATGCCCGGCGATCCTCGACGAGTTGGCCCAGGGGCGTCCCTGCGGGGGAGGTCAGGGCGCTCGACACTGGCCGCTCCACGTCCTTGGGCAGGCCGGCGCAGCCGCTGGTTGCGCCTGCGACGATGACGGCCAAAAGCGCCAGCCAGCCGTAGCGGGCCGTGTTGCCCAGAAACGCTGGAATGGCAGGTGTCGATAAAAGCATGGCGCGATTGTGACCGTGTGGCGGTGGCCGCGCTTGTCAGACGCGGCGCCAACTCCGCCACAGTGGCTGCCCAGGCTGGCAGCTGCCTCCTCAGCGTCTTACCGGGTTTACCAGCTCACTTCGCGGTCTGGCGTGGCGCTGATCTTGTGGATCGACAGGTCAGCCCCGTCAAATTCCTCTTCCTGCGTGAGCCGCAGGCCCACCGTGCTCTTGAGAATGCCATACACCACCAGGCCACCCACCAGCGCCCAGGCCACGCCCAGGGTGCTGCCGATCAACTGGGCCGAGAAGCTCACACCACCGAGCCCACCCAGCGCCTTGCTGCCGAAAATGCCTGCTGCCAGCCCGCCCCATGTGCCGCACAGGCCATGCAACGGCCACACGCCGAGCACGTCATCGATCTTCCAGCGGTTCTGGGTGAGCGTGAACATCACCACAAAGATTGCTCCTGCCACGGCACCCACCACCAGCGCTCCCAGCGGGTGCATCAGGTCCGACCCCGCGCACACAGCCACCAGCCCGGCCAGCGGGCCGTTGTGCACGAAGCCCGGGTCGTTCTTGCCCAGCACCAACGCCGCCAACGTGCCGCCCACCATGGCCATCAGCGAGTTCACCGCTACCAGGCCGGAGAGCTTGTCCACGGTCTGTGCGCTCATCACATTGAAGCCGAACCATCCCACCACCAGCACCCAGGCGCCCAGCGCCAAAAACGGGATGTTGGAAGGCGGATGTGCAGAGATGGCCCCGTCCTTGCGGTAGCGGTTGGCGCGCGAGCCCAGCAGGATCACGGCCGGCAGGGCGATCCACCCGCCCATGGCATGCACGACGATGGAGCCCGCAAAGTCGTGGAACTCTTCGCCCGTTAGTCCCTTGATCCAGGCCTGCACCCCAAAGTGCTGGTTCCAGGCAATGCCTTCAAAGAACGGATACACAAACCCCACAATGACCGCCGTGGCCATCAGCTGGGGCCAGAACTTGGCCCGCTCCGCGATCCCGCCCGACACAATCGCCGGAATGGCAGCCGCAAAAGTGAGCAGGAAGAAGAACTTGACCAGTGCGTAGCCGTTTTGCTGCGCCAGCGATTCCGCGCTCACAAAGAAATGCGTGCCATAGGCCACGCTGTAGCCCACCACAAAATACACCACGGTGGACACCGAAAAGTCCACCAGGATCTTGACCAGCGCATTCACCTGGTTCTTTTTGCGAACCGTGCCCAGTTCCAGAAAGGCAAACCCTGCATGCATGGCCAGCACCATGATGGCCCCCAGAAGAATGAACAGGGCATCAGTGCCCTGTTTGAGTGCTTCCATAACGTCCTCGCGCGATTGGTTGATCTGTTCTGGTGCGTTTTGAGCCTGGCTACCAGATTTGCACCAAGTTGAAGCAAAAATCGCGCCAAAGGATGGTGCGTTGTTTTGCACTGTTTTGGTGTGATGTGGAGGGGTAGGGGGCAATGGGATTTGCCGGGACAGGTGGGTGAGCTGGGTGACGGTAGCTATCTGGCATATCTTCGTGCTGCGCAGATGAGGGCCTATCGCGCGATGGTGCAGAGCATTGTCTTGCAGGCATTCCCACTGGGCTACGCCGTGAGAGTCCACCTGCTGCTGCTGTTCAGCCGTTGCCTCACCCGTTTGTCTTTCACCATCCGCACTGCGAAGCCTGTGCGTGCGGGCAGGGTGGAGGTGTTAGAAACTGTCGCGCCCCTGCACGCGTGCCACAACACGCAAGTCCGCGCCCAAGGTCTCTACGGACTTGAATTCCAGCGCCAGCCCATCGGCCAAGGCCGTCAGCGGGCCAAAGTCTGCAATCCCCCGTCCTGCACCCAAAAGCCGTGGTGCCAGGTACAACAACAGCTCATCGACCAGGCCTTCTCGGACCAGAGAGCCATTGAGCTTGTGCCCGGCCTCTACATGCAGCTCGTTGATGCCCCGTTGGCCCAGGTCCTGAAGCATTGCCGAAAGATCGACCTTGCCGTTCGCATTGGGCAGGTGGATCACCGTGGCCCCACAGGCTTGCAAGGCTGCCTTCTTGGTTTCGTTTTCGGAGGCCGTGTAGACATAACAATCGCGCCCGTTCATCAGCAGATTGGTGTCGGTCGGCAACTGCAACTGGCTGTCCACCACCACCACATGGGGCTGGCGTGGCGTAGGCACTTCGCGGACGTCAAGCCGGGGGTTGTCATCCAGCACAGTGCCAATGCCCGTCAATACAGCACACGCCCTGGCCCTCCACGCATGCCCATCCGCCCGGGCAGCGCGGGACGTGATCCACTGGCTGGCGCCATTGTTCAGGGCGGTGGTGCCATCCAGCGAGCTTGCAACTTTCAGCCGCACCCAGGGTGTACCCCGGATCATGCGGCTGAAAAAACCGATGTTGAGTTCTCGGGATTCTTCAGCCCCCGGGCCGACCACGACCTCAACCCCTGCCGCACGCAGCCGGTCAAACCCGCGCCCCCCCACCAAAGGGTTTGGGTCCGCCAACGAGGCCACCACTTTGGCAACACCCGCTTGGATGAGTGCATCGCAGCAGGGGCCGGTTCGCCCGTGGTGGGAACAGGGCTCCAGCGTGACATAGGCTGTGGCGCCCGACGTATCGAACCCCTTGCCGCTGGCGTCGCGCAAGGCCACCACTTCAGCGTGCGGCCCACCCGCACGCTGCGTGAACCCTTGGCCTATCACTTCGCCGCTTGGAGAGACAAGCACGCAGCCAACACGCGGGTTGGGGTTGGAAACAAAAAGCGCCTGGGTGGCGAGCCCAAGCGCTTGGTGGATGTGAGGGGGCGCTTTGTGAATCATGGCGCCCAAGATGGTAGCTTAGTGGCTATTTGTTCCAGCAGGTGGCATCAAAGCCAGCATCACTTTGGATTTTCCCGTTGGCACCTCGTATCCCTGTGTGGGTCAATGTGTAGTTGCCGCATTTGTCACCTACCTGGGGCGTGCCTGCCCGAGGCGTCGCCGTTAACGTGAACGATGAGGTCGTAGCAGGGCCCCCAATGGCTATGGTGTATCGCTTGGTGGCATCCCCAGCCCAAGTCAGCGTGCTTGGCAGCGCGGTTGGGTAACTACCGGTGGCAGTGGAGGCTCTCTCCAACCATTGCTGCGCCTGTAGCAATCCAGCGCGCGCGTCAGCACGGTGCCCGCGTCGGATGTACTCGCTGTACGAAGGTATGGCGATTGCGGTGAGTATGCCAATGATGGCCACCACAATCATCACCTCGATCAGCGTGAAGCCCTGGTGCTTTTTGTGCATATGATTTTGCTCTCTGGTTGACGCACCGATTATTGCAGCTGGCGCCAGCTGGGGCGTGCAGGTTGCTCAGGCATGCGTGCAAGCTTGTCGGGCTTGTTGTCTCCTCCAGAGAGCGTAATGGTTTTTTTGCCGGCTACATTGCTGACAGCTCCGGGTGGCAGTGTCATCCGTGACACGCCATCGTCTGTGGTGTTGTAGAAGCCATCGCCATTGCGGTCCATAACTTGTACGCCTGGTTTCTTGCCATCCATGATATTGAGCAAGGTAAGGTAGGCTTTCTCTGGCGTGCCTGCCGGTTCACAGGTTTCGTCAGTGGAACCGTTGCCACCGTACGCGGGAGTAACTGAAAACACCATCAAATTGTTGCTTGCATCGAAGAAACTTATCGGACGCAGCACACGCTCGCTGGTTACTTGGAAATTGAAGTACCAGCCTTTCTTCACGGGGCCTTTGGTAGCATCGTAGTTGACATTATTCTGGGTCATTTGCCAGAAGCGCCGAGCAGAACTCACTCCTTGACCTGCAATACCTGTGGTATCCACCATGTCTTGCTTGACCAGATCGCTGGTTCCACTGACAGCAGTAGGAATCACACCATCGTCGGATATATCTGTATTGATGACAAGCTTGCCAGAATTGATTTTGTAGTGTGTGTTGTCAAGAATGGAATAGACAGACTGCACATCCGTACTGCTCCGATCATTGTCAGTGAGATTAGCTCCGGTACCAAAGGCCACCATCATGCCGCCCGCACCACGGTCATTCGCCTTGACGGTGGGAGGTGCAGTGATGGGCTGCCGCTTTCCAGAGTACTCTGCAGTAAACAAAGGTTTACAAATAGAGGTTTTCCAGGCACAAGGTGTGGCATCGGTGCTTCCCCATGCTGCGACCGACCAGACGCTGGCATTGGGGCTGGTCAGGTCAAACTTCCAGAGATTGCCTTTCAGATCACCAGCGTAAACGATATCCACTTTACCATCGCTGTTGATATCCACTGGTTTGGGTGCCGAAAGGCCGTTGGCAATGACATTGGTGTCGAGAGTAGCATTAATTGGGGAGCTGATTTTTTGGTTCCCTGTAGCAACAATTTTCACCAATTCTTTGAGGCCATCCAAATATTGAATCAGTAGAACGGGCCGCTCATTTTTACTGTTATAACCATTGCCCATAATTACAGCCCACCGATTGTCGTTCATCATTGCGACTTGGCTGGCTTTGAATGGATTGTTGTCATCCATGACGGGAGGATGGAAAATATGACCAATGTCCTCATCGTCGCTGCCTGCCGTCAATGGCGCGCTGGGGTGCAAGGTTTTGTCCATTACAACCAAGTCTTTGGCATTGACAGTGGCGAAGGTCGTTGCGGGAGTACCTGACTTCCCACCAGGCTGGGTAACATCAAGCACGAAATACCCCTTGCCTCCTGCTCCCAAGGTGCCAACCAGAAGGGTTCGCCAATCTGGTGGCGATGCACTATCTGCCAGGTTTGCATCACCTGTGAACGGAGAGCCATCTACGTAGTAGCGATGAACGTAACCGGGTTCGCTTAACTTAGCGAGTTCAGGAACGACTGCTTTGGGAATGTATGCAATCTGCTCTTCCCCATCGACTCCAGAAAAACCGTGCAGCATGCCGTCATTGCCGCCTACATAGACCATCGGCAGTCGGTTTTTGTGCGTAGAAACGAAGGATTTATAACCTTTGAACGAGTAATTGCTAGCAGGCTTATCGACGTACCAGATACTGGAGTTTCCAATATCTCCCTGCCGTGAGTCGCGTACGCGAAATGGTTTACTGGCAGTACCTTCTTCATAGGTCCTTTCACCCCTTATGAAATTGGTACGCTTTTCCCCAAGACTACCACCGTCAAGAAGTGTCTTCTGAGTTGCACTCAATTTTGTCGTCCCAGTTTCCCATTCAAAAGATACGCCTTGGTTGGTATCGTCATTTGTGGTCAAAATCACCCGGGTTGAAATGTCCCGAAGATCCAGCTTGTTGGCGGTAGTTTTATGGGTGCTGCCGCTCACAACTCCCCATCCTGGATCAGGCGATGTATTGCCTGACGTGTCAATTTTATCGGCTCTTACATACCCTGACCACTTCTTTGGGTCATAGCCTGCAGTAAATCGCTGAAGATCAGTTCGGATGTTGGTGCTGGAACTACCTGCCATACTGGCTACATCGGCCGTATTTTCAAGATTAATATTTTCAAGAATCTTTTTGAATGCTTCTTTTAAGTCATATTTACGGCCAGGGCCGGTAGGGTAGAATTTTCCGCGACTATTAATTGCAATATGCCAAAGTTCGGCAGGATTGTTGGAATTAAGATTTTGGAGTACTGTGGGTACCCAGGTCGTTGTGCCTGCGACGAGCTTTGAGTAATCTCCGCCCGCACCGTAGTTGTCATCATCTGCCATCGACCATTTGGGTGCGCTTGGCCACGAATAAGCATCGGTGCCGTACCCTATGGTGTAGTTTACGAGGTGCTGCCATTTGGCTGGATTGTGCTTCGGATTCCAGTACCGTTGTAATGTGGTTGAACCAAAGGTTTCTGTAGAGGGAACTCCATCAGTTGTACTGGGCTTGATCAAGTCGTCAATGCCTGTCTGCAAATCTTCACGCCACATTCTCATGGCCCAATCTGCTAATAAATTACCTTGCGCACCCCGATAGACGTTGGTTTGATCAGATGCTGTATCGTAAATTTGCCCGTCTGGGAGTGTGTAATTCACATTGTCTGCCTCTCCAGGCAGTTCGCTGGCGGCATAGCCGTTCCAGCCGCCATCGGTCATGAAAATGTGGTATGAGCGGCGGCAACCCAAGTAAGGTTCTTCCTTTGTCCCAGGTGTATAGGCCCAAGGACTATTCAAGCTCTTACCCACTTTCATATAGGTGTAGGCTTGTTTCATCATCCGGTGAGATGGTGTTCCGCTATTTGCTGAAAGGCTACCCGCGAAACTCAAAAAATTGGTCCGATGGGTGTCGTCAAGAACTTTCATGGAGTTGACAGCACCTGCAGTCAGATTGCCTGCCCCAGTGGATCCACCATTGTTGTGCATCACCTGCCATGCCAAGCGAATCTTCCCATCGGGCAACAGCAGTTTGTCATTGAATACGACTGCGAGAGCCTCTTTCAAGCGGAACATCTTGGTCTTGGTATCCCCGCCTCCTACTTGTTCGCTCATACTCCCGGAATCATCTACAGACAGAATGACATTCGGTGTCGGGGGTATGGATACCAAACCCGGGGGAAGTGTTGAAAAATCCAGGGGGTCAGCTAGCGTTACTTGAGGGGTGCAGACTGCAGCAATCAGAGCGCCGATGGCCGTTTTTTTGAATAATGGCGATTTTTTCATAAAATTCTCCTGTCAGTTTTTCATTTTCTGACGAACAAAAGTTGACTGCAGCACAACCTGCGTACTCGGTTTAAGCCCACGAGCTACGGCAGTGATGCGATATGCGACGCTTGGAAGGAGGTTTAGTGCAAGGCTGTTGGAGCCATTGGTGATAAGGCCTGTATTCCCTGCATTGTTATCGTAGGGAAGAATTTCAATCCAGTACCAGCCGCCTTTGGTGGCATCATCTCCTGGCTGATTTAATTTCAGGATTGGGTTGCTTTTGCTGCCTGCCTCGGCGCCAGTAAATTGGCCATAGCGCGCCCCAACACCATCCACCATTAGTGCAGTCAATGTGGTCTTGTCATTCCAGAAATCCTGATTGCCTGTACGTTTCAGGCATATTCCCTTGATGCATTTTGTAGTTGCACCATCCAGTTCGCTCAAAATGTTCCCAATTTCCTTGTCTTCAGTGGGTATCCATACTTTATTTACTACCGCGTCAGGAACTCTGCATACCTCGGGTTTACCTGCGGCCGGGACGCAGGCGGTCCCATCTGGTCGCTCACCACGGATGTCGAATTCTGCATCCTGGACGAGCGCTTGCGCTGCTTCAAAAGCTCTCTGGTAGTCGGCGTCGTTGCCAACAATCATTTCATTGAACAGAGAGGTTCTGGAACCCCACATTGCCAATAAAGCTGAGAGCATGACAATAACTATTACTACGAATAGAGAAATGCCACGTTGTAATTGAGGGGTTTTTTTTGACATGCTTTGCATGATGGTCATTGTCCGTAATCAGCCCGTCAGCCCTTGGCTTCGCAACTGGTATGTGGTGCGAAAGGTAATGTGAAGGCGATTTTTTCGATTGGCCGGAAGTGTGCCGGTACTGCTCATATTGACGGCAGTGCCATCACAGCCAGTGTAGGAGCTGCCGGCGGGCATATCGATGGGTTCATCGCCATAAAGTACGATGCATACATCTGCTCCATAAACAGTATTCCAGGCAGTTCCAATCGTGGTTGCATTGACAGTTTGAATTTTCGGAGCGCCTGTAGTGCTATCCGTTTGCCGAAGGTAGTTGACTTGGAAGTCTGCGATATTGCGGGCCAGCGCTTGTGATCCAATGCCTGTTCCGGCACAGCGAAATTCCTCACCTTGTAGAATGAACTGGCTCTGGAGGATGTTCTGTTCAAGAGGGGCTACCGGCAAATTCGGTGCGTTGGAGAGGCAGTCGCGGAAAAAAGAAACGTTGGATGCGGAGGTGAAGCTCGGTTCGGCATAATTCTGATATGCGACAGAGAGTTTGTATTCAGACGCTGTTGGTGAGTCTTTTCCAGAGATTGGCGGTGTAGATGCTGTCAGCGAGTGAAGTGATATATCTGGAGTGAAAGCAACAACATCTGCAGGGTCAATGGGATCGGTAGGTCCCTTATTGGCAGCCAGATCCAGGCGCATCGAACCTGCTTGCCGCAGTTGCTGTCCAATAATGCGAAAGATATAAGAGGCTTGTTGTTGAATTTGGCTGGCATCACTCACAGTGCCAGATACCCCGCGCGAAATCATCAGTGCACTGGCAGCAACGGCAATCGTCATAAGGCCAATGGTAATTCCAACCAATAACTCCACCAGTGTGGCGCCATGTTGAGTGGATAGATTTTCAGATCTTGGGAGATAGTTTTTTTTCATTGTTCAGACTCCAGGGCAAAAAGTCTGCGGCAAGGTCGGGCCTCCCATTGTGTAGGGCGCGCAACGGGCTGTCAGTTGAATGTACTGAAGATGGCAGATGCTGTTTGCGGGGCAGGAAACACTGCCTGTTTCTGTGTTTGTAATTTTGAAAACAGCGCCTGTTCCCGTATCTTTCTCATTTTCTCGCCAGCTAACCATAACCCCCAATTGTCGATTGTTGTTTGCGACGGTCTCATCTGGAACAATAAAGACATTGACGTCCGAATTGGGAAGTGCGTTGGTAACGGCCTGACGCCAGCGTGAGACGTCATAGAGGGCCAGCTGTTGAGAGTTGCAGGGTGTAGTTTTGCAATCAACAGGTGCTGTAGGTGTTGCGCCCCAGTTCATTAAATAGCTGTTGATATTTCCTGGGGCATTGGGGTTCACCTTGGTGTGCTCGCTCAGGTCTTCAATCAGTCGAATGGCTTGCGCACGCCGTACCCCTGTCTGTGTGTCCGCGAGTGTGCGAAGTTGTACCCCCAAAATTCCCAAAATGCCTAGCGCTGTAACGACAATAGCAACAAGCGATTCAATCAGGCTAACACCGCGTTGTCGATTATTTTTCACGGACATGTGGTTGCTCCTTTCGTTGCTTTAATGCGGCCACCTGAAGAAATGCACAGAGCTGTTGCATGCCTCGACGCTACGCCCAGCGGCTGGGGTGTGACGCTGAAACTGGCAGCCCCAAGTCCGTTGATCTGTCCCCAGCGATCCACTTTGTAAAATGCACCATTGAAAAGGTGGTTAACGTTGACATTGGGCAAGTTTGGAAACGTCTGCAGGACTGCATCTGTTCCGTTCAGAATCCCATCATTATTTGCATCCGTAAAAACAATCCATCCACATTCCCATTGTTGGACGGTCCCGGTGGCGCAATTCTTTCTCACGGAGACAAGTCCTCCCCGCTTGATTGCTTCTGAGCGGGCTAAATAAATACTGTTTGTTATCTCCTCGGTCGCAGCCCTGACCCTGAAGCCGTCCATCAAGTCTCTAAAGCTTGGTCCAGCCAAAGCTGCCAGCACGGCCACAATGGCTACAACAATCATCAACTCGATCACGGTGAATCCACGACTTGGCCGAGAGCGTGTCTGCATTTGCGGTGGAAGAGAGGGGGGCAGTACTTGCATATCGTCATCCTACGAAGATAAGGTGCGTGGTAGTCAGGTTAGGTGACGGGTGGCACCTACACGCCGACGAGAGGTTGGCTTCAGCCTGTCACTTGCGTGTGTATCCCCTGCAGGCCCCGGCGTTGTGCAGGCCTCGGCACTCCCGGAACATACGACGGTCGCGTTCGGCCGCTGTCTCTTCAGAGGTGCTGCGTTGGTAGGTGACCTTGCTCACGCTTTTTTTCCCGGGAGAGGTTTTGGCTACATGGGTTTTATCGTCTGTGGAGCCTTTGGCCTGCGCGACGCCGACGCCTGTGAGTAGTGTTAGCGCGATACCTGCAGCCAGCAAGGCAAGCAGGCTCTGATGCAGGGTGTGAGGAGTGGTGTGGTGGGGAGTGCGCTGAGATTGCATCATGCGGTTTTCGGTCGAAAATGAATGTGTGTAGTGTTTCCGGATCGGGTTGTGCTTGGCAAGGTGAAAATGCGGCTGGGTTATACTCAGCTGGTTTTGCATGGTGCAAGACGCACGCCTGCAGCCGTTCCAGCCGCTGGCGCAAGTAAAAACCACGGCCCAGCTTCCTTTGCGGGCCTTATCAAGGAAAAATAATGATCGCATCCTCCATCAAGGCCGAAGTCGTCAAGGCGAACGCCCGTGCTGCCAATGACACTGGTAGCCCAGAAGTGCAGGTGGCCCTGCTGACCGCCCGCATCAACGAACTGACCCCTCACTTCAAGACGCATGCCAAGGACCACCATGGTCGCCGTGGCCTGCTGCGCATGGTGAGCCGTCGTCGCAAGCTGCTGGACTACCTGAAGGCCAAGGACGCTGACCGTTACACCGCGCTGATCGCCAAGCTGGGTCTGCGCAAGTAATTGCAATCGCATGCGAAAACGCCTGGGTTAGTCCGCTAGCTCAGGCGTTTTTTACTTCGGAGTCGCAAAACAGAGCGAAGCTGTGTCATTCCAATGAAGTTGCCGCCATGGGTTGGTGTGCAGGTTCCCTGGAATGGCATCGTGTTCTGAATTGCTCTCCAAGCCAATCTGGTAGCGCGCTACCAGCTATTAAAACAGGAGCTGAACATGAGCATTTTCAACAAAGTCACCAAGACCTTCCAATGGGGTGACAAGACCGTCATCATGGAAACGGGTGAGATCGCCCGCCAAGCGTCCGGCGCTGTGCTGGTGAACATTGATGACACCGTGGTGCTGGCCACCGTGGTGGCATCCAAGGGTGCCAAGCCAGGACAGGACTTCTTCCCCCTGACGGTGGACTACATCGAGAAGACCTACGCTGCAGGCAAGATCCCTGGCAGCTTCTTCAAGCGCGAAGCCAAGCCCAGCGAGCACGAAACCCTGACCAGCCGTCTGATCGACCGTCCGATCCGCCCGCTGTTCCCCGAAGGTTTCTTCAACGAAGTGCATGTGGTCATCCACACGGTGTCGTTGAACCCCGAAGTGGATGCTGACATCGCAGCCCTCATCGCCACCAGTGCAGCCCTGGCCATCTCTGGCATCCCGTTCAACGGTCCTATCGGCGCCGCACGCGTGGGCTACATCAACGGCGAATACGTGCTCAACCCTGGTCAGACTGCGCGCAAAAACTCGCAGATGGATCTGGTGGTGGCAGGTACCGAGGCCGCCGTGCTGATGGTGGAATCCGAAGCGCAACAACTGTCCGAAGAAATCATGCTCGGCGCTGTGGTGTTTGGCCACGAGCAAGGCAATGTGGCCATCAACGCCATCCACGAACTGGTGCGCGATGCTGGCAAGCCCGTATGGCAGTGGGAAGCCCCTGCCAAGGACGAAACCCTGATCGCCAAAGTGGTGGCCCTGGCCGACGACAAGCTGCGCGCTGCCTATCAGATCCGCAACAAGCAAGCCCGCACGCAGGCTTGCCGCGAAGCTTATGCGGCCGTGATGGCAGCCTTGAAGGCTGAGGGTGTCGAGTTCGACGCTGTCAAGGTTGAAGGCATGCTGTTCGATATCGAAGCTGGCATCGTGCGCAGCCAGATCCTAGCCGGCGAGCCCCGGATCGATGGCCGCGACACGCGCACCGTGCGCCCTATCGAAATCCGTGGCAGCGTACTGCCCCGTGCCCATGGCTCGTCGCTCTTCACGCGTGGCGAAACCCAGGCGCTGGTGGTGACCACGCTGGGCACCGAGCGCGACGCCCAGCGCATTGATGCGCTGGCTGGCGAGTATGAAGACCGCTTCATGATGCACTACAACATGCCTCCCTTTGCCACCGGTGAAGTGGGTCGCATGGGTTCGACCAAGCGCCGCGAAATCGGCCACGGCCGTCTGGCCAAGCGCGCTCTGATTGCCGTGTTGCCGACGAAGGAAGAATTCCCCTACACCATGCGCGTGGTGTCCGAAATCACCGAATCCAACGGCTCGTCGTCGATGGCATCGGTCTGCGGTGGCTGCCTGTCGCTGATGGACGCGGGCGTTCCGATGAAGGCGCATGTGGCGGGTATCGCCATGGGCCTGATCAAGGATGCCAACCGTTTTGCCGTGTTGACCGACATTCTGGGTGATGAAGATCATCTGGGTGACATGGACTTCAAGGTGGCGGGTACCACGGCTGGTATTACCGCGCTGCAGATGGACATCAAGATCCAGGGCATCACCAAGGAGATCATGCAGGTCGCCCTGGCCCAGGCTAAGGAAGCGCGCATGCACATCCTGGGCAAGATGCAAGAGGCCATGGGTGAAGCCAAGACCGAGGTGTCGAACTTTGCGCCCAAGCTTTACACGATGAAGATCAACCCCGAGAAGATCCGTGACGTGATCGGCAAGGGCGGCGCGGTGATCCGTGCGCTGACCGAAGAAACCGGCTGCCAGATCAACATCGAGGAAGACGGCACCATCACCATCGCCGCCACTGACGCAGCCAAGGCCGATGAGGCCAAGAAGCGGATTGAGCAGATCACGGCCGAAGTCGAAATTGGCAAGATCTACGAAGGCCCTGTGACCAAGATCCTGGACTTCGGCGCACTGATTAATTTGCTGCCAGGCAAGGACGGCCTGCTGCACATCAGCCAGATTGCCCACGAGCGCGTTGAGCGCGTGGGTGACTATCTGACCGAAGGCCAGATCGTGAAGGTCAAGGTCATGGAAACCGACGAGAAGGGCCGCGTCAAGCTGTCGATGAAGGTGCTGGCCGATCGTCCTGCCGGCGGCAGCGACCGTCCTGCTCCTGCAGAGCGCGGCGACCGCGAACCACGCCGTGACCATGGTCGTGACGGGGGCCGTCAGCCAGCGGATCAGCAGCAACAGCAACAGTCCTTGCCTTCGGACGGCGGTTCCGGGCAGATCGTCGGCTGATCGGATTTTTGCTATTGATTTTGTAGCTGCTTGTGCTTTTAAATAAAGCGCTAGTAGCCAAAATCACTCAAAAATTGACCGTCCCATGAATCGCAATATGCGTGCTGTCGAGATCACTTCCTTTGGTGGACCCGAGGTCTTGCGCCTGGGTGAGCGCCCCGTGCCGCAGGCGGGTGCCGGTGAGCTGCTGATCCGTGTGGCTGCCAGCGGTATCAACCGCCCCGATGTGCTCCAGCGGATGGGGCACTATGCCCCTCCGTCTGGCACGTCGGACCTGCCGGGGCTGGAAGTCGCGGGAGTGGTGGAGTCGGGGGATGCTGCAGCCATGGCCGAGGCGGGTATACGGGTGGGTGACCGCGTCTGTGCGCTGGTGGCGGGTGGTGGTTATGCCCAATGGTGCGTGGCGCCTGTGGTGCAGTGCCTGCCGGTGCCTGATGGCTTTAGCGATGTTGAGGCTGCATCACTGCCCGAGACGTTCTTCACCGTGTGGAGCAATGTGTTCGATCGGGGGCATCTGCAGGCGGGTGAAAGCCTGCTGGTGCAAGGCGGTACCAGTGGTATTGGTGTGACGGCTGTTCAATTGGCGCGGGCCTTTGGCGCAACGGTCATTGCAACTGCAGGTAGCGACGAGAAGTGTGCGGCATGCCTGCAGCTGGGGGCCCACGAGGCCATCAACTACAAGACGCAGGATTTTGTGGCAGAAGCCAATCGCATCACGCAGGGCAAAGGCGTGGATGTGGTACTGGACATGGTGGCAGGTGACTACGTGGCGCGCGAGGTGCAGTGCCTGGCTGAGGACGGCCGCATTGTCATCATTGCGGTGCAGGGTGGCATCAAGAGCGACTTCAATGCGGGTTTGGTGCTGCGCCGCCGGCTGACCATTACTGGCTCCACCTTGCGTCCGCGTTCTGTGGCATTCAAGGGGGCGATTGCGCGTGCATTGCGCGAGCATGTGTGGCCTCTGCTGGTGGCGGGGCGTGTGCGGCCCGTCATTCACGGCACATTTGCGGCGGCGGAGGCTGCTAAGGCCCACGCGCTGATGGAGTCAAATCAGCACATTGGCAAGATTGTTTTGACGTGGTAATCATGAAAAACAAGAGAAAACTCATCGCAGGTAACTGGAAGATGAACGGCAGTCTGGCTGCCAACGATGCTTTGCTGAAAGGCATCTTGGCGGGGCTGGCTGACGCGGTTTGTGACGTGGCCGTTGCGGTGCCGGCACCCTATCTGGCGCAGGTGCAGGCTGCTGCGTTGGGGTCTTTGGTGGCTGTGGCTGCCCAGGATGTATCGCAGCACGAAGCAGGTGCCTACACCGGAGAGGTGTCGGCCGCCATGTTGAAAGACTTTGGTGTGCGGTACGCGCTGGTGGGGCATTCAGAGCGCCGCCAATACCATGGTGAAACCGATGTGGTGGTTGCCGAGAAAGCGCAACGCGCACTGGCGGCAGGTATCACGCCTATCGTCTGCGTGGGCGAGACCCTTCAGGAGCGCGAAGCTGGGCAGACCGAGGTTGTGGTCAAGCGTCAATTGGCGGCTGTGATCCACCTCAATGGTCACTGCATCAGCGAAGTGGTGGTGGCTTACGAACCGGTCTGGGCCATTGGCACGGGCCGCACGGCGTCGCCTGAGCAGGCGCAGGCAGTGCATGCAGTGCTGCGGGCACAGCTGTCTGCGGCCAGCGAGCATGCGGATCGAATCCGCCTGCTGTACGGCGGCAGCATGAATGCGGCCAATGCCGCCCAGTTGCTTTCCCAGCCGGATATCGATGGCGGCCTTGTGGGCGGTGCCTCGCTGAAAGCGCCCGATTTCCTTCAAATCATTGCGGCCGCCCGTTGAGGCTGCCCTTCAAACTATTCAATCAGGAGTGAACAGAGAATGAACGTGATCGTGAATGTGGTGTTGGCTGTGCAGATGCTGACGGCCTTGGGGATGATTGGCCTGATCCTGATCCAGCATGGCAAGGGTGCCGATATGGGCGCAGCGTTTGGCAGTGGCAGTTCCGGAAGCCTGTTTGGTGCCAGCGGTAGCGCCAACTTCTTGTCGCGTACTACGGCGGTGCTGGCTGCGGTGTTTTTTGTGGCAACGCTGGCACTGGCCTATTTCGGCAATGCGCGTCCTGCCAGTTCGGGTAGCGTGCTGGAAAATCCCGCTGCTGCAGTGCCTGCAGGTGCGCCTTCGTTGTCGGCTTCGGATGCTGCTGTGGCTCCTGCCGTGCCCGCCTCGGGTGCAGCGCAGATCCCCACCAAATAATCTGCACTAAATTGGGCTCCGTAAGCCGAAGCAGGGTTTTTCCGGAGTAGAATTCTGCATTGTCTGGAAAGCCAAAACCGCAAGGTTCCTCATGCCATCCAGATGCAAAAATCAGCCGTCGTGGTGAAATTGGTAGACACGCTATCTTGAGGGGGTAGTGGTGAAAGCTGTGCGAGTTCGAGTCTCGCCGACGGCACCAAAACAAAGGCCTGCCTGCATGACCCGGCTCGGGTCCTGACGGGCAAGGCCACAGCGGTGAGCACATCCTCAAGATGAACCTCGATCAGTACCTCCCCGTCCTTTTGTTCATCTTGGTCGGCATCGCCGTAGGCGTTGTCCCCCTTGTACTCGGCTACATACTGGGCCCCAACCGCCCGGATGCCGCGAAGAACTCTCCCTACGAATGTGGCTTTGAAGCCTTCGAGGATGCGCGCATGAAGTTTGATGTGCGCTACTACCTTGTGGCCATTCTCTTCATTCTGTTCGATCTCGAAATTGCATTCCTCTTCCCGTGGGCGGTGACGCTGCATGAGGTGGGGATCGCTGGTTTCGTGGCGGTCGTTATTTTCCTGGCCATTCTGGTTGTGGGTTTTGCCTGCGAGTGGAAAAAGGGTGCCCTGGATTGGGAATGAGCGAGCCTCAACAAGGATGATGCAATGATTGAAGGCGTGATGAAGGAAGGCTTCATCACCACGAGTTACGACTCGGTGGTGAATTGGGCCAAGACCGGCTCTCTGTGGCCGATGACATTTGGCTTGGCTTGCTGTGCCGTCGAAATGATGCATGCTGCGGCGGCGCGTTACGACATTGGTCGTTTTGGGGCGGAAGTGTTCCGCGCGAGCCCGCGCCAGTCTGACCTCATGATTGTGGCCGGCACGCTGTGCAACAAGATGGCGCCTGCGTTGCGCAAGGTGTACGACCAGATGTCCGAGCCGCGTTGGGTGTTGTCGATGGGCTCGTGTGCCAACGGCGGCGGTTACTACCACTACAGCTACTCCGTGGTGCGTGGTTGCGATCGCATTGTTCCGGTGGATGTCTACGTGCCAGGTTGCCCGCCCACGGCGGAGGCGTTGATCTACGGGATCATCCAGCTGCAGCAGAAGATTCGCCGTACCAACACCATTGCTCGTGTCTGAAGGGTTGATGATGACCGCTGTTGCCATTCGGCCTGAAAAACTCAAAGACAATATTGCCGCCGCCCTGGGGGCGATGGTGCGTCAGATCACAGTGGCGTTGGATGAGGTCACCTTGGTCGTTGATGCGGCTGATTACCTCGAATCCATGCGCGTGTTGCGTGACGCTGAAGGTTGCCGCTTTGAGCAACTGATCGATTTGTGTGGCGTGGACTATTCGGCATATGCCGATGCCGTGCGTGAAGGAGCCCGCTACTGCGTGGTCTCGCACCTGTTGTCCGTCAGTCTGAATCAGCGTGTGCGGGTCAAGGTGTTCTGCGCCGATGATGATTTTCCGGTGGTGGCCTCGGTCTCCGACCTGTGGAACTCCGCCAACTGGTACGAGCGCGAAGCGTTTGATCTGTTCGGCATTGTGTTCGACGGCCACAACGACCTGCGCCGTATCCTGACCGACTACGGCTTCATTGGCCATCCCTTCCGCAAAGACTTTCCGCTGTCTGGTCATGTTGAGATGCGCTACGACGCAGAGCTGCGCCGGGTGGTTTACGAACCCGTGTCGATCGAGCCGCGGGAGATCACGCCGCGCATCATCCGCGAAGACAAGTACGGAGGCCTGCACTAAGGCGCCCGCGCCCCATGTGAACCACCATGGCTGAAATCAAGAACTATTCCCTGAACTTTGGTCCGCAGCATCCGGCGGCGCACGGCGTGCTGCGCTTGGTGCTGGAGCTCGATGGCGAAGTCGTACAGCGAGCCGACCCGCACATCGGTCTCCTGCACCGCGCCACCGAAAAGCTGGCCGAACACAAGACCTACATCCAGTCGCTGCCCTACATGGACCGATTGGACTACGTTTCGATGATGTGCAATGAGCACGCCTACTGCCTGGCCATCGAAAAGCTGCTGGGCCTGGAAGTGCCCCTGCGTGCGCAGTACATCCGCGTGATGTTTTCGGAAATCACGCGCCTGCTGAATCACCTGATGTGGTTGGGTTCGCATGGCAACGACTGCGGCAGCTCCACCATCCTGATCTACACCTTCCGCGAGCGCGAAGACCTGTTCGACATGTACGAAGCCGTCTCTGGCGCGCGCATGCATGCGGCGTATTTCCGTCCAGGCGGTGTGTACCGTGACCTGCCGGACTCCATGCCGCAGTACAAGGTCAGCAAGATCAAGAACGCCAAGGCCCTGGAGGCCATGAACCAGAACCGCCAAGGTTCTTTGCTTGATTTCATCGACGACTTCACCAAGCGCTTCCCCGGTTGCGTAGACGAGTACGAGACCCTGCTGACCGACAACCGCATCTGGAAGCAGCGCACCGTGGGCATCGGCGTGGTGCCACCCGAGCGCGCGCTGAACCTGGGCATGACCGGTCCCATGATCCGTGGGTCTGGCATCGCATGGGATCTGCGCAAGACCCAGCCCTACGACGTCTACGACCGCATGGACTTCGACGTGCCCGTGGGCAAGACGGGCGACTGCTACGACCGCTACCTGGTACGCGTGCACGAAATGCGCGAATCCAACCGCATCATCAAGCAGTGCGTGGATTGGCTGCGCGCCAACCCCGGCCCGGTCATCACCGACAACCACAAGGTGGCCGCACCCGACCGCGAATCCATGAAGTCCAACATGGAAGAGCTGATCCACCATTTCAAGCTGTTCACCGAAGGTTTCCATGTGCCCGAAGGCGAGGCCTATGCCGCCGTGGAGCACCCCAAGGGCGAATTCGGCATCTACCTGGTGAGCGACGGCGCCAACAAGCCCTACCGCCTCAAGATCCGTGCGCCAGGCTTCGCGCACCTGGCCACGCTCGATGAAATGGCCCGCGGCCACATGATTGCGGACGCCGTCGCCATCATCGGCACCATGGATATCGTGTTCGGAGAGATTGACCGATGATTACCGAATCGACCCGCGCGCGTTTTGCGCGTGAAGTGGCCAAGTACCCCGCCGAGCAGAAGCAGTCTGCAGTGATGGCCTGCCTGTCTATCGTGCAACAGGAGCAGGGGTTTGTCAGTGCTGAAAGTGAAGCGGTGATTGCCGAGTATCTGGGCATGGCCCAGATCGCCGTGCATGAAGTCACGACCTTCTACAACATGTACAACCAGCAGCCGGTGGGCAAGTACAAGCTCAACGTGTGCACCAACTTGCCTTGTCAGCTGCGCGACGGACAGAAGGCGCTGCACCACCTTGAAAAGAAGCTTGGTGTGACCATGGGCGAGACCACGGCCGATGGCCTGTTCACCCTGCAGCAGTGTGAGTGCCTGGGCGCCTGCGCCGATGCGCCCGTGATGCTGGTCAACGACCGCACGATGTGCAGCTTCATGGACAACGACAAGCTCGACCAGTTGGTCGACGGCCTGCGCGCGGCGGAGGGACAAGCATGACCGCCGCTGCACAGATCCTCTCGCAGTTCCAGGCCACGGGCGTCCAGACCTGCTTCCACGACCGCCATATCAACCCGCAGATCTATGCGGGCCTGGATGGCACGAACTGGAGCATCAAAGAGTACGAAGCGCGCGGCGGCTATGCTGCGCTGCGCAAGATCCTGGGCACCGATGGCGGTGAACCGCTCACGCAGGACCAGGTCATCGCCACTGTCAAGGAATCAGGCCTGCGCGGCCGTGGCGGTGCGGGTTTCCCCACCGGCCTCAAGTGGAGCTTCATGCCCCGCTCGTTCCCAGGCCAGAAGTACCTCGTGTGCAACTCCGATGAAGGCGAGCCTGGCACGTGCAAGGATCGCGACATCCTTCAGTTCAACCCGCACATCGTTATCGAAGGCATGATCATCGCGGCCTACGCGATGGGCATCTCCGTGGGCTACAACTACATCCACGGCGAAATCTTCCAGACCTACGACCGCTTTGAAGAAGCGTTGGAAGAAGCGCGCGCAGCCGGTTACCTGGGTGACAAGATCCTTGGCAGCAACTTCAGCTTCCAGCTGCATGCGGCGCATGGCTTCGGTGCCTATATCTGTGGCGAAGAAACTGCGCTGCTCGAATCGCTCGAAGGCAAGAAGGGCCAGCCGCGCTTCAAGCCGCCGTTCCCTGCCAGCTTCGGTCTGTACGGCAAGCCCACCACCATCAACAACACGGAGACCTTCGCGGCCGTGCCGTGGATCATCCGCAATGGCGGCCAAGCCTACTTGGAGTGTGGCAAGCCCAACAACGGTGGCACCAAGATCTTCTCGGTTTCGGGCGATGTGGAAAAGCCCGGCAACTACGAAGTGCCCATGGGGACGCCGTTTGCCAAGCTGCTCGAACTGGCCGGTGGCGTGCGCAAGGGGCGCCAGCTCAAGGCAGTGATTCCCGGTGGCTCCTCGTCCCCGGTGCTGCCTGCTTCCATCATCATGGAATGCACGATGGATTACGACTCCATTGCAAAGGCTGGCTCCATGCTGGGTTCGGGCGCTGTGATCGTGATGGACGACTCCCGCAGCATGGTCGAGAGTCTGCTGCGCCTGTCGTACTTCTATTCCCACGAATCCTGTGGCCAGTGCACGCCATGCCGTGAAGGCACGGGCTGGATGTGGCGCGTGATCGACCGTATTCAGCACGGTCAGGGGCGCGAAGGCGATCTGGACCTGCTCAATTCTGTGGCAGACAACATCCAGGGGCGCACGATCTGTGCGCTGGGCGATGCCGCTGCCATGCCTGTGCGCGCCATGATCAAACATTTCCGTCCCGAGTTTGAGGCACTGATCCGGAACAAGGCCCCGCAGGCCGCGACCTCCGTCTGATCGCGAGAAAACATATGGTTGAAATTGAACTGGACGGTCAGAAAGTGGAAGTCGCCGAAGGCTGCATGGTGATGCATGCGGCCGAGAAGGCGGGCACCTACATTCCGCATTTCTGCTACCACAAGAAGCTTTCGATCGCCGCCAACTGCCGTATGTGCCTGGTGGATGTGGAAAAGGCTCCCAAGCCCATGCCTGCGTGCGCTACGCCGGTGACGCAGGGCATGATCGTGCGCACCAAGAGCGACAAGGCCATCAAAGCCCAGCAGTCGGTCATGGAGTTCCTGCTGATCAACCACCCGCTGGATTGCCCCATCTGCGACCAGGGCGGTGAATGCCAGTTGCAGGACCTGGCCGTGGGCTACGGCGGCTCTTCTTCGCGCTACGAAGAAGAAAAGCGCGTGGTGCCTGTCAAGGATGTTGGCCCGCTGATTTCCATGCAGGAAATGAGCCGTTGCATCCACTGCACCCGCTGCGTGCGCTTCGGCCAGGAAGTGGCCGGTGTGATGGAGCTGGGCATGATCCATCGCGGCGAGCACTCGGAGATCACAACGGTCACCGGTGATACGGTGGACTCCGAGCTGTCGGGCAACATGATCGACATCTGCCCTGTCGGTGCGCTCACGAGCAAGCCTTTCCGATACAGCGCCCGTACTTGGGAGTTGTCGCGCCGCCGTTCGGTGAGCCCCCACGATTCGACCGGTTCCAACCTGATTGTTCAGGTCAAGAACCACAAGGTCATGCGCGTGGTGCCGTTCGAGAATGAGGCTGTCAACGAATGCTGGATTGCCGACCGTGACCGTTTCTCGTACGAATCGCTCAACAGCGACGAACGCCTGACCCAGCCGATGCTCAAGCAGGGCGGGGTGTGGAGGCAGGTCGATTGGCAGACCGCACTGGAATACGTCGCCAACGGTTTGAAGAACATCAAGAACGACCACGGCGCAAACAGCATTGGCGCTCTGGTGAGCCCGCACAGCACGGTCGAAGAGTTGTACCTGGCTTCTGCGCTGGTGCGTGGTCTGGGCAGTGACAACATCGACTACCGCCTGCGCAATGCTGAATTTGCAGCGCCCGAAGGTATCCGCTGGCTTGGCACGTCCATTGCCTCGTTGTCCACGTTGCAGAGTGTGCTTGTGGTGGGCTCCAACCTGCGCAAGGACCATCCGTTGTTCGCCCAGCGCATTCGCCAGGCAGCACGCCACGGCTGTCAGGTCAGTGTGGTCGATTCGGCCCTGGCTGACTGGGCAATGCCGGTGAAACACTCCCTGCTGCAGCCTGCTGCCCAATGGGTGGCGGCGCTTGGCGGCATCGCTGCTGCGGTGGCGCAGGAAAAAGGTGCTTCTGCGCCTGCGGGGGCAGATGCCGTGACCGAGGGTGCCTTGGCGATCGCCCGTACCCTGCTGGGTGGCGAACGCAAGGCGCTCTTGTTGGGCAACGCAGCTGCGCACCATGCACAGGCTACGCAAATGCTGGCGCTGGCCAACTGGATTGGTGAGAACACGGGGGCATCCGTCGGCTACCTGACGGAAGCCGCCAATACGGTGGGTGCTCAGTTCGTGGGGGCTCATCCTGTCAATGGTGGCTTGAATGCGGGCCAGATGCTTTCCGGTGGTCTGAAGGCAGCCTTGTTGCTCAATACTGAGCCGGTGTACGACTCCGCTGCGGGCGCCAGTGCTGCTGCCACGCTGTCTGGTTCAGACATGGTGATCACGTTGAGCCCCTTCAAGGCCAATATGGAGTTCAGTGACGTTTTGTTGCCAATTGCGCCGTTCACCGAAACGTCTGGCAGCTTCGTCAATGCGGAAGGCCGTCTGCAGAGCTTCCACGCCGTGGTGCGCCCTCTGGGTGACACCCGTCCTGCATGGAAGGTTCTGCGCGTTCTGGCCAATCTGCTGGGTGTGCCGGGCTTCGACTTTGAAACCTCGCAGGACGTGCTGGCCCGTGCCACGAATGCGCCAGCGGGCACGGTCACGCAATTGGCGGCTGCTCAGATGTCGAACGCTGTGAAGACGGTGCCAGTTGCTGCGACAGCCGCAGCAGGTGAACCCGTGGTCGCATCCATCTATCAACTGGACGGCCTGGTGCGCCGTTCCACGTCGCTGCAGCTCACTGCCGACGCGCGCATGGCACGTGAAGGAGTGGCCGCATGATCGACGCGATCTACAACGCGGGCCTGAACCTGCTTTCTTTTGGGTGGTGGACTGGCATCGTCTGGCCGGTGCTCTGGATCCTGATCAAGATCGTTTGTATCCTGGCGCCTTTGATGGGTGCGGTGGCCTACCTCACGCTGTGGGAGCGTAAGCTCCTGGGCTTCATGCAGGTGCGCCATGGACCCAACCGCGTGGGTCCCATGGGGTTGCTGCAGCCTATCGCTGACGCGCTGAAGCTGTTGACCAAGGAAATCATCCAGCCCACGGCGGCCAGCAAGGGCTTGTTTGTCCTGGGACCTGTCATGGCCATCATGCCGGCACTGGCTGCCTGGGTGGCTATTCCCTTTGGCCCCGATGTGGCCTTGGCCAATGTGAATGCAGGTCTGCTGCTGGTCATGGCCATCACCTCGATCGAGGTCTATGGTGTGATCATCGCTGGCTGGGCCTCGAACTCCAAGTATGCTTTTCTCGGTGCGCTGCGTGCTTCCGCACAGATGGTGAGCTACGAAATTGCCATGGGCTTCTGCTTCCTGGTCGTGATCATGGTCTCCGGTAGCATGAACCTGACCGAAATCGTGATGGGGCAGGGGCGTGGCATGGCTGCGGATAAGGGCCTGACCTTCCTGTCCTGGAACTGGCTCCCGCTGCTGCCCATTTTTCTGGTCTACCTGATCTCTGGGGTTGCTGAAACGAACCGCCACCCGTTTGACGTGGTGGAAGGCGAGGCGGAAATCGTGGCCGGCCACATGGTGGAGTATTCCGGCATGGGCTTTGCGATCTTCTTCCTGGCTGAGTACGCCAGCATGTGGCTCGTTTCCATCCTGGCTGCACTGATGTTCCTTGGCGGCTGGCTGCCCCCCATCGACAGTGCGTTGTTCAACTGGATTCCCGGCTGGATCTGGCTGGGTATCAAGACCTTCCTTGTGGTGTCCATGTTCATCTGGATCCGGGCGACCTTCCCCCGTTTCCGTTATGACCAGATCATGCGTCTGGGCTGGAAGATCTTTATTCCAGTCACGCTGGTGTATTTGTTGTTTGTCGGCGGGTGGTTGCTCTCGCCTTGGAATATCTGGAAATAAGCGGGGACACAAATGACTGCTGTTGCTGCTGCTGCACCTTTTTCGTTCAAGGATTTCTTCAAGAGCTTCATGCTCGTGGAGTTGCTCAAGGGCATGGCCCTCACGGGCCGCTATGCCTTTCGCCGCAAGGTGACTGTGCAGTTCCCGGAAGAGAAGACGCCTCTTTCACCCCGTTTTCGCGGTCTGCATGCGCTGCGACGCTATGACAACGGGGAAGAGCGTTGTATCGCCTGCAAGTTGTGCGAGGCCGTTTGCCCCGCCATGGCGATCACGATTGAGTCAGACGTCCGTGCCGATGGCTCCCGCCGCACCACTCGCTATGACATCGATCTGACCAAGTGCATCTTCTGCGGTTTCTGTGAAGAAAGCTGCCCGGTGGATTCCATCGTGGAGACGCACATCTTTGAATACCACGGCGAAAAGCGTGGCGATCTGTATTTCACGAAGGACATGCTCCTGGCCGTGGGCGACCGGTACGAAGGTGAAATTGCGGCAGCCAAGGCTGCGGACGCAAAGTACCGCTGAGCGGTGCAGGCTTCAGCCTCTTTGCCAGACTTTCTATAAAGACCCGATTCATGGACGCCAAGACTGGTTTCTTCTACCTCTTCTCGGTTGTGCTGCTGTTTGCAGCCTTCCGGGTGATCACTGCGCGCAATCCTGTGCATGCTGTGCTCTATCTGATCCTCGCGTTTTCGCAGGCGGCAGCGGTGTGGTTGCTGCTCAAAGCCGAATTCCTCGCCATTGCCTTGGTGCTCGTGTACCTGGGCGCGGTGATGGTGCTGTTCCTGTTCGTCGTGATGATGCTTGATATTCACATCGACACGGTGCGCAAAGGCTTCTGGAAGCACTTTCCCCTGGCCGCCACGGTAGGGGCTTTGATTGCGCTGGAAATGGCCGCTGTGCTGATGGGCGGGTTTCGTGGCATGGACGAGCCCAAGGCCGTCGCCACCATGGTGGATGCTGCGGGGCAGGTGGTCCCGTATTCGAATACCAAGGCGTTGGGCAAGCTGCTTTACACCGAATACCTTTATCCCGTTGAAATCGCAGCTGTGATTCTGCTGGTGGCCATGATTGCCGCCATTGCGCTCACCCTGCGCCAGCGCAAGGACAGCAAGGCCATCAATCCTTCGGTGCAGATCCGCGTCCGTGCTGCGGACCGCCTGGAAGTGGTGAAGGTCGCAGCGACCCAGAAGCCGGTGGACGAAGCACAGGCAGAGCCGGCCGTCGAGGAGAAAAAAGCATGACGCTGACATTGGGACACTTTCTCTCGCTGGGTGCGATGTTGTTCGCGCTCGCGGTGATCGGGATTTTCCTGAACCGCAAGAACCTGATCGTGCTGCTGATGGCCATCGAATTGATGCTGCTGGCGGTGAACATGAACTTCGTGGCTTTCTCCCACTACCTGGGCGACATGCACGGCCAGGTGTTTGTGTTCTTCATCCTGACCGTGGCGGCAGCCGAATCGGCCATCGGCCTGGCCATCCTGGTGCTGCTGTTCCGCAACAAGTCCAGCATCAACGCGGAAGACCTCAACACCCTCAAGGGTTGATGGGCTACCCGTATTCCCAAGGTTCTCAAGAATGAGTCAAACCCTCTCTGCTTCAACGCTCCTGGCCGTGCCACTGGCTCCTCTGGCGGGTGCTTTGCTGGCCGGCATCTTTGGTACGACCTTTGGTGGTAACTGGATAGGCCGACGCCTGAGCCATACCCTGACGATCCTGGGCGTGCTCGTGGCGTTCGTGTTGTCTGCGATGACGCTCAAGAGCGTTGCGATCGATGGCGCGCGTTTTAACGAGACGCTGTACACCTGGATGGTTGTTGGTGGTCTGAAGATGGAAGTGGGCTTCCTGGTGGACAGCCTCACCGCCATGATGATGGTCGTGGTGACCTTCGTGTCGCTGATGGTGCACATCTACACCATTGGCTACATGGAAGAGGACGACGGCTATAACCGTTTCTTCGCCTACATCTCGTTGTTCACGTTCTCCATGCTGATGCTGGTGATGAGCAACAACCTTCTGCAGCTGTTCTTCGGTTGGGAAGCCGTGGGCCTGGTCTCTTACCTGCTGATCGGCTTCTGGTTCAACAAGCCTTCGGCGATCTTTGCCAACATGAAGGCCTTTCTGGTCAACCGGGTGGGCGACTTCGGGTTCATCCTGGGCATTGGCCTGATCGCAGCTTACGCTGGCACGTTGAACTACGGCGAAGTGTTCGCGAAGACGGGTGAGCTGGGTGGTCTGCCATTCCCCGGCACCGACTGGATGCTGATCACCGTGATCTGCATCTGCCTGTTCATTGGTGCGATGGGCAAGTCGGCCCAGTTCCCGCTGCACGTGTGGTTGCCCGACTCGATGGAAGGTCCAACCCCTATCTCGGCGCTGATCCACGCGGCAACCATGGTGACCGCGGGCATTTTCATGGTGGCGCGCATGTCGCCCCTGTTTGAACTGTCTGATACGGCCCTGAATTTCATCCTCGTGATTGGTGCCATCACGGCGTTGTTCATGGGATTCCTGGGCATCATCCAGAACGACATCAAGCGTGTGGTGGCTTATTCCACGCTGTCGCAGCTGGGTTATATGACCGTAGCGCTGGGCGCATCGGCTTACTCGGTGGCCGTGTTCCACCTGATGACCCACGCGTTCTTCAAGGCGCTGCTGTTCCTCGGGGCCGGCTCGGTCATCATGGGCATGCACCACAACCAGGATATCCGCTGGATGGGCGGCGTGCGCAAGTACATGCCCATCACCTGGATCACCTCACTGCTGGGTTCGCTGGCGTTGATCGGTACACCGCTGTTCTCGGGCTTCTACTCCAAGGACAGCATCATTGAGGCCGTGCACTTCAGCCAACTGCCCGCAGCCGGTTTTGCGCACTTTGCCGTGCTCGCAGGTGTGTTCATCACGGCGTTCTATTCGTTCCGCATGTATTTCCTGGTCTTCCATGGCAAGGAGCGCTACGACCAGAACCCGGATGCGCACCATGACGACCATCATGGTCATGATGATCACCACGGGCACGATGCCAAGCCACACGAATCCCCCTGGGTGGTGACGGTGCCGCTGGTGCTGCTGGCCATTCCTTCGGTGGTGGTGGGCTTCATGTTCATCCAGCCCATGCTGTTTGGTGACTTCTTCAAGGACGTGATCTTTGTCGATGCGGCTAAGCACCCGGCCATGGCGAAGCTGGCAGAAATCTTCCACGGTCCGGTGGGGATGGCACTGCATGGTCTGCAGACAGCGCCTTTCTGGCTTGCTTTGGCGGGGGTGGCTGCTTCGTACTACATGTACATGGTCAATCCTGCGCTGCCTGCGGGCATCAAGGCACGTGTCCAGCCGCTGTACACCTTGCTGGAGAACAAGTATTACCTCGATTGGATCAACGAGAACATCCTCGCCCGTGGTGCTCGTGCGCTGGGTGTCGGGCTGTGGAAGGTAGGCGATCAGGCCATCATCGACGGCGCTCTCGTGAACGGTTCTTGGAAGTTGGTGCGTGGAGTTTCCGGCATCGTGCGCTGGATGCAGTCGGGCTTTATCTTCCACTACGCGCTGGTGATGATCCTGGGTGTCTTCGCGCTGATGACCTGGTTTGTCTGGGGCGATGCTCTGTTGCAGCTCATCAAATAAGGAAAACAACAAATGGGTCTGTTGAGTCTTGCAATCTGGGCACCGATTGCCTTCGGTGTACTGCTGCTGGCCATTGGGCGGGATGAGCATGCCCGCGCGGTGCGGTGGCTGGCGCTGGTGGGGGCCGTGGTTGGCTTCCTGGTGACGTTACCCCTGTACGATGGGTTCCAGCTGGGCACGGCGGCGATGCAGTTTGTCGAGAAGGCAGCCTGGATCGAACGCTTCAACATCCACTATCACCTGGGTGTGGATGGCATCTCGTTCTGGTTCGTGCCGCTGACGGCATTCATCACGGTCATCGTCGTAGTGGCTTCCTGGGAGTCCATCACCGAGCGCGTCAACCAGTACATGGGGGCTTTCCTGATCCTGTCGGGCCTCATGATTGGCGTATTCACGGCGTTGGACGGCATGCTGTTCTACGTGTTCTTCGAAGCCACGCTGATTCCGATGTACCTGATCATCGGTATCTGGGGTGGCCCCAACAAGATCTACGCGGCGTTCAAGTTCTTCCTGTATACGCTGCTCGGTTCGCTGCTGATGCTGATCGCACTGATCTTCCTGTACAACCAGTCAGGCGGCAGCTTCGACATTGCCACGTGGCACCAGTTGCCGTTGAGCCGTACGGCGCAGACGCTGCTGTTCTTTGCCTTCTTTGCGGCGTTTGCTGTGAAGGTGCCGATGTGGCCGGTGCACACCTGGCTGCCCGACGTGCACGTGGAGGCGCCCACCGGAGGCTCCGCCGTGCTGGCCGCCATCATGCTGAAGCTGGGCGCATACGGCTTCCTGCGTTTCTCCATGCCCATCGCCCCCGATGCCTCGCGCGAGTGGGCTTGGCTGATGATTGCCCTGTCGCTGATTGCCGTGATCTATGTGGGTCTGGTGGCCATGGTCCAGAAGGACATGAAGAAACTGGTGGCGTATTCGTCTGTGGCGCACATGGGCTTTGTGACTCTGGGCTTCTTTATCTTCAACGATCTGGGCGTGTCTGGCGGTCTGGTGCAGATGATTGCCCACGGCTTTGTCTCGGGCGCGATGTTCCTGTCCATTGGCGTGCTGTATGACCGCGTGCATTCGCGTGAAATCGCCGCTTACGGCGGTGTGGTCAACACCATGCCCAACTTCACGGCCTTTGCGCTGCTGTTTGCGATGGCCAACTGCGGCCTTCCAGGCACTGCCGGCTTTGTGGGCGAGTGGATGGTGATCCTTGGCGCTGTCAAGGCCAACTTCTGGATCGGTCTGGCCGCCGCCACTGCGCTGATCTTTGGTGCCGCCTACACGCTGTGGATGTTCAAGCGCGTATACCTGGGGCCAGTGGGCAATGACAACGTCAAGGGCCTGACCGACATCGACAGCCGCGAATTCCTGGTGCTTGCCTTGCTAGGCATTGCCGTTCTGGCCATGGGCCTGTATCCCCGTCCGTTCACGGACGTGATGGACACCTCGGTGGCGGAACTGCTCAAGCATGTTGCGCTGTCGAAGCTGAACTAAGAGATTCAAGAAGATGATTGACAACATCAGCTGGCTCGCGATTTACCCCGAAATCGTGCTGTTGACCATGGCCTGCGTGATCGCGCTGGTCGATCTGGGCGTGCACAGCGCCCGCCGCACCGCCACCTACGTGCTCACCCTGCTCACGCTCGCCGTGGTGGCTGGATTGCAGGCCATGTACGCCAGCAGCGGCAACACCTTCTATGGGTTTGGCAACATGGTGGTGAGCGATGCCATGGGCAACTGGCTCAAGTGCTTCGCCACGGTGGCCATGATGATCACGCTGGTCTATGCCCGACCCTACGCGGCAGATCGCGGCATGATGCGTGGCGGCGAGATGTTCACCTTGTCGATGTTTGCGCTGCTGGGCATGTTCATCATGATCTCGGGCAACAACTTCCTCGTGATCTACCTGGGTCTGGAGCTGCTGACCCTGTCGAGCTACGCGCTTGTGGCCCTGCGCCGTGACAATGCCACGGCCACAGAAGCGGCCATGAAGTATTTCGTGCTCGGCGCCATGGCCAGCGGCTTCCTGCTGTACGGCCTGTCCATGATCTACGGCGCCACGGGTTCGCTCGATATCGGTCAGGTGTTCAAGGCCGTCAATTCAGGCCAGATTCGCCACCAGGTGCTGGTTTTCGGCCTCGTGTTCGTGGTGGCCGGCCTGGCCTTCAAACTGGGTGTCGTGCCTTTCCACATGTGGATTCCCGACGTCTACCAGGGCGCTCCCACGGCGGTCACGCTCATGATCGGTGGTGCGCCCAAGCTGGCAGCGTTTGCCATCACCATCCGCCTGCTGGTGGACGGGTTGTTGCCCTTGGCCATCGACTGGCAGCAGATGCTGGCAGTGCTGGCGATTGGCTCGCTGCTCGTGGGTAACCTGGCCGCCATCGCGCAGACCAACCTCAAGCGCATGCTGGCGTACTCCACCATCTCGCAAATGGGCTTTGTGCTGCTGGGTCTGATGTCGGGTGTGGTGAACGGCAATGTGGATGCTACGGCCGTTGAGAACGCCTACAGCGCCTCGATGTTCTACGTGGTGACCTATGTGCTCACCACGCTGGCAGCCTTTGGCGTGATCTTGCTGCTGGCCCGCGAAGGCTTCGAAAGCGAGGAAATTTCGGACTTTGCTGGCCTCAACCAGCGTAGCCCCCTGTACGCCGGTGTGATGGCCGTCTGCCTGTTCTCGATGGCCGGTATTCCGCCGCTCGTGGGTTTCTACGCCAAGCTGGCCGTGCTGCAGGCGTTGGTGGCCTCAGGCCAGACCCTGTACATCGCGATGGCGGTGTTCGCGGTGATCATGTCGCTGATCGGCGCCTTCTACTACCTGCGGGTGGTGAAGGTCATGTACTTCGATGCACCGCTGACGGCCTCGAACGTGTCCGCCCCGGCGGATGTGCGTGTGGTGCTGACCCTTAACGGCGCGCTCCTGCTGGTGCTGGGCCTTCTGCCCGGCGGCTTGATGGCCCTTTGCGCTGACGCTGTCGTGCGCGCGCTGGCCACCTAAGCGTTCCCCACTGCCTGCTGTTCCTGTGTCGCTTACCGGGTCCGTCTGGCTGGTCATCGTGGCAGCGTTCATTGCTGCCAACCTGCCTTTTGTCAACCACCGCTGGCTGGCGGTAGGGCCACAGTCCAATCCGAGAAAGCCGCTGGTGGGCCGCCTGGGCGAGCTGATCCTGCTGTACTTTCTGGTGGGTGGCTTGGCGCTGTTGCTGGAGCGCAGGGCCGGGCAGATTGCTTCGCAAGGCTGGGAGTTCTATGCGATCACCGGGACGCTGTTCCTTACACTCGCCTTTCCAGGTTTTGTTTATCGTTACCTGCTGCGCCGCCACGGCTGATGGCCAGCGTGCCCAAGGTTTGCCATGAAGGTGCTTGATCTCCAATGCCGGCAGGGCCATGTCTTTGAAGGCTGGTTCGCTTCGGAAGACGATTTCCAGGGCCAGAAGCAACGTGGATTGGTGCAATGCCCGCTGTGCGCGGACGATCACATTGAAAAACGCTTGAGTGCTCCCCGGCTGAACCTGGGGGCGCGCGAGCCATCTGCACCGTCAGCCGTGCCTACACCGTCTGCCGCACCCGAGGGCGGCAGTCTCCAGGTCGGAAACTCTCCGGCACTTCCCCCCGCATTACAGGCTGCCTGGCTGGACCTTGCCCGCAAGATCGTCGCGAATACCGAGGATGTGGGTGCGCGCTTTGCGCAGGAGGCCCGGCGCATGCACCACGGTGAGGTGCAGGAGCGCGCGATTCGCGGGCAGGCCACTCCGGATGAGGCGATGGAGTTGCTGGAGGAGGGGATCGCCGTCATGCCCTTGCCTCTGCCCGCCGCCGCCAAGGAAACGCTCCAGTAGGCCATCGATGCTTGGGCCCAAAATATTAAATGTTTTAGGCTGCTGGCGCTTGATGGGTAAGACAGTATTGCTATCAATTTGATATCAATATGACGGGCGGCCTGGGATTAGCCGGAAACCCTCCGTAAACCCCCACTGTTGGCCGCGATCTGACAGTGCGGGCGTTACACCGTGAACTGCAACGCCGCCAGGCGGGCATAGACGCCGCCTTGCGCCAGCAGGGCCGTGTGGGTGCCTTGCTCAACGATGCGCCCATGTTCCAGCACCACAATGCGGTCCGCGTTCTGCACCGTGGCCAGCCTGTGGGCAATGACCAGCGTGGTGCGCCGACCTGTGTGGCGCTGCATGGCGGTATCCAACGCCGCCTGCACCATGCGTTCGCTCTCTGCGTCCAGCGCGCTGGTGGCTTCGTCTAGCAGGAGCAGGGGCGGGTTTTTGAGCATGGCCCGGGCAATGGCAATGCGCTGTCGCTGGCCGCCGGACAGCCGCACGCCCCGTTCACCCAGGAAAGTGCCATAGCCCTCGGGCAGCGCCATGATGAAGTCGTGTGCAAAGGCGGCACGTGTGGCCGCCATGACTTCTTCGTCTGTCGCCTGGGGGCGCCCGTAGCGGATGTTGTCCATGGCCGATGCCGAGAAAATCACGGCGTCCTGCGGCACGGTGCCCGTGTGCAAGCGCAGGGTTTCCAGGCGCAGTTGGCGGATGTCCACACCGTTGAGGCGGATGGCGCCCTGGGGTTGGCCCTGTGCCTCGGTATCCACGTCGTAAAAGCGCTGCAGCAGCTGGAACACCGTGGTTTTGCCTGCGCCGCTGGCGCCCACCAGCGCCACCGTTTCGCCCGGCGCCAGGTGCAGCTTAAAGTCGTGCAGCGCGGGCTGGTCGGGGCGCGAGGGGTAGTGGAACCACACGTTCTCAAACTCCACCTCCAGCCCCCGTTCCGATACAGGCAGGTCCTGCGGCGCGATCGGGTCTGCCACGGGCGATCGGGTCGCGAGCAATTCCATCAGCCGTTCCGTGGCGCCCGCAGCGCGCAGCAGGTCGCCATAGACCTCGCCCAGCACGGCCACGGCACCGGCCAGCAAGATCACATACACCACGGTCTGCCCCAGATGCCCGGCTGTCATCTTGCCCGCCAGTACCGCCTCCGTGCCCCGGTACAGCCCCCAGAGCAGCAGTGCGGCGTTTGCAATGATGATGAAGGCCACGAGCAGGGCGCGGGCCCCGGTGCGCTTGATGGCGACCTGGAACGCGTTCTCGGTGGCCTGCATGAAGCGGGTGGTCTCGCGGGGTTCTGCCGTGTAGCTTTGCACGACTGGCACGGCATTGAGCACCTCGGCCGCAATGGCGCTGGAATCGGCCACCCGGTCCTGGCTGTCGCGCGACAGGCGCCGCACGCGCCTGCCGATCCACATGGTGGGCAGCACCACCAGCACCACGGCCACCATGACCACCGACATGACGTAGGGGTTGGTCCACACCAGCATGGCCAGCGCCCCGACCCCCATCACGGCGTTGCGCAGTCCCATCGACAGGGAGGAGCCGACGACGGTCTGTACCAGCGTGGTGTCGGTGGTCAGGCGCGACAGCACTTCGCCGGTCTGGGTGGTCTCAAAGAACTGCGGGCTTTGTTGCAGCACATGGCCGTATACCGCGTTGCGCAGGTCGGCGGTCACCCGCTCGCCCAGCCAGCTCACCATGTAAAACCGCGCGGCGGAGAACACCCCCAGTGCCACCGCCACGGCAAACAGCGCCTCGAAGTGATTGTGCAGTGCCATGGTTTGGGCTCCCTTGTCGGCGTTCACCAGGCCACCATCGACCAGATTGCGCAAGGCCAGGGGGAAGGCGAGGGTGGCAAGCGCTGCCAGTACCAGGAACACCACCGACAGTGTGATGCGTGCGCGGTACGGTCGCAAAAAGGGGAGGAGGCCAGTCAGGGAGCGTGGGGCGCCGCTGGAGGGTTGAGTGGGGGTGGAAGCCATGGGGGTCAGTGTAGAGGGGCCGCCCGTGCTCCGCTGGGCGCCTATTCGTGCCGCCGACAAGACAAGATGTAAGAAAAAAGTCAGTGTTCTTCCTGGCGGGCCGACCCGTGAGCGAGGGCAAGCCACAGGCTGCTTTGCGCGGGGTATCGCCTTCCAAAACCAGCAAGGGCGGGCGATGCCGTGCCTGCGCACCGTTGCCATGGGCGCCGCCGCAGGTCGCGATGCCCGAAAGCGTAGGCGTTTATACATAGGCATTAGTCCCAGTATCTACTGCGGGGTAGGGGGGCATACGATGCACTGCGATCACAACGCATGCATGAGGACCTTGCTGGCCAAGGCTTCTTTCCCCAGCACCCAACGGAGCGACCCAGGCGCAATGAGCGACGTCATTCTTGAAACCCACAGCCTGACCAAAGAGTTCAAGGGCTTCACCGCCGTCAGCGATGTGAATCTGGCCGTCCGCCGGGGCTCCATCCATGCGCTGATCGGCCCCAACGGCGCAGGCAAGACCACGTGTTTCAACCTGCTGACCAAGTTTCTCACGCCCACCTCGGGCACCATCCGGTTCAACGGGCACGACATCACGCGAGAGCAGCCCGCACAGATCGCGCGCCGCGGCGTCATCCGCTCGTTCCAGATCTCGGCGGTGTTCCCCCACCTCACGCTGATGGAGAACGTGCGCCTGGGCCTGCAGCGCAAGCTGGGCACCTCGTTCCACTTCTGGCGCAGCGAGCGCACCCTGTCGCAACTGGACGACCGCGCGATGCAGTTGTTGACAGAAGTGGGCCTGGAAGACTTGGCCGACGAGGTGACGGTCAACCTGCCGTACGGCCGCAAGCGCGCGCTGGAGATCGCCACCACACTGGCCATGGAACCCGAGCTGATGCTGCTGGACGAGCCCACCCAGGGCATGGGCCACGAAGACGTGGACCGCGTCACCCAGCTGATCAAAAAGGTCTCTGCCGGTCGCACCATCTTGATGGTCGAGCACAACATGAAGGTCGTCTCCACCATTGCGGACCGCATCACCGTGCTGCAGCGCGGCGCAGTGCTGGCTGAGGGGCCCTACGAAGAAGTTTCGAACAACCCACAGGTCATGGAAGCCTACATGGGCACCACCGACGGTCAACTCCAAGGAGCGCATTGATGGCTGCCGCTCCCGCCCTCGAAATCAAGAACCTTGAAGCCTGGTACGGCGAGTCGCACGTGCTCCATGGTGTGGACATCGTTGTGCAGCCCGGCGAAGTGGTCACGCTGCTGGGCCGCAACGGCGCGGGCCGCACCACCACCATGCGCGCCATCATGGGCCTGACCGGTGCGCGCAAGGGCTCGGTCAAGATCCATGGTGTGGAGACCATCCACATGGCCACGCACCGCATTGCGCACCTGGGCGTGGGCTACTGCCCGGAAGAGCGCGGCATCTTCTCCAGCCTGTCGTGCGAAGAAAACCTGCTCCTGCCCCCGGCACTGAAGACCGGCACGCCCGGCATGTCGGTGCAGGAGATCTATGCCATGTTCCCCAACCTGGCCGAGCGCAAGAACAGCCAGGGCACACGCCTGTCGGGCGGCGAACAGCAGATGCTGGCCGTGGCCCGCATTCTGCGTACTGGCGCCAAGTTGCTGCTGCTCGACGAGATTTCCGAGGGCCTGGCACCGGTCATCGTGCAGGCCTTGGCCCGCATGATCATGATGCTGCGCGAGAAAGGCTACACCGTGGTCATGGTCGAGCAGAACTTCCGCTTTGCCGCACCGCTCGCCGATCGCTTTTATGTCATGGAGCACGGCCGCATCGTCGAAAAATTCGGCGCGTCGGAGCTGGAAGAAAAGATGCCCGTGCTGACCGAACTGCTGGGCGTTTGAATGCGCCCCGAAGTCTTGCTTCCCGTTTTCTTCAACCACACCCACAGGAGACAATCCATGAAGAACAAACTCAAAACGCTGGCACTGGTGCTGGGCGCCGCTGGCCTGGCCACCTCGGCCGCGCATGCGCAAGACAAGGTCAAGATCGGTTTCATCACCGACATGTCCAGCCTGTACGCCGACGTGGAGGGCAAGAACGGTGCGGTGGCCATCCAGATGGCGATTGATGATTTTGGCGGCAAGGTGCTGGGCATGCCCATCGAGCTGCTCACCGCAGACCACCAGAACAAGGCCGACATCGCGGCTTCCAAGGCCCGCGAGTGGATCGACACCCAGGGCCTGACCATGCTGTTTGGTGGCACCAACTCTGGCACAGCCCTGGCATCGGCCAAGGTGGCGGCCGAAAAGAAACGCGTGTACATCAACAATGGCGCCGCCAGTTCGGCGCTGACCAACGACCAGTGCACGCCCTACACCGTGCACTATGCCTATGACACCGTGGCGTTGGCCAAGGGCACGGGTTCGGCCATCGTGGATACCGGCGGCAAGTCCTGGTACTTCCTCACGGCAGACTATGCGTTCGGCCATGCACTCGAAGCCGATACCAGCACGGTGGTCAAGGCCAAGGGCGGCACCGTGGTGGGCACCGTGCGCCACCCGCTCAACGCGTCCGACTTCTCGTCCTTCCTGTTGCAGGCGCAGAACTCCAAGGCACAGATTCTGGGTCTCGCCAATGCTGGCGGCGACACCATCAACGCCATCAAGGCTGCCAAGGAGTTCGGCATTGGCAAGAGCATGAAGCTGGCGGGTCTGCTGATCTTCATCAGCGACGTGCACAGCCTGGGCCTGCGCAACACCGAAGGCCTGCAATTCACCACCAGCTGGTACTGGGATCTGAACGACGACACGCGCAAGTTTGCCGCGCGTTTCTTCGAGAAGACCAAGCGCATGCCTACCGAAATCCAGGCGGCCGATTACTCCGCCACGATGAACTACCTCAAGGCCGTGGAAGCAGCCAAGACGGTGGATGCCGACAAGGTCATGGCCACATGGCGCGGCATGAAGATGAACGACTTCTTTGCGTCGGGCCAACTGCGCCCCGATGGCCGTTACGTGCATGACATGTACCTGATGGAAGTGAAGAAGCCTTCGGAGTCCACCAAGCCCTGGGACTACTACAAGCTCGTCAAGAAGCTGCCCGGCGACACGGTGTTCACCACCAAGGCTGAGAGCAAGTGCGCGCTCTGGAAGTAAAGCCCTGAGCCGGATTCAACGCGCACAGCCGCCCAGATGGGCTGGCCTGGCGCGTTGTGCCCCCTGACCTGAACCCCCTCCACCTGCCACTGCCTCCCATGGAAATTTTTGGTGTCTCATTGCCGGGCCTGTTGAGCCAGCTCCTTCTGGGGCTGGTCAATGGGTCGTTCTACGCCATCCTCAGCCTCGGCCTGGCCGTGATCTTTGGCCTGCTCAACGTCATCAACTTCGCCCACGGGGCGCTGTTCATGACGGGCGCCCTGATGACCTGGATGGCGATGAACTACTTCGGCATCAACTATTGGTGGATGCTGGTGCTGGCGCCGCTGGTGGTGGGCTTGTTTGGGGTGTTGATCGAGCGCTTGCTGCTGCGCTGGATCTACAAGCTGGACCATCTTTATGGCCTGCTGCTCACGCTCGGCCTCACCTTGCTGATTGAAGGCGTGTTCCGCTCCATCTATGGCGTGTCGGGCCTGGGCTATGACACCCCTGAGCTGCTGGAAGGCGCGACCAACCTGGGCTTCATGATCCTGCCCAACTACCGGGCCTGGGTGGTGGTGGCCTCGGTGGTGGTGTGCCTTGCCACCTGGTATGTGATCGAGAAGACCAAGCTCGGCGCTTATCTGCGCGCTGGCACTGAAAACCCACGCCTGGTGGAAGCTTTCGGCATCAACGTGCCCGTGATGGTGACCCTGACCTACGCCTTTGGCGCCGCGCTGGCTGCCTTCGCTGGCGTGCTGGCGGCCCCGGTCTACCAGGTCACGCCGCTCATGGGCCAGAACCTCATCATCGTGGTGTTTGCCGTGGTGGTGATTGGCGGCATGGGCTCCATCATGGGCTCCATCCTGACCGGGCTGGGCTTGGGCGTCATCGAAGGCTTCACCAAGGTCTTCTATCCGGAAGCATCGTCGACCGTGGTGTTTGTCATCATGGTCATCGTTCTCCTCATCCGCCCCGCCGGCCTGTTCGGCAAAGAAAAATAAGGGGCAGCCAGCATGAATCTCAAGAACACTGCCACCATCGGCTACGGCCTGCTACTGCTGGGCCTGATTGCCGCACCCTTCCTTGGTGCTTATCCCATCTTTGTGATGAAGCTCATGTGCTTTGCACTGTTTGCTTCGGCGTTCAACCTGCTGCTGGGCTACACCGGCCTGCTGTCATTCGGGCATGCAGCATTTTTGGGCGGGGCGGCCTACGTGGCGGGGCATGCCATCAAGGTGTGGGGCCTCACGCCCGAGGTGGGCCTGCTGCTGGGCACGGCCGGGGGGGCTTTGCTGGGCCTGCTGTTTGGCTGGCTGGCCATCCGCCGCCAGGGCATTTATTTTTCAATGATCACGCTGGCGCTGGCCCAGATGCTGTTCTTTGTGTGCTTGCAAGCGCCCTTCACCGGGGGTGAAGACGGCTTGCAGGGCGTGCCGCGCGGCAAGCTCTTTGGCCTGATCGATCTGAAGGACGATCTGGTCATGTACTACGTGGCGCTGGTCATCGTGGTGGCTGCGTTCCTCGTTATCGTGCGCACCATCCACTCGCCGTTCGGCCAGGTGCTCAAGGGAATCAAAGAGAACGAGCCCCGCGCAATCTCTCTGGGGTACGACACGCACCGCTTCAAGCTGCTGGCCTTTGTGCTGTCGGCTGCGCTTGCGGGGCTGGCGGGCTCCCTCAAGACGCTTGTGCTCGGCTTTGCCACGCTGTCGGACGTGCACTGGACGGCCTCGGGTCAGGTCATCCTGATGACGCTGGTGGGCGGCCTGGGCACACTGTCGGGCCCGCTCATCGGCTCGGCCGTGGTGGTTCTGCTCGAAAACAAGATCGGTGAATTCGGCAACCTGCTGGCGGCGCTGACCAGCGTGGAGTGGTTCAAGACCCTGGGCGAATCCGTCACCATGGTCACGGGGCTGATCTTCGTGATCTGCGTGCTGGCCTTCCGCCGGGGCATCATGGGCGAAATCATTGCCTGGCTGGCACAGCGCCGCGCGGGCAACACGGCAAAGCACTGACCCCGTCATGGCCCGCAACGGCGGGCTGCTACCTGGATGCTGCTCAAAAAGCCGCTGCCGCCCTCACAGGCGCAGCGGCTTTGCATATCCGGTCATCTCCAGATAGCCCCGGCCCACGGGCTGTCCGCTGCCGTCCAGCAGGTCGGACAGCCCCTCCCAATAAATCGCGCCGCTGGACCCACTGCTGTCCAGCTCCTGGTTGTCCAGCAGGGCGCGCACCTCAAACTGCCCCACCGGCGTCAGCACCCGCCACTGCACCGGGTAGCGCGCGCCGCTGTGCGGGCTGGTCCAGGTGCGCAGCGGGGTAAAGATCACGGCCTGCGCGCCAAACACCTGCACGGCCTGCCCGGGTGCCCGCCACGACCCTCCGGCCCACAGCGCAGACCCATCCGCGCGCCGCAGGCGGAAGGCCGTGAGCGCGCTGCCATCGGCCAGGTTCATGCCGATCCAATCCCAGCCCTGGGCCTCGGGGTGCATCAGCGCCTCGCTCCACTCGTGGTCCATCCACGCGCGGCCGGTGCCCGGCTCCACCGCCATGCGGCGGCCTGCGACTGTCAGGTGCCCGCTCACGGCCAGCTGCGGCTGGCTGTAGTAGTAGCTCGCCTGCGTGGCATCCGGCCCCTTGCGCGACAGGCCTTGCTGGCCCTGCAGCAGCACCGGCTGCGTGCTGTCGAACTGCAGCTCCAGTCCCAGTTCGCCGCCGGTGATGCGCGTGGTGTAGCGGCTGCGCGGCGCCTCACCGGGAGTGCTGCCCGGCACATCACTGCGCTCCAGCGTCCAGTCCTGCAGCCGGATGCGCGTGTCCGCCTCGCTGGCCTGCGCCACGCCAAAACCCGCACGCGCAATGCGCTGGTCGTGCCGCAGGCGCTGGCCTTTCACGTCGGTGATGGCCGCATGCGCAAACAGCAGCTGCTTGGCCGCAAACGCCGACTGCAGGCCCTGCGTGGCGTCCACCCGCGACCGGAAAAACGTGAGCTGAAACCCCCACGGCTGGCCCTGCGCCTGCACATGGCCGGTGATGTACCACCACTCGGTGCGCAGCTCCAGGTGGCTACCGTGGTCGCGCGGGAAGGCCAGCGTGCGCGCAGGCAGCGCCTGCGCCATACCCGGCCAGAGCGCACCCAGCCCGGCTGCCTGCAGGCTGGCCCCCATCAGCCACTGGCGGCGTGTGGAGCTGTGCATGGTGTGGGGATCGATGTACGGGATGGAATTGCGGGACGGGGCAGGGCGCTCAGCCCATCAATGCATCCACCTTCTGCTGCGCCGCCGAGCAATCGCCAAACGTACGGTCCACCCAGTCGGTGTCGAAGTACGTGGGCAGGTAGCGCTCGCCCGCATCGCACAGCAGCGACAGGATGGAGCCGCGCTCGCCCCGTTCACGCATCTCGCTGGCCAGCGCCAGCATGGCCACAAAGTTGGTGCCCGTGGACGGCCCCACACGCCGTCCCAGCAACTGCGACAGCGCGCGCATGGCAGCAACCGATTCGCAGTCCGCCACATCCACCATGCGGTCCACCAGCGTGCGGATAAAGCTCGGCTCCACACGCGGCCGGCCGATGCCCTCGATGCGTGAGCCCGGCGCTGTCAGCGCGGCATCGCCTGTGCGGTGGTAGGCGCTGAACACCGAACCCGCCGGGTCGGCCACACACACCTGCGTGGCATGGCGTTGGTAGCGCACATAGCGGCCAACGGTGGCGCTGGTGCCGCCCGTGCCCGCGCCCACCACAATCCAGCGCGGGACAGGGTGCGGCTCGCGCGCCATCTGCGTGAACATGCTCTCGGCAATGTTGTTGTTGCCGCGCCAGTCGGTGGCCCGCTCGGCATAAGTGAACTGGTCCATGTAGTGGCCGCCGGTTTCGGCGGCAATGGTGCGGGCCGCGTCGTACACCGCGCCCGCGCTGTCCACGAAGTGGCAACGCCCGCCATGGAACTCGATTTGCGCAATTTTTTCGGGCGACGTGGTGCGCGGCATGACCGCCACAAACGGCAGCCCCAGCAGCCGCGCAAAGTAGGCTTCGCTCACTGCGGTGGAGCCGCTGGACGATTCGACGATGGTCGAGCCCTCATGCACCCAGCCATTGCACAGTGCATACAGAAACAGCGACCGTGCCAGCCTGTGCTTGAGGCTGCCTGTGGGGTGGGTGGATTCGTCCTTGAGGTACAGGTCAATGCCATGTACGGCAAAGGCAGGCAGGCGCAGTGGGATCAGGTGCGTATCGGCACTGCGCTGGTAGTCGGCTTCGATGCGGGCGATGGCTTCGTGGAGCCAGGGAGAAGCGGAGGGCTGTTTCTGCATGGGCTGCATTGTCGCAGCCCTCGTCGGGTCACCAGGGTGGTCAAAGCCCGTAGAACGCCTGGTTGGCCTCTATGCGCTGGGCTTGTGCCTCGGGGTAGCGGCGTTCGGCCAGCAGCCGCTGCAGAGCGGCACGGCCCAGATCGCGGTGGGGGGTGTAGAAGGCACTTACGGCCAGCTCATCCAGTGCACGCCAGGCGTACACCTGCGTGTCCACAAAAAGAATGTCTGCGGGTTGCGCAATCTGCGACGCCTGCAGTGCAAACACCGTGGCGAGCGCATGTTCGCCGCGTTCGCGGTGGTAGCGGGCCAGTTCGCACAGCGGTTCAGCCCGCTGGGGGCGGGCTGCGTAGGCGGCCAGATAGGCATCGCGCACGGTGGCGGCGGGGGCCTGGTTGCGCTCGTGCAGCACGGCGATCTGGAACAGGGCGTACCAGCGCTCTTCTTCCCAGCCCCCCATATCCACCCGGCGCTGGTACCACAACAAGCTGGGCTCGATCTTCCCGGCATCACGGCAGCTCTGGGCCAGGTAGAACACGTTGCGCGTGTTGGTGGGGTCGTCCCGCACGGCCTGCTCCAGCAAGGCCATGTCGCGCAGGTAAGTCTCCGGGTCGCGTGCGCGGGCGCCATCATGGGAGACGTGGATGACCGGCCCCTGCAGCGTTTGCCAGGGGCCGTGCTGCTTGGCGGTGAGGTATTCGTGCAGCACGCCTTCCCAGTGCCAGCCGATGCGTGTGGCAATCAGGCTGTTGCGCTGGTATTCCCAGCCGTCCATGTGGCAGGTCAGGGTGTAGCCGTCGGCCGAGAGCGCGGGCCAGGCAAATTCGGGTGGCACACGCAGTTGCTCGTCGGCATCAATGAAGAGCAGGTAGCCGCCATAGGGGCGTGCCAACTCCAGTGCTTCGTTGCGGTTGTGCGCAAAGTTCTTCCAGGGGCGCTCGAACAGGGTACCGGGAACGTCGTGCATGAACTCGCGGACGATGTCCTGCGTGCCATCGGTGGAGCCCGTGTCCACGATGACCCAGTGGTCTATCCAGGGCTTGACCGAAGCGAGGCACCGGGTGATCACCGGGGCCTCGTTCTTGATGATCATGTTGAGCACGACGGGGGGCATGTGTCGCATAGGTCTTCAGCGTGGGCTTTAGAGGCGGGGAATCCGGACCCCGGCAGATTGCGCGCAGGCCGGTGTTAGCAGTCTGCGCAGTCCCCGCCAGTTGTCCTCTGGCGGGGGCGGTGTCCCATCCTATCTGCAAGCAAGCAACCAGAAAGCCAAGGATCGCATTGATTGGGGCCGGCATATGCCGGGGCCGACCTCTTGAATCACTCGCAGTGCACGGCGCTGATGGCGGTTCCTTCGATCGCGCTTCCCCCGGAGGTAAAGCCGCCAACGTTGGTTGTGCTCATATGCAGCGCAATGTCGTCAGTGGGCAAGAGGGCCACCGCCGTGGTGCTGGTGCAGGTGGCCGCAGGTGTAGCGCCCACCGTGCAACTCAGACCCGTCGAGGCACCGTTCTTATAGAGCGTCACCGTCAGGGGAATCGTTGGCACTGCCGTGTAGTTTCTCACGTGCATCTTTGTGGTGGTGCAGGTCGCAAAAGCTGGGGACGAGGCATTGGCGAACACCGTTGGGTCGATGGTGCAGGCCGACCCTGCAGTGAACGCGCATCGCGAATAGTCAAAGTTGCCGCCAGACATGCCTCCGATACCAAAAGGCACAAAAGCGGCCGAGTCGGTCGTCGCTGGCATGATCGCCGCGGTGCCGAACAGGATGCCGCCGCCTCCGCCGCCCGCGGCCCCAGTGGCGCCGGTTGCCCCCGTTGGCCCTGTGGGGCCTGCAATCCCTTGAGTCCCTTGGATACCCTGTGGCCCGGGCACGGTGCTGTCGGCACCAGTCGGCCCGACAGGTCCTTGAACTCCCTGAACGCCCTGAATACCTTGGGGGCCGGGCACCGTGCTGTCTGCGCCAGTGGCGCCTGTTGCTCCGGTGGCCCCGGTAGAGCCAGTCGCCCCCGTAGCTCCGGTCGCACCTGTTGCGCCAGTGGCACCTGTGCCAGAGGCGCCAGTCGCTCCGGTGGCACCTGCGGGGCCTGTAGCGCCCATCGCGCCTGTGGCTCCTGCCGCGCCGGTGACCCCCGTGGGGCCGGCAACGCCTGTGGGTCCGGTAGCCCCGGTAGGGCCTGTTGCACCGGTGGCGCCAGAACCGATACCCCCTGCACAAGGCCCCAGACGGCCTGTGGGGCCATCAAAGCACGTGAGGTTGGTGTTGGCGGTGGCGCTGCTCAGGCCGGGGGCGCGCACCTCACCGCTGTCTTGCACACGAAACCGTTCCTGGCCGCCGGGGCTCTTGACCACAAACCCGCCACCGCTGGGGACCGTGAAGGACAAGTCCGCCGCCAGGGCCAGCGGCGTGTGCAGTGCGCAGGCGGCTCCCAGCGCAGCGAACAGATAGTGCGGTTGGTACGTGGGCTTTGTGGATCTGGGCTTCATGGTGTGCAGTGCTGGCTGAGGGGGTTACTTCAGAAAGGGACTGTGTTGGTGCGAGTACTCGTCAGTCTTCATCCATCGGTGTAAGTGGCTGCCACGAGTGCACCACGCACTGTTACTGGCACGAAAATTCAACGGAAAGCCCACCGCTGGTGGTTCCGAGCTGAGCACCGCCAGCATCCAATGTGACTGCGAAAGAATCGCCTGCACTAAACGCTTGGTTTGCCGCGATAGTGCAAGGTGCGCCGGTACAGGAGCTGACAGCACTGGGGGCCACAAAGCCGTTGCCCTTGAGCAAGGTTGCCGTTAGCGCAGGGAAGGAGTTTGCGGTCCGCACGTTGACGCTGCCGATGGTGCAGCTTGAGGGCATTGCAAAAAAACTGGCACCTGCGGTCACAGTGGCGCCATTCATGTAGCCCGACGTGGTGGTTGCAGTGGACACCACGATGCTCTGCCAGCGATACCCTCCAGCTCCTGCAGCCCCAGTGGCGCCGGTTGCCCCCGTTGGCCCTGTGGGGCCTGCAATCCCTTGAGTACCTTGGATGCCCTGTGGCCCTGGCACAGTGCTGTCTGCCCCAGTTGGCCCGACAGGTCCTTGGACTCCCTGAACGCCCTGAATACCTTGGGGGCCGGGCACCGTGCTGTCTGCGCCAGTGGCGCCTGTTGCTCCGGTGGCCCCGGTAGAGCCCGTCGCTCCAGTGGCTCCGGTCGCACCTGTTGCGCCAGTGGCACCTGTGCCAGAGGCCCCAGTCGCTCCGGTGGCACCTGCGGGGCCTGTAGCGCCCATCGCGCCCGTGGCTCCTGCCGCGCCGGTGACCCCCGTGGGCCCTGCATTGCCTGTGGGTCCGGTAGCCCCGGTAGGGCCTGTCGCACCGGTGGCGCCAGAACCGATACCCGCCGCACAAGGCCCCAGGCGCCCGGCGCTATCAAAGCAGGTGAGGGTGTTGGCGGTGGGGGCCCCGTTCAAGCCGGGGACGGTGACTTCGCCAGTGCCCTGCACACGAAACCGTTCCTGGGCACCGCCTGGGCTCTTGATCACAAAACCGCCGCCGCTGGGCGGGGTGAAGCTGAGATCGGCAGCCAGGGCCAGGGGGGTGTGCAGCGCATAGACAGCGCTCAGGGCGTAGATCAGACGCAGAGGGTGAAATGAGGTTTTCATGGTTTGAATGCGCTTTTTGCCGGTGTTGCTGAGGTCATGATCGACCGGAAATCGGCTCAGGCTAGAAACTCAAAATCATTGGCACATTGCAAATGCTGTATGCGTGACTTGCGGGTCAGAAATGGCGAACTTGCAAACCCAAGTGCTGGAGGAACTTGGATAGCTTGCTCCCAAGACATCGCCCCTTGACACTGGATCGCCATCGGTGGTGTTGCAGCCGCCAGTGACTATGGTTTTACCGGCACCGCAGGTCGCGGTAACGTTGTACCAATTGTTGGTAAAAGTTTCATCGGTGGACGTGTAGGTGGTCAGTGTCACTGTTCCTGCCCCAGTGGCGCCGGTTGCCCCCGTTGGCCCTGTGGGGCCTGCAATCCCTTGAGTACCTTGGATGCCCTGTGGCCCTGGCACAGTGCTGTCTGCCCCAGTTGGCCCGACAGGTCCTTGAACTCCCTGAACGCCCTGAATACCTTGGGGGCCGGGCACCGTGCTGTCTGCGCCAGTGGCGCCTGTTGCTCCGGTGGCCCCGGTAGAGCCAGTCGCCCCCGTAGCTCCGGTCGCACCTGTTGCGCCAGTGGCACCTGTGCCAGAGGCGCCAGTCGCTCCGGTGGCACCTGCGGGGCCTGTAGCGCCCATCGCGCCTGTGGCTCCTGCCGCGCCGGTGACCCCCGTGGGTCCGGCAACGCCTGTGGGTCCGGTAGCCCCGGTAGGGCCTGTCGCCCCGGTGGCGCCAGAGCCAATACCAGCTGCACAAGGCCCCAGGCGCCCTGCGCCATCAAAGCAGGTGAGGTTGTTGGCGGTGGGGGCCCCGTTCAAGCCGGGGACGGTGACCTCGCCAGTGCCCTGCACACGAAACCGTTCCTGGGCACCGCCCGGGCTCTTGATCACAAAACCGCCGCCGCTGGGCGGGGTGAAGCTGAGATCGGCAGCCAGGGCCAGGGGGGCGTGCAGTGCGTAGGCGGCTCCCAGCACAGCGAACAGGTAGCGTGGTTGGTATGTGGGCTTCATGGTGGTGTGCTGTGTTCGTGGAGGATGTGGCTTCTGGATGAAACTCTGGGAGGTGTACCGAGACAATGCCTAGTCAGGCATCACCCCGTGATGCAAGCCGCTGCTTGTCGGTAGTCGCGAAGGCGAACCGAGCCGTGATGAAGCCGCCTGCCTCACACTGGCTGGTTTCAGGGGTTCATCACAAAAACATTGCATCCCCTGCGTTGGACGGGGCATGTGCGTTGTTGCATCCATGCCCCATCTGCGTTACGCGATGGGGAAAGTCCTCAACTACTGGCAGATGGCGTAGGCCATGGCTGCAGCCGGGTTGGCAAAAATACTCATCTCACAGGTCCACTGGTCGGTTGCAGCTGGATAGCTCCCACCTAAATAATGGTCTCCGGGGTTTAACGTAATTCGGCATCCCCCACTGACCACTGTTTTTCCTGCCGTGCAAGTCGCAGTCAGAGAGACTGCGCCAGTATTCGCGGGCCATGAATCACTGTTGGTTACCGTCGTTAGCGTCAGTGGTCCAGCAACCCCTGTGGCGCCCGTAGCGCCGGTCGGCCCCGTGGCGCCAGTTGCACCGGGGTTACCCTGTGGCCCGGGCACGGTGCTGTCTGCTCCGGTAGGGCCGACAGGCCCTTGAATGCCCTGGATACCTTGGGGCCCCGTAGGCCCTTGCACGGTGCTGTCGGCACCGGTGGCACCCGTTGCTCCGGTAGGCCCTGTGGCGCCCGTTGCACCGGTAGCGCCAGTGGCACCGGTCGCACCTGCTGCGCCAGTGGCACCGGTGCCGGAGGCACCAGTAGCCCCTGTGGCACCTGTTGGGCCTGTGACGCCGGTTGCGCCTGTAGCTCCTGCGGCGCCCGTGACCCCTGTGGGGCCGGATGCACCCGTTGCGCCGGTAGCCCCGGTAGGGCCTGTGGCACCGGTGGCGCCAGAGCCAATACCTGCTGCACAAGGCCCGAGGCGCCCGGCGCCATCAAAGCAGGTGAGGTTGTTGGCGGTGGGGGCCCCGTTCAAGCCGGGGACGGTGACTTCGCCAGTGCCCTGCACACGAAACCGTTCCTGGGCACCGCCTGGGCTCTTGATCACAAAACCGCCGCCGCTGGGCGGGGTGAAGCTGAGATCGGCAGCCAGGGCCAGGGGGGTGTGCAGCGCATAGACAGCGCTCAGGGCGCAGATCAGACGCAGGGGATGAAAAGATGACTTCATGGATGAAAACTCCTGGTTCCGGCAGTTTCAGATGCGTCGATTGCCCGTTGCGCCTGGGGCACGGCGTTGGTGCCACAAGGCTGCCAAGCCCATCAACAATGCCATCAGCATGAGGCCGTATTCGCTCAAAGTTGGAATGTTGGTGGCTGCTGCCGCGCCGCCGATTTGCACGCCGCCATTGACAGTGGCGTTGTCACGGGTGACCGTTGCGCCGGGGCCCAGGTTGATGACGGCAGTGCCGCCGCCCGAGGAGACCAGCTGGATGTTTTGACCGGGCGCTCCTTGCAGAGTCAGGGTGCCCAGCACGGTGATGTTGGCGCCTGCGGGGATGACAAAGGTGCGGCCCGTGGTGCTGGACAAGGTCAGGTTCTGGAACACGAAATTGCCACTGATCTGGCTGGTGTTGCCGATGCAGCCGTCGCGCAGCACCACTGTGTTGTTACCTGTGTCGATGGGGCCTGTGGCGGAGAGATTGCCACCCACCGAGATGATCCCGTTGCTGCCGGAGACGATGGCACTGGAGCCGAAGGTAACGTCGCTGTCTACACTCAGCGTGCCACCGATGTTGAGCGTGCCTTGCATATCCACGGTGCTACAGCTCAAATCAACGATGGAGCCGCTTGGAGCGTCCAGCGAGGCGCCGGGTGGAATGACAATTTGCGCTGCCGCAGGGGCGCACAAGCACAAGGCCATGGCACAACCGGCCAAAAGGCGTGAAATCTTTCGTTGCATTGGATTTTCCCTCGTTGATCAGGCAAACGCTGCACCACAGTGAGGCTCGTTTCGGGCGGATGCCTGCGGCCTGTTTGCTGGTTACAGCGCGATGATTTTTGTAGCGTGTTCACTATTTTCGTGAAAGAGTTTGCAATTTGCAAACAAAATTTGGTCGGTGTGACGTGTCTGCACCAATTTGTTGCATTGCCTGCTGGGCCGTTGCGGGGCTGTGTTCCGCTGGCTACCAGTCTTCCTTCACAGCCATCACCGCATCCCGCCCCGCCGCAGCCCGCCCCGCCAGCCACGCCGTGACGGTGCCCGATGCGACCACGGCCACGCACAAGCCCAGCAGCCGTCCGGCAGGCAGGCTGAGGTCCATGGTCCAGTGAAAGCTCTGCGGGTTGACCACGTGCACCAGTACCACCGAAACGCCAAGGCCCAGCAGCAAGCCTGCGGCCGCGCCCACGCCCGTCCAGGCGGCGCCTTCGCCGGCCACCACAGCCAGGATCTGGCGCCGCGTGAGGCCCAGGTGGGCGAGCAGGCCGAACTCCTTGCGGCGCGCCAGGATTTGGGCGCTGAAGCTGGCGGCCACACCAAACAGGCCGATGCCGATGGCCACGGCCTGTAGCCAGTAGGTGACGGCAAAGCTGCGGTCAAAGATGCGCAGCGACCGTTCACGGATAGCGCCTGCGGAGACGAACTCCACCAGGGCCCCGTCCACCGCGCTGGCGCTCTCCCGGGCCGTGGGCGCACGGCCCGCCTGCGCGGCTGCCACTGCGCGGATCGAATCCTGCAACGCTGCGATGTCTGCTCCCTCGGCGGGCCACAGCGCCAGATCGCTGGTGCGGGCATCGCCGGTCAGGCGCAGCCATACGGTGCGGTCCATGGCCACGGCGCCCGACTGCCGGGCGTAGTCGCGCCATACGCCTGCTATATAAAAGATAGCTTGTTGCGCTTGTCTATCAAGCGCCAGGGGGCTAAAAGCATCAGAAAGTGCAGGCCACTCCATACCAGGGCGTAGCCCATACAGGTCCACCACCGCCTCGCTGATGTAGACGCCAGTGCGCCCCGCGGGCACGCGCAGGGCCTCGCCCACCAGTGGCAGACTTTGCGCCGGATCGTTACCCAGCGGGCGGCTGATGACCGTGAGCGCGGGGCGCGTCGCATCCAGCTGCAGCGGGCTCGCGCGCAGGGCTTGCACACGCGCCAGTCCAGGTAATTGCGCGACGGATTCGGCGAAGCCCGCAGGCAGCAGTGCAGCCTCGCTGCCCGGCACACCCAGGGCCGAGCGCACATACAGGGGCGATGGCAGCACTGCGTCCAGCCACTGCGTGACCGAGCCGCGAAAGCTCGACACCATCACCGTCAGCGCGACGGCCAGGCTCAGGCTGGCCACCACGCCGCCCACTGCGATAGCGGCCGTGCCACGCATGCGCCGCGCGCGCTCCAGCGCCAGCAGCGCCAGGGCGTGGCGTGCGGCCAGCGGCTGCAGGTGGTGCAACAGCCAGGCCATGGCCCAGGGCAGTACAACAATGCCACCCACCAGCAACAGGCCGATGGCCAGGTACGCGGCAAGTGGTATGCCAAAAATGGGCGGAGCGCTCGTCAGTACAGCGCCAATAGCTATCAAAATAATACCTATCCAGCCTTTGCCCGCCTGGCTTGACACGGTGCCCAGGCCTTTCAAGGTTTGCGCGGGCGGCAGTGTCTGCGCGGCGCGCGCGGGCCACCAGCCCCCCACCAATGCAGCCAGCACACCCAGTGCGCCGTAGACCAGGGCCGCCGGTGCGCTCCACTGCAGTACGGGCTGAACGCCCGCAAAGTAGCCACCGCCCAGGTCGCCCCCCAGCAGGCGCAGCGCGGCAGCGGCCAGGGCCGTGCCCAGGGCGATGCCGGCGGCGCTGCCCACCAGGCCCAGCACGGCGGATTCGGCCAGCACCAGCGCCAGGCGCTGGCGCGGTGTGGCGCCCAGCACGGCCAGCAGCGCAAACTGCGGCGCACGCTGCGCCACGCTGAGCGCCAGCACCGAGAACACCAGAAATGCGCCCGTGAACAAGGCCACCAGCGCCAGCACCGTGAGGTTCACGCGGTAGGCGCGCGACAGATTGCTGATGCGCTGCGCCGCGTCGCCCGGCTGCGCAAACACCACCTGCGACGGCCAGCCGGGCAGCGCGCGCACGGCCTGCTCCCACGCGCTGCGGTCGGTGCCCGGCTGCAGCTGCAGGTCGATGCGGCTGAGCTGGCCCGCGCGGCCGAACAGATCCTGCGCCGCACCGATGTCCATCACCGCCAGGGGTGCGCCCCCGGCGGCCACCGTGCCCGCCACCTGCACCGGCCATTGCTGCAGCCCGGCCTGCAGCAGGAGTTGCGGTGCCGGTTCGGTCGATGAGGTGGGCGTGGTGGGCAGACCCAGTGCCTGCAACGCCGCCGCATTGAGGAACACGGTGGCTGGTGCGAAGAGGGCCAGCCGGTCAGCGCCCGCCCAAGGCCGTGGCATAAGCGCGGGCGCCATGGTGGGCAGCAGCAGGGCGTCCACGCCCAGCACGCGCAGCGGGGCGCTGGTGGGGGAGGGCACGCTTGCAGCACCTGGCTGTGGCCGCAGGGCTCGCGCCACGGCAGACAGCTCCAGCAGCGGGCTGGCGCGCGCCACCTGGGGGTGCGTGGCAAGCTGCCCATACAACGCCTCGGGCAGATCGCCCTGCATGGCGCGCAATTCCAGGTCGGGCTGACCGTTGACGGCGCGCACCGCCTGCGAAAACTCGTCCAGCGCCGACGCATTGATCACATGCACCGCAAACGCCAGCGCCACGCCCAGCATCACCGCCGCCACCGCCGCAGCGCTGCGCCAGGGGTGGTGGCGCAGGTCCTGCCAGGAGAAGGTGCGGAGCAATGCAAGCATGGCCTGCATTGTGGCCGCAGGGGCTGGTCCCAGCAGCGTTTGATGCAGGTCAACCTTGCGTTTTGCATCCTCTTGAAGTGCCGAAAGGCTGCGCCTATCTTGGAGCCAGAAGGTGTGAATGAGCCCCGCGTGCCCGAGCAGGCTGCCAAAACGTTTCCGATCTAGGCGCAAAGCGCAGCCGTAGCTCGGGCCATGGCGAGCATTTGCAACCACGAGCGGGAGCGTTTTGGCGGGATGAACGGGCATGTGGGGTTCGTTCACACCTTCTCAGGGGCCCGCCCTCCTGCGCAGGCCCAGTTGTTTGTCTCAACCCCTTTTCAGGAGCAAAACCATGAACTCTCTTGTGACACGCGGCAGTCTGTTTGACGACTTCTTCAAGGACATTGCACCGGGCTTTTACGTGCGCCCGCTGCACGGCGACAACCTGCCCAGCCCCGGCCAGATCAAGGTGGACGTGAAGGAAACCGAGGACGGCTACACCGTGTTGGCCGAAGTGCCCGGCGTGGCCAAGGAAGACATCCATGTCTCGCTCGAAGGCAATGTGGTCAGCCTGCGCGCCGAGGTGCGCCAGCACGATGAAAAACGCGAAGGCGAGAAGGTGCTGCGCTCGGAGCGCTACTACGGCGCGGTGGCCCGCAGCTTCCAGTTGCCTGCCGACGTGGACGCTGCACAAGCCAAGGCCAAATACGACAACGGTGTGCTGACGCTGAACCTGCCCAAGAAGGTGAACAAGGCGGCGCAGCGGTTGAACATCGAGTAACTCCATCGGACTTGCGCGAAAAAATGCAATCCACCGCCCCTCCCAGGGCGAGTGGGTTGGTTGATTCCGTGGCCGCAAGACGAACCTCAAACGGCGGTTGGGTCGCCCGCCAACGGCCTGCCGCATGCAGATCCATGGGGCTGCGTGGCCGGGGTCTCTGTTGCCCATGGAGCGGCGGATGGCCGTCCGGAGCGCCGCCGGATGGCGCTCCCCAATAGATGTTGAACCACTTCTTAAGCCTGCCCACAGCCAGTGCATGCGACCATGTCGGCCATGGCACCCGAACCGTGGTGCGTTTCAGGGAGGCGATCAAATGGTTTGCAGTGATGGAGTCCTTGCCCCGGTACGCCGCCTTGCGTGGCAAGCCCTTGCTGCCGGGGCGCTGTGGATAGCGTTTGCCGGGCACGCTGCAACCACACCCGCTGTGCCTGCCCCTCCACCCCGTTTCGACTGGTCGGGCCCTGCGGACGCCATGGCGGCTGCAGCGCTGGGCTCGTTGCGCGGCGCGGCTGAGGTGGGCGTGTGGCACGGGGGGCGGGCGCATTTCGGCACAGCCCGCAACCGCGTGGCGGAGGCTCCCGCGCAGGCTCTGTTTGAAGTGGGCTCGATCAGCAAGGTGTTTACCGGCCTGCTGCTGGCGCAGGCCGTAGAGCGCGGCGATCTGGCGCTGGACGACACGCTGGGCCGGCTGCTCAATGGCTCATCTGCGCTGGCTCCCGCCTTGCCCGCCCCGGTGGCCGCCATCACCTTGCGCCAACTCGTGACCCACACCTCCTGCCTGCCACGCTTGCCGGCGGACTTCCGCCACAATTCCGATCCCTCCAATCCTTATCTGCGCTACGACCGCCCTCGCCTGTGGCAAGCCCTGGCCGATGCACGGCTGGCCCAGTCGCCGCCGTGCGCTGGGGCATACAGCAACCTCGGTTTTGCGGTGCTGGGCGAGCTGCTGGCCCAGCGCTACGGCAAACCCTGGGCGGTGCTGGTGCACGAGCGCATCACCGGCCCGCTGGGCATGCAGGACACGGTGCAGTCTCTGGGCGACAAGGCCCCCCGCCTTGCTGCACCGCACGAGGGCGAGACGCCGGTGTCGGTGTGGGAGTTTGATGCCTTTGCCGGTGCGGGCGCCTTGCGCTCGACCACGGCCGACATGCTGGTGCTCAGCCGCGCGCTGCTGGCGGGCGCGCAAGGGCCCTTGGGCCCCGCGGCCGAGCGCCTGTTCACGCCGCTGGCGGACCACGACGGCGGCCAGATCGGCTACGCCATCATGCTGCGCGAGCGCGATGGGGTGCGCACCTGGCTGCATGGCGGCGGTACCGGGGGTTTTCGCAGCGTGTGGTTGCTGGCGCCCGACAGGGGTGAGGCGGTGATCGCCTTGGTGGGCAACGCGCGTGCCGCGCAGCAGGATGTGATGACGCCACTGTTGAAGCAGCGTTACCCCGTGCCGCCCGGTCAGCCCGCCACCGATGCGACCGTGCTTACCCCGCACGAAGGGGTGTACCGCGTATCTCCTGCCGTCGCCCTGAGCCTTGCCATGGTGGATGGGCAACTGCAAGCCCGCCCCACGGGTGGGGTGTTTGAGCCGCTGCAGGTGCTGGGGCCGGATGCGTTCACGCAGCCAGCCACCGGCCGCCAGTTCCGCTTGGAGCGCAATACGCAAGGCCGACCCACAGTGCTTCACTACACGCGCTTTGGAGCACGCCTGACGGCAACCCGGTCCGAAGAGCCGGTGCTTGGACTGGTACCACCCCAGGCCCAGGGCGTGCTGGCCCCTTACCTGGGCCGCTACCGGCTGCGCGGCGGCAATGTGCTGGATGTACAGGCTGAAGACGGTCGCCTGCAGGTGCGCCTGGGCTCGCAGCCGCGCTTCACGGTCTATCCGCTGTCAGGGCAGCCAGACCGGTTTGCGTATGACGCGGTACGGGCCGAGCTGGAGTTTGAGCGCTATCCCAGCGGCGAGGTGCGTGCCGTGGTGCTGCACCAGAACGGGCGCTTCCGGGCGCCCCGCCTGGAGCCCTGAACCGGCAGGCGTCAGAGGCTGAGAGTTTTTTAGCCGAGCCCGAAAGGCGCGCGAAAACGCCTCGGATCTAGGCGCAAAGCACAGCCATAGCTCGGGCTATGGCGAGCATTTGCAACGACGAGCCGGGACGTTTTGGCGTGCAAGGCAGGCATGGATAAAAGACTCTCAGCCTCTCAGTCAGTCGCCCGCGCTGATGCCGTCGCTGCGCAGTCGCAACACCCGGTCGGCCCGCGCCGCTGCAGCGTCTGAATGCGTGACCAGCACCAGCGACGCCCCGTGCTCGCGCGTCTGCGCCAGCAGCAGGTCCATCACGCGAGCGGCGGTGGTGGGGTCGAGGTTGCCGGTGGGTTCGTCGGCCAGCAGCAGGGCGGGGCGGTGCACGAGGGCACGGGCAATCGCCACGCGCTGCAGCTGCCCCCCGCTGAGCTGCTGCGGCAGCCGCGCGCCCAGGTCGGCCATGTCTACGGCGTCCAGCATCTGCTGTACGCGCGTCGGGTCTTTCTGGCCCAGCAGCATCAGCGGCAGGGCCACGTTCTGCGCTACGTCCAGGTGCGGCAGCACATGAAAGGCCTGGAACACAAAACCCACATGGGCGCGGCGCCACAGGGCGCGCTCTGTGTCGCTTAGCTGGCCCAGGTCGGTGGCGCCGTGCGTGATGCGGCCGGTGTCCCAGGTGTCGAGCCCGGCCAGGCAGTTGAGCAGGGTGGACTTGCCCACGCCCGAATCGCCCACGATGGCCACGAACTCGCCCGGCTCGACAGTGAAGTTCACGTGCGAGAACACCGGCGTTTCACCGTAATGTTTGCCCAGTTGTTCAGCGCGCAGCAGCGTCATGGGGTGATTGGCTCTTGTCCGCCCGGCTGCTGCTGCAGCCGCTGCAGCACGGCCTGCACGAGCTGGGCGACGGCGTGGGGTTGGTCGCAGGCGATGGTGTGGCGCTCGTGCATGCTGCGTAGCCAGGTGATCTGGCGCTTGGCCAGCTGGCGTGTGGCCGCAATGCCGCGCTCGCGCAAAAAGGCGAGGTTCAGCGGCGCGTCGGGGCCCTTGGCCGCCTGGAAGTCCAGCTCTTCCCACGCCTGGCGGTAGCCCACGCAGCGCATGGAGGGCAGGTCCGGGTGCAGGTCGCCGCGTGCGCGCAGGGCCCGCACTTCGTCGATGAAGCCGCTGGCCAGCATGGCGTCAAAACGCTGGGCAATGCGGCCGTGCAGCCAGGCGCGGTCGTCAGGTTCTAAGGAAAACAAGGCCCTAGCGCTTATCCCACAAGCGCTAACAGCTATCTTTTTAGTAGTGTGAAAGCTCGACAGGGGTTGGCCGGACACCTGCCACACCTCCAGCGCACGCTGGATGCGCTGGCTGTCGGCCGGGGCCAGGCGTGCGGCCGTCACGGGGTCTACGCGGGCCAGCTCGGCATGCAGCGCGGGCCAGCCCTGCTCTGCGGCCTGGGCTTCGATCTGTGCGCGCACGGCAGGGTCTGCGGCGGGCATGTCGTCAATGCCGTCAAACAGCGCCTTGAAGTACAGCATGGTGCCGCCCACCAGCAGCGGCAGGGCGCCGCGCGCACGGATCTCGGCGATGAGCCGCGTGGCGTCTTGCACGAACTCGGCCGCGCTGTAGGCCTGCAGCGGGTCGCGGATGTCGATAAGGTGGTGCGGGACAGCGGCAAGCTCGTCGGGCGTGGGCTTGGCGGTGCCGATGTCCATGCCCCGGTACACGAGGGCCGAGTCCACACTGATGATCTCCACCGGCGTGCCCTGCTTGCCCAGCACAGCCGCCAGCGCGAGGGCGCCCGCCGTCTTGCCCGAGGCTGTGGGGCCTGCCAGTGCGATGGCGGGCAGGGTGGTGTGCAACAGGGGCTCAGGCATGCTCACGCGGCGCTCCAAATTTTTGCACCAGCGTCCACGAGATCAGGGCCAGCACCACCGACCAGAACCAGATGCCGTTGACCAGCGGCCACACCGTGCCGTCCAGCCGCATCCCCAGCCAGCCGCCAATTCCGAACGCGGCGAGCATCATCATGAAACCGTTGAGTGCGGACGCCACGCCAGCCGCTTTGGGGAAGGGCCCCACCGCACCGCTTTGCCCGCAGGGCTGGTGGATGCCGTGGCCCAGCATGAACAGGTAAAAGGGCAGCAGCAGCGCCCAGGGCTGGTGCCAGCCCATGAAGGCCACGGCCGCCATCAGCGTACCGCCGCTCACGCTCAGCGCGCCAGCAATGGCCACGGTGCGCAGCAGGCCCTGGCGTACCAGCAGGCGCCGGCACAGGAAAGTGCCCGCGAGATACGCCACGCAGGCCGACGCCATCGTCCACCCGAACTGCGTGCGGGTGAGGCCCAGGACGTCGATGAAGACAAAAGAGGACGCGGCGAGAAAGGTGAACAGCCCGCCATAGGTGGCTGTGGTCTGCAGCGAGAACGCCCAGAAAGTGGGGCTGCGCAAAACCTGCATCCAGGTGCCAACCAGTGCACGGGGCTGCAGGGCTTTCGGGTTGCGGTGTGCCAGGGTCTCGGGCAAGCGCAGCGCCACCAGTGCCAGCGTGGCCACGGCATACACCGTGAGCGCCATCAGCGCCGCCCGCCAGCCCAGCCACTCGCTCAGCACCCCACCCAGTGGTGCACAGATGCAGGCCACAATTCCGAGCCCGGTGAGTGCCTTGGACATGGCGCGCGCGCCATCGAGCGGGGTGTACAGGTCGCGCACGATGGCCCGGGCACACATCACCACCGCGCCCATGGCGGCACCCTGGGCAATGCGCCACACGATGAGCAGTGTCATAGTGGGCGCAAAGGCGCTACCCAGCGAGGCCACGGTGTAGATGCCCAGCCCCGCCAGAAGGATGGGGCGGCGGCCAAAGCGGTCTGACAACGGCCCCCACACCATTTGCGAGCAGCCAAACGCCAGCAGCAGCCCGCTGAGCGTGAGCTGTGCCGCTGCCATCTGAGCGCCCAGGCTGCGCGTGAGGGCGGGCAATGCGGGCAGGTACAGGTCAGTGGTGACGGGCTGAATGGAGAGCAGCATGGCCAGCACCAGGATGGCCATGCCTGGGTTGATGGAGGCAGGGGGAGCAGCGCCAGCAGCTGCGGTAGAGGGAGCGGACATAACCGCTGGAGCGTACCAGACAGGGCCTTCGATACCGGCGCGGCCCAGGCCAGGGCAGCCGAGCAAGGGCCGCCCCGCAGCGAGGGCTGCGTCCCCCTGCCCGCAGCGCGCAGCGCTGCGAGAGCGGGGGAAGGCGCGCAGCGCCTCAGGGGGGTGTCTCTACCTCAGCTTGAACAGCGATGCCATGGCTTGCCGATACGCTGGTTGCCCTACCGAGTTGGTGTTGTGGTGCGACCCGCCTTCCACCAACACAAACTGCTTGGGCTCCTGCGCCGCCTCGAAGAGCTTGCGGCCCAGGGCGGGCTGGATCAGGCTGTCCTGGCTGCCGTGCACCACCAGCAGGGGCGAGCCGATCTCGGCCACCTTGCGGACGGACTCAAATCGCTGCGTGATCAGGCCCGACACGGGCAACCAGCCCCACTTAAAGGTGCTGACCACATCGGGGATGCTGGTGAACGTGCCTTCCACCATGGTGCCCTGTTCGTCGGACACCTGGCGGGCCAGGTCGATGGCAATGGCGCCGCCCAGCGAGTGGCCGAAGATGTAGCGGGGCTTGCCCGGTTGCTGCTGGGCCAGCCAGTCCCACGCGGCGCGGGCGTCTTCGCTGGCGGTCGCCTCGGACGGCAGCCCGGCGCTGCTTTGGCCGAAGCCCCGGTAGTCGATGGCCAGGACCGAAAAGCCCAGCTCCTGCATGCGCCGGATGCGGCCCGACGAGCCCGCCACGTTCCAGCGTGCACCGTGCAAATAGAGCAGCACCGGCGCATCGGCACGTTCATGGGCCAGCCACAGGCCATGCAGGCGCTCGGTCTTGCCGCTGGCGTCGGACTGGAAGTCGATCCAGACATCCTGCATGTCTGCCGTGGACTGCGCACCGCCCCAGCTGCGGTCGCTGGGCTGGAAGATCCATTCGCGCTGCTTGGCGTCGAGGGTGGCGCAGCCCGCCGTCACGGCTATGGCCAAGGTCAGGGTAACCAGGAGGGGGGTGCGCTTCATGGTGGAGACAGACTCGGCTTCGCGTCAGAAAGTTCTGACCGGCGAAGCAGGGTTTGTGCCCGTTTCCTGCAAATGGAGCGAAATGGCGGGCAACGCGCCTTCTTGTCCCATCTTCGGTTGCCTTGACTTCGGAACCGGGGTTACACCACGCCCTGCGCCAGCATGGCGTCGGCCACCTTCACAAAACCGGCGATGTTGGCGCCGTCCACGTAGCTCACGGTGCCATCGCTGCGTTTGCCGTAGTGCAGGCAGGCAGCGTGGATGCCCTGCATGATCTGCAGCAGGCGCGCGTCCACCTCTTCGCGCGGCCAGGAAAGGCGCGCGGCGTTCTGGCTCATCTCCAGACCCGATGTGGCCACGCCGCCTGCGTTGCTGGCCTTGCCCGGGGCATAGAGCACGCCCGCAGCCTCAAACGCCTTGGCTGCGTCGATGGTCGACGGCATGTTGGCGCCCTCGGCCACGCAGACCACGCCATTCTTGATGAGCACCGCAGCGTCGTTCGCGTCCAGTTCATTCTGGGTGGCGCAGGGCAGGGCCACATCCACTGGTACATGCCAAGGGCGTACCCCGGCTTCAAAGGTGGCGCCGGTGCGGGCTGCGTAGTCGCTCACGCGGCCATACAGATGATTCTTCACTTCCATGAGTTCGGCCAGCTTGGCAGGGGTGAAGCCGTCTTCGTCCACGATGGTGCCGCTCGAATCCGAGACCGTGACCACCTTGGCACCCAGTTCCATGGCCTTTTCGACGGCGTATTGCGCGACGTTGCCCGAACCGGAGACCGACACACGCAAGCCGTCGAGCGAGCGGCCTTTGGACTTGAGCATTTCCTGCGCAAAGTACACCGTGCCGTAGCCCGTGGCTTCGGGGCGCACCAGCGAGCCGCCAAACGACAGCCCCTTGCCGGTGAACACGCAGTCGGCCCGGTTGCTGAGCTTTTTCATCATGCCGGCCATGAAGCCCACCTCGCGGCCGCCCACGCCGATGTCGCCCGCTGGCACGTCCGTGTCGGCACCCACATGGCGGAACAGCTCGGACACAAAGGCCTGGCAAAAGCGCATGACTTCTCCCGGGCTCTTGCCCTTGGGGTCAAAGTCGCTGCCGCCCTTGCCGCCGCCCATGGGCAGGGTGGTCAGAGCGTTCTTGAAGGTCTGCTCAAACGCCAGAAACTTCAGCACCGACAGGTTGACCGACGGATGGAACCGGATGCCGCCCTTGTACGGGCCAATGGCCATGCTGTGCTGAATGCGGTAGCCCCGGTTCACCTGCACGCTGCCGTGGTCGTCCACCCACGACACGCGGAACATGACGATGCGCTCGGGCTCCACCAGGCGCTCCAGCAGGCCGTGCTCGGCGTAGCGGGGGTGTTCTTCAATGAAGGGCCACAGGCTTTCCATCACCTCGGTGACAGCTTGCAGAAACTCGGGCTGCCCTGGGTTGCGAAGGGCGACGTGTGAGAGGAAGCTGCCTGCGGACGCGTGTTTCATATTTCAAAAAACTTTCTGAAGATCAAGGGGCGGTGGCACGCCATGGCGCGCTGCAACATCGAATTATGTCTAAAAGTTATACGTTTATGCGTATGACTCTGCACAATGGTGGGGAATGTGGCAGGGTGATTGCCACTTTTTGGTGCGTTTGGATGGTGCAGTGAAGCTGTCATCCATTCGCAAAACGGGCGTCATCGCCTTGTCACAGGGGGCGCCCACAGTTCGGCGGTTCTAAACACAACGAGGAGAAGAGCATGCACATTTCTGGTGCTAAGTTGGGTGCGCTGGCCCTGGTGGCCACGCTGGCTGCTTGCGGTGGCAGCGATGACAACCCTTATCCCACTTTGAGCGGCGACAAGCCCCTGGTGATTGGCCACCGGGGTGCCGCGGGCTACCTGCCGGACCACACGCTCGAAGGCTACAAGCGGGCCATCGAGATGGGCGCCGATTTCATCGAGCCCGACCTGGTCGCCACCAAGGACGGTGCGCTCATTGCACGCCACGAGCCCAACATCACCGGCACCACCGATGTGTCCACCCGCGCCGAATTTGCCAGCCGCAAGACCAAGAAAGTGGTCGATGGCGTGGAAGAAGAAGGCTGGTTTGCCTCGGACTTCACCCTGGCCGAAATCAAGACCCTGCGCGCCATCCAGCCCCTGGCCGACCGTGACCAGTCTCACAACGGCAAGTACCAGATCCCCACGCTGGAAGAAGTGCTGGACCTGGCCAAGAGCGAAGGCTCCAAGGCGGGCCGCACGGTGGGTGTGTACCCCGAAACCAAGCACCCCACCTACCACGTTCGCCTGGGCCTGCCGCTCGAAGACCGCCTGCTCACCATCCTGGCCAAGTACAGCTACACCGCCAAGAGCTCGCCGGTCATCGTGCAGTCGTTTGAGGTCTCCAACCTCAAGTACCTGCGCACCAAGACCCAGATCCGCCTGGTGCAACTGGTGGACGCGAACGACGTGAACCCCGACGGCAGCATGGACCTGACCGCGCCCTACGACAAGCCCTACGACTTTGCCGTGGCGGGAGATACTCGCACTTTCGCCAGCCTGCTGACGCCTGCGGGCCTGAAGGAAGTGAAGACCTACGCCGACGGCATCGGCCCGTGGAAGCCCTACCTGATCCCCTCCAAGCAGGTGGACGCCAACAAGGACGGCAAGGCCGACGACCTCAATGGTGACGGCAAGATCGACGAACGCGACCGCGTGATGATGCCCGCCACCGACGTGGTGAAAAACGCCCACGCCGCAGGCCTGCTGGTGCACCCCTACACCTTCCGCAGCGAGGCCAAGCGCCTGGCGTCGGACTTCAAGGGCGACCCCAAGGCGGAATACAAGCTGTTCTATCAGCTGGGCGTGGATGGCGTGTTCAGCGACTTCCCGGACCATGCCAAGGCGGCGCGGGATAACTGAAGCCCACTGATGCCCGGCGCGCCTTCCCCCAAAGGGGGACGTACCCGGTGGGCCGGCAAGGCCGGTTCCACGGGTGCTCTGGCCTGGGGCTGTGCCGGTTGTGGCGGCCCCAGGGCTTGATGTGCAGGTGGTCCATCGGCCCTCGGGCCGATCTTTTTGCGGGTACCTTACCGGCCCCGCAGGAACAGCGCATCCAGTTCCTTCATGCTGAGCTGCCGCCACGTTGGCCGTCCGTGGTTGCACTGGTCGCTGCGGTCCGTGGTTTCCATCTGCCGCAGGAGCGCGTTCATCTCGTCGATGGTGAGCTTGCGGTTGGCGCGCACGGCGCCGTGGCAGGCCATGGTGCCCAGGATTTCGTTGCGCGCGCGTTGCACCACGGTGGTGGCGTCGTGGGCGGCCAGTTCGGCCAGCACGCTGCGGGCCAGTTCGACCGGGTCGCCCTGGGCCAGCGTGGTGGGCACGGCGCGCACGGCCAGGGTCTTGGGGGGGAACGGCACGACTTCCATGCCCAGCGTGGCCAATACCTCGGCCGATTCTTCGGCGATGGCGACCTCTTGCGGGGTGGCGGCAAAGGTGGCGGGGATCAGCAGGGGCTGGCTGGCAATGCGGGCGCCGCTGTCCACCTGGGACTTGAGGCGTTCGTAGACGATGCGTTCGTGCGCGGCGTGCATGTCCACGATGACCATGCCCTGGGCGTTTTCGGCCAGGATGTAGACCCCGTGCAGTTGGGCCACGGCCTTGCCCAGCGGCCAGGCCGTGCCGTTGCCGCCCTGGCCCTGGAGCCAGGTGGCTTCATTCGCGGTGCTGTTGTTGGCCCCGGCCGTAGCAGGGGGGGCGAATGACGTGGGCGTCACGGGCTGCGGCATGGCATCTGCCTCGCCGGTGTTGGCCGCAGCGCCCCAGTTCACCAGCGGTGCGGTGAGCCCTGCAGACGGTGTGGCTGCGTCCTCTTTCCTTGGCCCCCACAGCGCCTGCAGGTCGGCCACATGGTGGCCACGTTCTTCAAATTTGATAGCTGCTTGCGCTTGTCTGTTAAGCGCCAGAGGCTGATCTGGCTTGAAATTCTCAATGGGGGCCTGTGCCGTGGAGCCCGTGTCTGCTGAAGCGGCAGCCCCTGCAGCCGCCGCCAGCGCTGCGGCGCGGGGCGCTGCCAGCGCGTTCTCCACGGCGTGGCGCACGGCCTGGTGCACCTCGCGGCTGTCTCTGAAGCGCACTTCGATCTTGGTGGGGTGCACGTTCACGTCCACGCGCGCCGGGTCGATTTCCACATACAGCGCGTAGATGGGCTGCTTGTGGCCGTGCAGCACGTCTTCGTACGCGCTACGGGCGGCGTGGGTGAGCACCTTGTCGCGCACGAAGCGGCCATTGACGTAGCAATACTGGTGGTCGGGGCGCGAGCGGGCGGCGTCGGGCAGGCCTGCGCGGCCGGTCACGATGACGGGCCCCACGCGGTGCTGCACGGCCACCGACTGGGTGACGAAGTCTTCGCCCAGCACATCCGACAGGCGGCGGGCCAGTGCGTCCTGCGCATCCCCCTGGCCGGGCACAAAAGTGGCGCGCCACTGCTCCACCAGCTTGCCTTCGTGCCAGATGGCAAATCCCACATCGGGCCGGGCCAGTGCGTGGCGGCGCACGGATTCGATGCAGTGGGCCAGTTCGGTCGCGTCGGTCTTCAAGAACTTGCGGCGCGCGGGGGTGGAAAAGAACAGCTCCTTCACCTCCACGGTGGTGCCGGTGCTGCGCGCGGCGGGGCGCAGCTCGCCGCTGCGGGCGTCCAGCAAAAAGGCGTTGGACTGGGCGATGGGGCGGGAGAGCAGCGACATCTCCGACACCGAGGCAATCGCAGCCAGCGCCTCGCCCCGAAAACCCATGGTGGCCACGGTTTCCAGGTCGTTCAGGTTGGTGATCTTGCTGGTGGCGTGGCGGCGCAAGGCCACGGGCAGCTCTTCGTGTGGAATGCCGCCGCCGTCGTCTTCCACGGTGATCAGGCGCACGCCGCCGGCCGACAGGCGCACGGTGATTTGCGTGGCGCCTGCATCCAGCGCGTTGTCCACCAGCTCGCGCACCACCGAGGCGGGGCGTTCCACCACCTCACCGGCGGCGATCTGGCTGATCAGCTCGTCCGGCAGGTCGCGGATGGGGCGGCGGGTGGTGAGGTGCGTAAAAGAGGCAGGCTCTGCCGCTGCAAGGGTGGGGGTGGTGTCGTTCACCCGGCCAATTTTAGGGCGGGGGCCGCGCAGGGGTATCGGCCGGTGCCTATTGGCCGATGGGGATAATGCCCGCAACTTTTTTGCGTCCGGTGCCCCCACCGGCTACCCCATGGAACTGGTGACCTTTCTGATCGACTTCATCCTGCATGTCGACAAGTACCTCGAAGCCTTTGTGCAAACCTATGGCGCCTGGGTGTATGCGCTGTTGTTCCTGATCGTATTCGTCGAAACCGGTGTGGTGGTCATGCCGTTTTTGCCCGGCGACTCACTGCTGTTCATCGTGGGCGCGCTCTGCGGCGCGGGGATGATGAGTTTTCCACTGGCCTGCGCGGTGCTCATCGCGGCGGCCATTCTGGGGGACCAGTGCAACTATTCGATTGGCCGCTTCTTTGGCCCCAAGGTGTTCCAGTGGGAGGACTCGCGCTGGTTCAACCGCCGGGCCTTCAACCAGGCGCACGATTTTTACGAGCGCTATGGGGGTATCACCATCATCCTCGCGCGTTTCATGCCCTTCATCCGCACGTTTGCGCCCTTTGTGGCGGGCGTGGCCGAGATGAGCCGGGCCAAGTTCACAGCGTTCAACGTGGCCGGGGCCCTCATCTGGGTGCTGGGCATTTGCTCCGCTGGCTACTTCTTTGGCAACTTTGCCTGGGTCAAGGAGAACCTGGACAAGATCATCTGGGCGATGATTTTTGTGCCCGGCCTGATCGCGATTTTTGGCGCCTGGCGGGCTGGGCGGCAGGCCAAGGCGGCCTGATTTATCAATTGCAAATGCTATAAAAAATATAGCTGCTGGCGCTTACAAAATAAGCGCTAGCAGCTATTTTTATGCCTGATGCCCAGAGGGTCAGGCACTGAAGGGGAATTAACGGCGGTAGGGCTTGCGTTGATCGCGGTCTTCGCCGATCTCATGGCCGATGAGGGCACCGGCCGCCGCACCGCCGATGGTGCCTACGGGCCCGCCAAAGACAGCGTTGCCAGCTACACCGCCGACCACGGCACCTACACCGGTGCCCACCTGGGCGCCCGACGGATTGGAAGCGCAACCACCCAGAGCAAGGGCTGCAGTGCAGGTGGTGGCAAGAAGGATGTGACGGATTTTCATGGCAGGAGTCCTTTATGAATGGAGTCAGGCCTGGGGTCCCAGCAGCGGGTGCGTTGGGGCTCGACCTGTGGTTTCACTATCCATTCGGCGGCTGGGGCCCGGCGTAGGCAGCTGTGGCAAGCGTCTGTAGGACATGGGGCCTCGTGCGGGGCGGGCGCTGCGGTTGGCCGTAAGGCGTCCTTGGCCCATGGGCCAGAGCCCTGCGATCAGGGTTTACGTGGCCCGTGGGGTGGTTGCCAACGGGCGGGCGCAGGAAGATCATTTCTTCTCTCTGCAAACCCATCACATACATCTACAAAAGGGGACACCATGGACCAGCAACCACGGGGGATGGGGGCGCAGCTGACGGTTGCGCAACAGATTGGATTGATTGTGGGGGTGGCTGTTTTTGCGCTGGTGCTCATCCTGGCCCTGAGCCTGGTGCGGGTACAGACCCTGGGCAATACGGTGGACCGCCTGGCCACCGAGCAGGTCGAGCGGCTGCAGCTGGCACTGCGCTGGCGCAGCAACATTGCCGTTAACTCCACGCGGGTGTTCTCCATCGTCCAGACGGAGGGCGATGACCTGCAGAACTACTTCAAGGACGTCGTGGCGGCCACCACCGCTGACACCAGCAAGGTGCAAAAGCGCTACACCGAGCTGGAAAACAGCCCGCAGGGGCTGCTCATCCAGGAGGAATTGGCCACCATCCGCAAGTCTTACCTGGAGACACGGGACAAGTCGCTCGCGCTGAAGAAGGCGGGCGACATGGCCCAGGCGCGCGCCTATGCGCTGGGCAGCTTTGCACCGGTGCTGGACAAGTACAACGCCGTGGCCGACAAGATGGTGAACTACCAGGTGCAACGCTCAGCCGAGCAGGCGGCCGAGGCGGCGGGCTTGATCCAGTCCTACCGCATGACCGTGCTGGCGGCGGGTGTGGCGGGGCTGGCGCTGCTGGTGGTGTTGTCGTGGGTGGTGGTACGGCGCATCCGCCGCTCGCTGGGGGAAGTGAGCGCCGTCGCCCAGCGCATTGGCGAGGGTGATCTGTCGCAGCCCATCCATGCCAGCGGGCGGGGCGAGGTGGCCGAGATGATGCGGGCGATGGAGGCCATGCAGACCTCGCTGGTGCGCATCGTGGGCGATGTGCGCCACAGCAGCGACAGCATTGCCACCGGCTCCAGCGAAATCGCCTCGGGCAATGCCGACCTGAGCCAGCGCACCGAGGAGCAGGCCAGCAACCTGGAGCAGACCGCAGCCTCGATGGAGGAGATCACCAGCACCGTGAAGAACAATGCCGACACTGCCCAGCGCGCCGCCGTGCTGGCGGGCACCGCATCGGCTGCGGCCGTGAAGGGTGGCGAGGTGGTGGGCCAGGTGGTGGCCACGATGCAGGACATTTCGGCCGCATCGCGCAAGATCACCGACATCATTGCGGTGATAGATGGCATCGCGTTCCAGACCAACATCCTGGCGCTCAATGCCGCTGTGGAAGCCGCCCGCGCGGGCGAGCAGGGCCGGGGTTTTGCTGTGGTGGCCAGCGAGGTGCGCAATTTGGCCCAGCGCAGTGCCGAGGCTGCCAAAGAGATCAAGGCCCTGATTGGTGCCAGCGTGGAGAAGGTGGATGCTGGTACGCACCTGGTCGGCAACGCGGGGCAGAGCATCGAGGACATCGTCGCCCAGGTCAAACGCGTGAGTGACCTGATCGGCGAAATATCGAGTGCGACGGGCGAGCAGACCATTGGCATCAGTCAGGTGGGCGAGGCCGTCACACAGCTCGACCAGGTCACGCAGCAGAACGCGGCGCTCGTGGAGCAGAGCGCCGCTGCGGCCGACAGCCTCAAGCACCAGGCTGCCAAGCTGGCCGAAATTGTGAGCGTGTTCCGGCTGGGGCGCTGAGCGGGTGCGGATCGGCGGATGGGCCTATGCTGCTTGGGTAGGCTTGAGGCACATGGTGACCAGCAGCGATGCATCCTCCACGGCTTTGAGCGAGTGCAGTGCGCGGGGCGCAAGGTGCACAAAATCGCCCGCGCGCAGTTGCTGAACGCCGTGCTCGCTGACAAATTCCACCATGCCCTCAATGCACAACACGGTGCCCTCGCCGGGGGTCTGGTGTTCTTTCATGGATTTGCCCACCGGCAGCACCACGCGTATCACTTCAAGCTGACCTGCTTTGAGGATGGCGGTGGTGACGGTTTCGGGTAAACGGTCGCCCAGGGGGCGCATGCTGACGATCTGGCCGGATTGGGCGTGGGGCAGTGCCATGGCATTTCTCCTTGCTCGTCGGGGCGCGGTGCGCGCCCGGCCGATGCAGGCTACTGTGCCTGCAGTTGGCAGTGCGCGCAAGGTGGGTTGGCCGCCCCGCGCGCAATGTCCTGACCTTGCTACACCGACCGGCTGCGCGCCAGCGGCGGGTTCTTGGCAAAGTAACGCGTGATGCCGCGCATCAGCGCATCGGCCAGTTGTTCCTGGTAGGCACTGCTGCGCAGGCGCTTTTCTTCCTCGGGGTTGCTGATAAAGGCGGTTTCGACCAATACGCTCGGAATATCGGGCGCCTTCAGCACCGCAAAACCGGCCTGCTCCACGCGCGGCTTGTGCAGCTTGGCCATGCCGCCGATCTCGCCCAGCAGCACGGTGCCCAGCTTCAGGCTGTCGTTGATCTGTGCGGTGGTGCTCATGTCCAGCAGCGCGCGCTGCACGTGCTGGTCTTTGGACTGCACGTTGATCCCGCCCACCAGGTCGGCCTGGTTTTCCTTGTTGGCCAGCCAGCGTGCAGCCGTGCTGGAGGCGCCACCCTGGCTCAGCGCAAACACGCTGGCGCCCCGCGCGGCGGGGGTGGTGAACGCGTCGGCGTGGATGCTGACGAACAGGTCGGCCTGCACGCGCCGCGCCTTTTGCACGCGGGTGCTCAGGGGCACAAAGTAGTCGCCGTCGCGCGTCAGGTAGGCGCGCATGGGGTTGCCGCCCACGGTGGTGGCGTTGATGCGATCGCGCAGCAGGTGCGCCACGCGCAGTACTACGTCTTTTTCGCGCGTGCCTGCGGGGCCGATGGCGCCGGGGTCTTCGCCGCCATGGCCAGGGTCCAGCGCCACGATGATGATGCGGTCGGTCTGGGTGGATGTAGCACGGTTGCCGGGGCGCGCGGGTTCTGGCGGTGGCGGCGCGG
>NZ_JAMXAX010000090.1 GCF_023913775.1 Acidovorax facilis
ACGCGTTGCTCAAGAGGCTGGACAAAGCCATCGGTAAGTTCTACGACGGCGGGGACGCGGTTGACGAGATCAACGGCTGCTGAAGGGAGCCGACATCGCCGTCAAGGTGGCATGGCTGGCCGCTTACTATCCAAACGATAGCGCTACCACACTTTTTTTAATTGGCTCGCTTTCGTCGCGAGCTGCCGTTTGTCGTGCGGCATTTAATTCTACGACCACAATTTGTTTAATATTTTGGGAATATTTGTGATGAATGAAAATGCATTGCTCTTCGAAGCAAGAAAGAATGGCGAATTAGTTGTAACTTTGGAGCAAAATGTAATTAATCAAATAACTGCGATTATTGATGAGGAAGGTGTTGAAGTCGGGGGTGATTTAGCGGATTTGCGATTCGGTGAGATGAATTCGCTGGCTGCGGCTCTGAGAAATATATTGGCTAGCGAGCGCTTGTGCGAGCCTGAACTGTTGTTGATTGAATCGGCTGTGCGTAGTAGACCCGGTGGAGCGATTTTGCAGTTGCGGTTATTTTGTTATGCAGAAGAAGGGGCTTTTGATAAGTTGAAAGCGAGTTGCCTCATCAGGGTGACGTTGCAGAAAATGTTGGGTTATTCGATGCAGAATGATCCCAATTATTTTGATGAAAATCAACTAACAGACTGCGAAAGGGCGGGTGTGCAAACTGTTGCACAAGATGCTTTGCGAACCTTGGCCAACAGAAAAATCAAAGCCCCAATCCGCGTTGATTTTTTGGGTTCAAATATTGAGTTGGAGGGAAAATTTGCGCCACGGGCCAGCTTGGCGTCCTATGAGCCAAAACAGATTTCTCTTTTTGGTCGAATACTTGGGTTTGATGTGGGCAAGAGGATTTTATTAATGCAGGTTGAAAGAAAGGTACTGGATGTCCATTATTTAGAGGACGAGTTACCGCTCGTTCAGGTGGCGGAGCTTGCACAAGTCGGCTCAGAAGCACATGTTCGAGTAAGGCAAACGCTGAACCATCTTGGGCGCGAAGTGCTTTGCTTTTCCTGCTTTTCAGAGCCCCGATAAATAGATTAGTATTTTGATTTCTACGTGGTCAGCTTGCCTTGGCTAGCTGACCACGACAATGCCAAAGAAATCAGAAAAATCAATAAAAATTCCTGGCTTGAACGGATGGTTCCATGCCCTCTCAATCCAGTTGCTGCACTGCGATCGATAATGCTGGCGAGTGGATTTCCGCACCGAACAGGATCCACCTGAAGCTTGCGCCCTTCAATTTTTAGGTCATGAGTTTTGTCTAGGTTGAAGCCATTTTTATTTGCGAAGTTCTGGAGGGCGGCAGAGCGTGAATTTGTAAACAGCTGGAAGCTTTGGTCATCAATATTCCATAAATTTATCACATGCTTTAAAAATTCAAAGTGCTCTTTCTGCCACAAAAGCACCTGCCGAGAGGGCCCAATGTAGGCGCTGACCTCCTCGTCAGCATACGAGGGTCTGGAGGATAGGGGCTCATTCCCCTCCACGAATTCGGCGTGTCGCACCAGTTCTGCCCAGCGTGTTGGTCGGATGCCCGACAGCCAGCCAAGATCGTGCGATCCTGCGTTGCCTTTTGAAACTATGCGGCCCGTCTCTATCAGTAAATTTTCTAAATACTTTCCGTTTTTTTCTGAAATGTTTGTCGCCTGCTGAGCAACTCCAAAATTCCTCCGAAGCACGAGCATCCGAACAAATTTGAGGGCCGAAGCAGCTACGAAGGGGCTTGTATTCTCCGGGCCAGAATAAGGTTCGAATGTGCTTAAGTAGTCATGGAGCAGCGTGATCCCGTCGAGATCGATCAAATTTTCCTGAAGATATTTAGATCTGCCCTGCTGTGTGAAATTCTGCAGTTTGACAGAGCGGTCGGCTAGCTCAGAGAAATAATGTAAATAGCTTCGAAACGTTGTGCTGGGTTGTGCATGACCCAGTAGTCGGGCGATAGCCCACGAACAGCGGCGTGTCGATCCATCACTTCCTAGAAGAAGCCGCCTCGCATTCTGATGTGCGGCGTTGCCACTATCAACCGGATTCAGATTCAATGTGCTGAGGCCCAAGAGCTCAGCCACCCTGTTCGCAAACGTGTGTCGGTTGTGATGCGGACTGAGTTGAACGTTGCGGGTTACCTGTTGAATGACACCACCAATTCTTCTGAGCAGTCCTCGCCGCTCTTCCAAACCATCTAGCCCAAACTCGGTCGGGAAGAGTTCGTCTTTGTCATGCAAGACCGGGGTGGCTTGTCGTACTAGGAAGCATTGCTCGATGATTGCCCTCTCGTGATCCGTCAGCCGAAAGAGGAGTGGAACTTGGCGACGGCTTGCTGGCGATTTCAGCCGGCGCAAATGATTGCTCCGAACCATGAGCACCACACAGTCCGGCGCCGGCTCCGTCCAGTCAGATCGCAACAGACATGCGGCCTCCATCCCGCGCAAGCCGAATCGGTACATCAACAGATTGATGAACGCGCATTGAAGATCGCCCACGGATGCTTGGGCTGGAATGGGCGCAAGACAAGCATTGATGCGGAGGTACTCCAGCTCTGTGATGCAGCCAGCGGATACCAACAAGCTGGGCCCATCTGAAAAAATTTCTGACCAATCTGGGTTTTCGACTCCGAACGCAGCGTTTATCGTTTGGTGGAAGTCCTTCAGGCACTGGAGGGCTAGGTGGAGGGTCTTGTATCCATTCTTGGCGACCTCTGTGCTGAAGTCTGGTGAATGTGCTGTTGGCTCGGTTGTATCTGGAACACTGGAGCGAGCGTCCATCAAGCGCAGGTAGAAGTCTGTGACATCTTCTTCCTCGCACGCCAGTAGATCGTGGTCAAAACCGATGGCCAAAAAGCACAGTGACAAGCTGCTGAAATATCTGTCCACAGAACTGACGCGAAGAAGGGTGCCCTTGCTGGTGCTTCTTCGTAAGAGGTGCCGCACCCACTCCACCAGGAGAAGGCAACTTCTACCGGCGGACCCTCGGTATTGATCCAGCGCTCTGCAAAGTGCCGCGTCCATATTTCTGCGGCCAATCCCACCAGCGGTAGCGGCGGCGTGTTTTCTGAATATCGTCCGCACCTCGCCGAATAGCTTCTTGCTTGCCTCCTGTGAGATGGCGGGATCTGGCATTCCGGTTGGTGGCGAATGGTCTGCCGTATCTCTGTCAACCAGAGCGGATAGATGAACTTCATGCTGGTCTGGAGATATCCTGGGTGGGCCTTGCTCGTCCTCGAAAATTTCCGAGCCGCTCTCCGTTTCGGATGCTTTGAATGTTCCGAAATCACCGGCCGCACCGTGCCGCAGTCTGATCCAGTCGCGATGCGGCAATCCGACGGATTGGAGGTCGCCATTCAGATAGGCCGTAAGTGAGGCGGGGAACTCCAGAAGGTTTGCTTGATGGACCAGTTGCGCGATTTCAGAGATCGTTGCAGTGGCGGTGTTTATGTGCGGGGCCAGCAGCCCGATCTCTTTGCAGAGCTTTTGCCACTCAACGGGAGGACTGCTCTTGCCCATGTCCAGGCCACGTTTTGTCGTACTGGCGCGGGCAAGGAAGTTCGCTGCGGCAACACTGATGGGGTAGCGTTTGACGGCGCAGCCCGAATCGATGTCCAAGTCAGGGGAATACTCCAGATAGTAGGATTGATCGAAATGCACAAGCCGAAAGTTTTTGGCCACGAGCAGGTCTCGGAGCAGGGGGGGCTCTGTCACCCTGGACTCAAGAACCGTGAGCACTGTTCCAAAGAAAAGACATTCGCGAAGCGAAGTACGGGAGAGCTCCTTCGTGTCAAGAATGTGCTGCAGGGCATGAAGTGCCGCCGCTACCTTTTGGCGGCTGCCGATAGCTTGGTGCGAGAGCAACGTGCGCTCCTCCAAGGCCGGCAGGTAGCGCTTTTTGAGACGTGGTCGAGTCCCATCCGCGCACCAGCGTTGCCGAATCCAGTTCTGAACCGCTTCGTATCGAAGGGAGCCGAGTGCTCGCGGTGTGCCCGAGTCGTTGAGCAGCATGCGTTGGCTCAGCACCTCCCATTCGTCGGCTGAGATTGAATCGACAGGTCGCTCTCCAACAAAACGAAGAATCTCACTTTGTGCTTCAGTCAGTGCGTCAGCGTGGCGTTTCGCGCGTCGAGTCTCACGGGCCGCTCTGCCGAATTGCGCACCCTCTTCAAGGCATGTCTTGCCAGGCGTCAGGTCGGGAAAATCAAGGGGCGTGGTATCCCAGCCAGGCGCTTGAGGTGGGGCAAACTGCAGCGCGGCGAAGAGCTGTTCAAGGGCCGGGCGGATAGCCTCCAAATCCTGAAGCCTCACCCTCGACGAGAACCGACCGTATGCGGCCGTTCCTCCTTCTGCATGTCCAAGGAGGCCGTCGATGATCTCGGGGTCTTGTCCCAACCGGCGAAGGCTTGTGCTGGTTCGATGTCGGAATAGATTCCACGGCAACGGCCAGGAGAAGACCTCCATGGAGTCCAGCGTCACTTCAGATACTTCGAACCAGCGCAGGCTTTTCCGTGCAGGGTCTTCTCTGAGGAAGAAAAGTGCTGGTATCACGGTGCTGGCTGCTCCCGCAGATAGAGCCTGCAGCTCTTTAGAGAGAGGGGGATCCTGGCTGCTGAGGGAGGTAGCGAGGCGATGAAGGTGGGGCAGGTAGAAGTCTTGGAAGAGCCGGACCAACTCGCTGGGAAGAACCACCATCCGGCCGTCATGACGTTGGGAGGCCACTTTGTCCACGACGAACAAATGCCTTTCGTTCCAGTCGACCTGCCCGAAGGACTCCAATGGGCTGGACACCGGACGAATTGCAGTCGCGGCAAGAATTGCGGCGGTCATGTAGACCGTCACCGCGTTGTGGTGGACTAGCCAGTTCTCGGCCGGGCCAGCCGCCAGACTGCCAATGTGCTGACGTACCCGTGCAATTTCTTCGCGCAGCAATGGGTCGAGCGGGCTCAGTTCACTGCCGGCGATGTTTTCTTGTGCTGGCGCGTTCGGCGGGAACAAAGGAGGCGGCGCGAGCCCCGCGGCGGTCATGCTTCGGTGAACTTCCGTTGTCCGAAAAGCTGCGTAGGCACAAGATCCCGGCAAACCACTTCGCGAGCTGCTCGCAAGCAGGCGACCGAGTACGGGGTCACCGGTTGCCTCGAAAACGCCTTGTTCAAGGACGTGTGCGAGCATGCCTGAGCGAATGCGTTCCAAGCCGGGCGTGCGTTTACATACCTCGTTGAACATTGACTCGGGAGAATCTTGGATCTGCAGCGATGGCCAAAGATTCAGCAGTGCGCCTGCCTGGGGGCGCCCCGAGCAGTGCGGAGAAATAATTGCGGCAACTTCGTCTGGAAGTGGCACTTGAAGATGGCCAGCGAGAGGTTCCAGCCATTGCGATGTCGCAGATGAAGCCTTCCATCCCCTGGGGTGCCGGGGGGCGAGCCTTTGCAGTGTCAGGGTGTCGGGGTTAATGCACCAGTCCGGCCCACATTGACTGGAAAAGGAGATGTCGGTCGCTGCCATCCGAACGGACTTGGCCGTGTAGACAGCGATCCAAACGAATGCGCCCAAGAGGCGAAGACTTTCGGGTGTATCTGGCGCGATTGCAGTCTGCCACCATTTTTCCAGGCAAGCACGTTCAAACTGATTGAGCCGGTTGGTGCTGAACGGCAGGAATTGCTGGTCTTCGATGGTGGCAAGAAGCACACCACGTGCTTCATGTTCCTGAGCCACCGGATTGAGGCGCTCATCAATGTTTGTTTCCCAGCATTCGGTCCCATCGCCTCCATCCTGGTCGATGGATCTTCCGGTGATGGGCTGGGGATCTTCCGCCAAAATTTCGCCCGACGAAAACACAATCGGCTGTTTACTTTGGGAGGATGAACCCCAAAGATGCTCGCGACTGGATGAAAGGCGGGCAAGTTGAGAAAATACACCCGTCGCTGACTGCATTTCGGCACGACCAGCCCGAATGGGATCAGATTCGCAGTAGCTGCGCAGTGTTTTCAGCAGTTTGATGCGAGCGCTCATGCCGACCGCCTTGTTGGCCTCCTGCTCTAGCTTGCGGGTCAGAGTTTTCGCCTCCAAGGCCAGATGCTGTCTATATATAGAGGCTGATCCACTGGGTGGGTGAAGCCTTGAGAACAGCTCTCGCCAATCCCAGTCGCCGGACACTGCTTGGCGCAGGCTCCACGCCACTTCGATGACCCGTTTGTCGGGCTCAGAGCCTTCATAAATGGCTGATACGTACTGGATAAAAATCCAAGTCCGAAGTGTCTCCAATCGGAGTTGGGCGGTGGGGTCAGGGTGATAGGCCCTGGGCACGCACAGTGCGAGGAGGGAAAATTCGCGCAGCGTGCCGCGTGCGAGCTGCGCTGCCACCCGTTGGGCCGGAGGCAAATATGGATACAGCCGGGCAACCGTGGGAGACGCTGCCAGCGATTCCATCAACCGGCACAACTCAGCACCCGACTCGGATTCGTCTGCCCATGATGATGCAATCTTCAACGGTACGGGCTGGCGCAAGTACTCAATGATTGATCCGACGTACTCAGGATTGATGCCGGTTTTTGATGCATCAAGAACCGCAAGCAGCGGACGAGTCAGCCTTAGTCGGCTAGCCCATTCAAGCAAAGGATGCAGCGACGCTGGAAGCCCAAAGGTCTCAAAAGTCTGTCCGTCCTGACCGCCGAAAATCCAGGGTCCGTTGTCCATGAGGTCTCAATCGTTGAAATGCGGCGCGTCCTGCACCGACCGGAATCGTCAAAATTCCATGTGTATTCAACGTTTTACATCATTTCTAGCCAATTGAAAACGTAAGATATGTTCTCATCAGCCTAGAGCTCATAACCATCCGGCATGGCATGTTTTCACAAACGAGGGCCTGGCCCTGGGCTATCGGGGGAGCCTTGGTGTTTGCCGCAGGGCTGATCACAGCAGCTCCATGAGTTGGCTGACTGAGGCCGAGTTTTGTTGAGAGGCTGCAAAAAGCTGCCTTAACCTGACCCCTCGGCGATCCTGAGCCCGCCTGGAGGCCTTCGATCGTGGAGTCCTGCGCGGGGTGGCACCCGGCAAACTCATTTCCCGAACAGATCTGCCTTGGCTGCCTTGGTGATTGCTGCCACGCAGGGGTGCGTGATGCGTCGCTCCACAGAAATCGCAAAAAACTCCTCGACCAGTTCCGTCGTGCGGCCGATCACTTCGACACCAAACTGTGCGGTGGTTTCCTCATCCAGAACGGTCGGGGACGTGAAAACGCCACGGCCTTCGCGGCCGAAAGCATTCATCAACGCACTGTCGTCGAACTCACCCACGAGCCGTGGCTGCAATTGGTATTTGTTAAACCAGTGATCGAGCTGTTGGCGCACGGAAGACATGGGGCCTTGGATGAGCATGGGGGCGCCCTGGAGGCATTGGGGAAAGGACCCCTGTAGCTGCGTCTTCAGGCCAGGAGCGCAAAAAAAACTCATGCCACTGGTTCCTAGCGGGTGGTTGAACGCCTTGACGCCGATTTTTTTGGAAACGGGTTCATCGGCCAGCACCAGATCGAGTTTGTGCAGGCTCAGTTGGGCGATGAGTTCTGGAAATTTTCCTTCCTGGCAGGTCATGTGCACCTGTTCAGGCATGCCCAAGGCGGGTTCCAGAAGGTGATAGGCCACGGACTTCGCGATCGAGTCTGCAACCCCCACGCGAAATTCCAGCGGTTTGGCGTGGCCGCGGGAGAGGCGGATCGATTTTTCCAGCTCGTCCCCCAGCGTAAAAATCTGCTCCGCGTAACCCAGGGCGACACGACCCTCGCTGGTGAGCTCCAGCCCACGCCCCCGCTTGCGAAAGAGGTCGTGGCCTAGCCATTCCTCCAGCTGTTTGATCTGCCCAGAAAGCGTCTGGGGCGTGGTGTGCAGCTGCTCGCCTGCCCGCATCACCCCTCCGGCCTTTGCAACCGTCCAGAAATACCGCAGATGCTTGAAGTTCATGGTGATAAATGCTTCGTAAAAAACGATCAATCAACGTTGATAAAACGAATATACGCGAAGTATTAAACCGCCTACATTGAACGCTTGGCCCCTTTCCGCAGCCATTGGTGCTGCGGTCTGGAACTGTCAACGTTCACAAGGAGTAGCAACGATGCGGATTACCACCCGAGGACAACTTGCGGTATCGGCAATGACCGACCTGGCGCTGCGCCAGAAGATGCGGCCGGTAGCGCTTTCGACGATCAGCGCCCGGCAGGGTACCTCGCTGTCGTACCTGGAGCAGCTGTTCAGCGCCTTGCGCCGTGCCGGGCTCGTGGACAGCACACGCGGCCCGGGTGGCGGTTACACCCTTGCCCGAAACACAGACCAGATCTCAGTGGCCGAGATCATCCTGGCGGTCGAGAACCTCAAGACCGACGATCTGCAAAGCCTGGGTGCCGGCCAAGCTGCGCAAGTCAAGTCGATGACGGGCGAACTCTGGTCCACCTTCAACGCACGGGTGATGGAGTACTTGCAGTCGGTGACTTTGCAAGACCTTGTGGCGCAGCAGCATGCCAAGGGTGTGGTGGCCGAGGAAATGGCCCCTGCAGCCCCTCGCCCCAAGCTGAGCGCCAAGCCACGCCCCTTGATGGCGCGGGTGGGCGTGCCCAACTCGGTGTTCGCACTGGGTTCGATCCCGCTGCTGCAACGCCGTTGAGACCGCACACCGGTTGCGCTCTGCAGTTGCGGGCGCATGCCAGTGCTCCGGGGGCGGCCTTGGCCCGCCCTCTAACAGTTTTGCGTGCGCGGGGCGGCTACAGTTGCTGCGCGAGCTGCTTGATTCCCCGGATCAGCATCTCTACCGAGATGGCGACCAGGATCAGGCCCATCAGGCGTTCAAACGCCATCACCACGCGTTCGCCCACCAGGCGCTGGATGCGTTCTGCCATCAGCAACACCACGGCGCACACGGCCATGGTGACGCACAGCGCGCCCACCCATTCCCAGCGGCGTTCCGGCGCCTGGGCCACCAGCAGCATGACAGTGGCGAGCGCTGAGGGGCCCGCCAAGGCAGGGATGGCCAGCGGCACGATCAAGGGTTCGCCCGGCAACTCCGCCTGTGGGCCGTCAGCCGACGGAAAAATCATGCGCAGCGCGATCAGAAACAGCACCACCGCACCCGCAATCTGCAACGACAAATCGCTCAGGTTCATCACCTGCAGAAACTGAGCCCCGAAAAACAGAAACACCAGCAGCAGCGCAAACGCAATCAGCACCTCCCGCAGGATCACCCGTGCCCGGCGCTCGGGCGCCACGCCGCGCAGGGCGTTGGCAAAGATGGGGATGTTGCCCAGCGGATCGGTGATCAGCAGGAGCAGGATGGTGGCGGACGCGAAGGTGTAGCTCACGATGCGTACACCGCGTCCAGTGAGCGAAAGCCCTTGATCTCGATCGGATTGCCGCTGGGGTCGTGGAAGAACATCGTCCACTGTTCGCCGGGCTGGCCCTCAAAGCGCACCTGCGGATCCAGCACGAAGGTGGTGCCGGCGGCCTTCAGCCGTGCGGCCAGCGCATGCCAGTCGGGCAATTCCATGATGGCGCCAAAGTGCGGCATGGGTACCAGGTGATCGCCCACATGGCCGGTGCGGGCGCTGGCAAACGGGGTGCCCAAGTGCAACGAGATCTGGTGGCCAAAAAAATCGAAGTCCACCCAGGTATCGGTGCTTCGGCCTTCCTGGCAACCGAGCACGCCGCCATAAAAGCGGCGCGCGGCATCCAGGTCGGTGACGTGAAAGGCGAGGTGAAAGAGGCTGCGCATCCGGCAAAGGATAGCAGCCAAGGCTGCGCTGCGGGCGTGGCCTGGAGGCCTGTCAGGCGACAGACGGGTCGGCGGCCATGTTGTCAAATTTCTTGAAATACTGGCGCGCCATGGCCACCAGCTGGGCGTCGGTCGGGTGGTCTGCAGCCACAGAGTCCACCACCACATCGGCCACCGCAGCATGGTGCTTGGTCGCCCAGTCACGGAACTGGTTGCGTACCAGGCCCGGGCCAGCCAGCAGCACTTCACGCGTGTCGGCCAAGGCCTGGGCGACGTCGGCAAAGAAAGCGGTGAGGTCGTCGGCTTTGCCCTGGTGCTTGTGGTGGCTGCGGGACTTGATGCGCTGGGCCTCGGCATGCTCGCGGTCGAACATCACCACGTGGGCTTCGGACTGGTCCATCCAAACTACTGCGTGAAAAGTGCTCATGAATCGGCTTTCTTGAAGTGACGAAAAAAACGGGGAAAGAAGGGAAAAGGGGCCTGAATGCGTGAGCGAACTCACGCAGCACGGCGGTGTTGCTCGGCCTTTTCCTGGCAATGCACGCAGCGTGCGGCCTCGGGGGTGGCGTGCAGGCGTGCGGCGGTGATGTGGGTGCCACAGTCTGTGCATTCGCCGTACGTACCCGCTTCAATGCGGGCCAAAGCGGCTTCCACGGCGGCCAGGTGGGTGGTTTCGCGCTCGTCCAGCGCAAACTCCAGTTCACGCTCGGTGGCGAGTTGGGCACGCGGGTCCTCGGGCTGACCAAAGTGGTCGGCAGCGGCCTCGGCGCGGCCGATGACGCCCCCGCGCTGCGCGGCCAACTGGGCCAGCAGCTCGGATTGCTGGGCCAGCAATTGTTGGCGGAATGGGGCGGCCTGGGTCTTGTCCATGCAGTGTCTCCTCAAGGGTGATCGGATACCTGCATGGTGCGCTTGTGCGCGATGACCTCGGTTGACCAAGGTCAAGGGATGAAGACCCAGCGCCTGGGGCGGGTTTAGAACAGGGTCTTAGCGCTTGGGCGGCCGCGCCAGCATTTCAGCGGTGTTGGTCTTGCGATCGGCGTTCACGCGCTGCACGTGGGGGCGCTCTGCCATGCGCGTGAGGTACTCGCGCACAGGCAGATCGGCCAAGTAGTCGCGGCCATAGATGATCTTGGTGGCCGAGCTGACGAGCGGCAGGTGCACGATGGCTGCGCAGTCGGCCAGGGTGAAGGCGTCGCCGCCTACGTAGGGGCTGAACTTCGCAAGCTGACCGAAGGCGGCAATGTTTTTCTCAAGCTGCGCTCCCACCTTTTCCTTGGCGGTGTCGCTCACGGTTCCGCCAAAAAAAGCCTGGGGATACAGGTTGCGTGCCACCAGCTCCAGATGCAACTCCAGAAAGGTGATCAGCTCGCGCACCTTGGCGGCCTGGTAGGGGTTGGCAGGGATCAGCGCTGGCTGTGGGTGGGCTGCCTCGATGTAGTCCGCCATCACGGCCGATTCGCACAGCGGCCCCTCGGGCGTGCGCAGGTAGGGCACCTTACCCAGCGGGCTGGCGCTGCGGTCGGTCTCGCCCACCCAGGCCAGTTCTTCGGTGAAGGGCAGGCCCTTTTCGAGCAAGGCGAGTTTGATCTTGTTGTAGTAGTTGCTGGCCGAAAAGCCGCAGAGTGTGAGCATGGTGGCGTCTCCGTTGTGGTGGTGAATGCAGCACGCATCCTAGGTGGGGGCGGGGGCGCAGTCCGTCGCGCAGATGACCCCGGTCAAGGGGTGCGCACCCAGGCCCCCTACAATTCGCACCCATGCCCTCCCTGCAAACCATTCGCAGCCTTCGCTGGCTCGCCCGCCTTGTGCTGGCGTGGTTTGTGTTGTCCATCGGGGTGGCGGTGGCGTCGCCGCTGGTCAATCCGCAGGCGATGGAACTGATCTGTTCGGGCTCGGGCGCCATCAAGCTGCTGGTCAAGACCGATGACGGTGCCAAGGAGATGTCCAGCCACACGCTGGACTGCCCCCTCTGCGCGCATGTCGGCGCTCCGCCTCCCGTGTCGCAGGCCCAGCTGCCTGTGGTCCACCCCCTGGCGCATGCCCTGCGCCCCATCCCTGCCGCGCACATTGCTGCGCGCACCGCCGCGCCGCTGCCGCCGCGTGGCCCCCCGGCCTTCTCCTGAAATTGCTATATTTTTAATAGCTGTTTGCGCTTGATAGATAAGCGCTGACAGCCTATTTGGCTTGAAATTCAGGAGTTCCCATGCGCAAAAGCCGCATGGCGCTGGCCGTGGCCAGTGCCTTTCCCCTCGCACTCTGCGTGGGTGTTTCCGCGTTGGCCCAGACCGTCGACAGCGCCGGCAACAGCAATGCCCCCGTCAGGGAACTGGGCGTGGTTACCATCAGCGGCGGCCAGCCCACCTCGCTGCCCACGCAGATTCCCACCACCATCGAGGGCGTGACGCGCGAGCAGATCGAGCATTCGATCAACGCCACCGACAGCGAAGACGCCCTCAAGTACCTGCCCAGCCTGCTGGTGCGCAAGCGCTATATCGGCGACTACAACCACGCCGTGCTGTCCACACGCGCATCGGGCACGGGCAACCCGGCGCGGTCCATGGTGTTTGCCGACGGCATTTTGCTGAGCAACTATCTCGGCAACGGCCCCACCAACGCACCGCGCTGGATGCTGGTCACGCCCGAGGAGATCGAGCGCGTGGACGTGCTCTACGGCCCCTTCTCCGCCGCGTATGCAGGCAACTCGGTGGGCGCGGTGGTGGACTACGTCACGCGCATGCCGACAAAGTTCGAGGCGCACGGGCAGGTCAGCGTTCAGCATCAGCCGTTCGATTTGTATGGCACCAACGCCACCTATGCGGGCAAGCAGGTCAGCGCATCCGTCGGCAACAAGAACGGTGACTGGTCCTGGTTCCTCAACTTCAACAAGACCGACAGCGAAGGCCAGCCGCTCACCTTCCCCACGCGCCTCGTGTCCGCCGGCACCGTGGGCAACGCGGGCACGCCAGTGATCGGAGCGGTGCCGGGCAACAACCGCAGCAACCAGCCTTGGTACCTGCTGGGCACGGCCACGCAGTACCACACGCAGCAAGACCACATCAAGGCCAAGATCGCCTACGACTTTTCGCCCACCGTGCGCGCCGCCTATACCTTCGGCTGGTGGCACAACGAATCCGAAGGCCGTCCCGCCAGCTACCTTCGCGACGCCAGCGGCAATGCGGTGTACGGCGGCACGGTCAACATCAATGGCCGCTCGTACACGCTGGCACCCACAGACTTCAATGTGTCCAATGAAAACCTCACGCATTTCATGCACGGGCTCTCGGTCAAGAGCAACACCAAAGGCGTGTTCGACTGGGAGGTGGCCGCCAGCCTGTACGACTACCAGACTGACACCCTGCGCGCTGCCACCGTGGGGATGCCCGTGGCGCTGAACGGTGGCGCGGGCCGCATCGTCAACAGCAAGGGCACGGGCTGGAACACCCTGGCCGCCAAGGGCACCTGGCGGCCCGATGGGGTGCAGGGCGCGCACATCGTGGACTTTGGCCTGCAGCGCGACAGCTACCAGCTGCGCACGGTGGAGAACGCCACCAGCAACTGGATCAATGGCGCTGCGGGCGCGCGCAACCAGGCCTTCAACGGCGACACCCAACTGCTGGGCCTGTGGGCGCAAGACACCTGGAAGATTGCGCCGAAGTGGAAGGCCGTGCTCGGCGCACGCGCCGAACGCTGGAGCGCCAGCAACGGCCAGACCGGCAATGCCACCACCACGCTGAGCCACCCCGAGCGCAACGAGACGTACTTCTCGCCCAAGGCCGCCGTGGCCTGGCAGGCCAACGACCTTTGGGTGCTCAAGGCCTCCACTGGCCGCGCGGTGCGCATGCCCACCGTGGCCGAGCTGTACCAGGGCGGCATCAGCGGCAGCGGCACGCTCATCAACAACGACCCGAACCTGAAGCCTGAAAAAAGCTGGACCACCGAGCTGACCGCCGAGCGCGACATGGGCAACGGTTTGCTGCGCCTCACAGCGTTCTTTGAGCGCACGAAAGACGCGTTGTATTCCCAGACCAATGTGCTCGTCACACCCAACGTGACCAACGTGCAGAACGTGGACGCCATCCTCACCAAGGGCTTGGAACTGTCGTACCAGGCAACCAATGTCTTCATGCGCGGGCTGGAGCTGGGCAGCAGCCTGACCTGGACGGACTCCAAGATCACCCGCAACGACAAGTTCCCCGCCAGCGTGGGCAAGTGGCAGCCGCGCATCCCCGAGTGGCGCGCGAGTGCCGTTGCCACCTACCGGCCGGACGACAAATGGTCGTACACACTGGGCGCGCGCTACAGCGGCAAGCAGTACAGCACGCTGGACAACACCGACGTGAACGGTTTTGCCTACCAGGGCGCCAGCCGCTACTTCACCACCGATGTACGCGTGCGCTACCAGATCAGCAAGCAGGTCAGCGCCGCCGTGGGGATCGACAACCTGAACAACTACCAGTTCTGGAACTTCCACCCCTACCCGCAGCGCACTTACCTCGCTGAACTCAAGGTAAGCCTCTAAAAGGAACAGATTTCATGTCTCTGAATACTATGAAAAAGATAGCTGTAATCGCTTTGCTGTCAGGCGCAGGAGGCCTTTTTGGCTCTGCATCCGCTCATGTGGTGCTCGAATACCAGGTCGCCCCGGCGGGCGCAGGCTACAAGGCCACATTCAAGGTGGGCCACGGCTGCGGTGCGTCGCCCACGCGGCAGATTGCGGTGGACATCCCGGCGGGCATGCGTGGCGCGCGCCCCATGCCCAAGCCGGGCTGGACGCTCGATGTACAGCGCGAAAAGCTCGCCCAGCCCTATACCAGCCACGGCCGCAGCATCACCGAAGACGTGGTGCGTGTGACCTGGACGGCGAAGACGCCGGACGACATGCTGCAAAGCGCGCACTACGATGAGTTCGCGCTCGTGGCCCAGGCGCCCGAGCAGGCCGGCACCGTGTACTGGCCCGTGCGCCAGGTGTGTGCGGAAGGCAAAAATGACTGGACCGAGGTGCCCAAGGCGGGGCAAAAACTCTCGGACCTGAAGTCCCCCGCTGCAGCGCTGGAGATTCTGCCCACGGGCGGCGCCGCTGCCCACCATCATTGATAGTCCGGCCCACGGCCTGTTCTCCCTTTCCCGTCCCTCTTCCCTTCTTCGCTTCTTCTCGTTCTCTCACTCACCGAAAGGCATCCATCATGAAAAAACTGCTTCACACCGCCGCCCTGGTTTCCACACTGGCCGCAGTGCTCGCCAGCGCCCCCGCATGGGCACAGACCGCCGCTGTCAAAGTCGAAGGTGCTTGGGCGCGCGCCAGCGTGCAGGGCCAGAAGGCCACCGGTGCGTTCATGCGCCTCACCGCCCAGGACGGCGCCCGCCTGGTGCGCGCCGAGTCGCCCGCTGCGGGCATCACCGAAGTGCACGAGATGAAGATGGAAGGCGACATCATGAAGATGCGCGCCGTGCCTGCGCTGGACCTGCCTGCGGGTAAGACGGTGGAGCTCAAGCCCGGTGGCTACCACGTCATGCTGCTGGACCTGAAGGCGCCGCTGGCCAAAGGCGCTTCGGTGCCACTCACCCTGGTGTTTCAGGACGCCAAGGGCGTGGAAAGCAAGCTCGACCTCACCGTGCCCGTGGGCACGGCAGCACCCGGTGGCGCCACCGCAGGCACCATGATGAATGGGCATAAACACTGACATCTCCGCATCGGCGGCCGCTTCGCCTGCGCAACGCATTGGAGTAAGCTGTGACTCCACCACAGACCCACCTCTTGCGGAGCGGCCATGAGCGATACATCGAATTTCGGTTTCGGCAAACTTGTCCCCGGTTTTGACTTCCTGCAGAGCCTGGCCAAGGGGGCGTCCAGCAGCATTCCGCAGTTGCCCAACCTCAGCAACTGGGTGGCGCCCACCATCAGCGTCGAAGAGCTGGAAAAGCGCATCGACGAACTCAAGGCCGTGCAGTTCTGGCTGGAGCAGAACTCACGCGCGCTGGCCGCCACCATCCAGGCGCTGGAAGTGCAGAAGATGACCCTGGCCACCCTGAAGGGCATGAACTTCAGCATGGGGGACGTGGCCAACGCCTTCAAGCTCAAGACGGCTGACACCGTGATGAGCGGCGTACAGAAAGCCGCCGACACCGTGACGGGCGCCGCCGAGGCTGTGGCTGGTGCCGCCGCCCGCGCTACGGGCCGCGTGAGTGCTGCCGAAGAAGAAGCCGAAGACGAGGGTGATGACGCCGAACCCGCCGCTCCGCCTGCCAAGGCCAAAACAAAAGGCAGCAAGGCATCGGCCGCTGCCGCGCCCACCGTGGTGGACCCCATGCAGTGGTGGGGCGCACTCACCGGTCAGTTCCAGCAGATCGCCGCCAACGCCATGAAGGATGCGGCCAAGCAGACCGCCATCGACACCACCAAGAACATGGCCACGGGCCTTGCCAAAGAAGCCCTGAAGACGGCGACCGGCATGGCCAGCCAGTTTGCGGCCAAGGGCATGCAGACCATGCAGGGCGGTGCCAAGCGCGCCGCTGCATCGGGCACCGCCAAGAAGACCGCCGCTGCCAAGAAGCCTGCAGCCCGCAAAACCCCGGCAAAACCCGCCGCCAAGAAGGCCAGCAGCAGCACCCGCAGCCCAGCCGCCCGCAAGCGAGCGGGCTGACGCCAACGTGGGCGGGTGTGACAACCCGCAGGTGGTGCAATATCTGCCCGCCACCGCCCTGGCATGGAGATCACCACCATGAAACTATTTCCCACTGGCCATGCCACCCACCCCCAATGGCGCATGGCCGCCGCGCTGGTGCTGGCGCAGCTGCGCGCCCAGATGGCGTTGCCCGACTACGCTGCTGCGCCCACCCTGGGCCTGCTCTACATCACCGACCACTATGGCAACGACGCCCAGGCGCTGCTCGACTACCTGAGCGGCGAACTGCCCGAGGTCACCGACTGGAGCGGCACCGTGGGGGTGGGCGTGTCGGCCAACAACGCCGAGTACTTTGACGAGCCCGCGCTGTCGGTCATGCTGCTGGATGTGCCCGCAGACCAGTACCGCGTGTTCTCGGGCGTGGCGCCGCTGCCCACGCATGCGCCACACCCGGGCAGTGGGTTTGTGGCCCATACCGCCCTGGTGCATGCCGATGGCCGCACGCCCGAACTGGCCGAGTTGCTGACCGAGATGGCTGCACGCACCGACACGGGCTACCTGTTTGGTGGCCTCTCTGCCAGCCGCACCAGCAGTGTGCAGTTTGCCGTGGGTGGCGATGGCAACATGGCCGGGCAGGGCGGTGCCAGCGGGGTGTTTGACGGTGGCCTGTCGGGCGTGGCGTTTGGTGCCGGGGTGACGCTGGTGTCGCGCGTTACGCAGGGCTGCCAGCCCGTGGGCGCGCTGCGCACGATCACCGCCGCGCAGGACAACGTGGTTCTCGCGCTCGATGGCGAGCCCGCGCTGGACGTGCTGCTCGATACGCTGCAGGTGTCGCTGGATGGTGGCGACCCACAGCCCGCGCTGCGCAAGGTGCGCGCCACGCTGGCCGGGCTGGTCAGCGCGGGCGAACAGCCGCAGGGCCAGCGCCGCACGGGCCACTTTGGTACCGACACACGCGTGCGCCACATCGTGGGGCTGGACGGCAGCCGCCGGGGCGTGGCCCTGGCCGACCATGTGGAGCCGGGCATGCACCTGGCGTTCTGTCAGCGCAACGTGGCAGCGGCGCGTGCCGACCTCATGCGCATCTGCGCCGAGATCCGCGAAGAACTCTCGCCCGAAGAGCTGGAGCCCGCGTCGCTGGTGTCGTCGTCCAGTGCGGATGGCGAGATGGCCGCTGCCAACAGCGCCTCAGGCGCCAGCGCGGCGCCCCAGGCAGGGCGGCGAATCTGTGGGGCTATCTATGTGAGCTGCTCGGGCCGGGGCGGCCCGCATTTTGGCAGGCCCAGCGCCGAGCTGCAGATCGTCCGCCACGCGCTGGGTGACGTGCCGCTGGCCGGGTTCTTTGCCGGTGGGGAAATTGCGCACCACCACTTGTATGGTTACACCGGGGTGCTCACCGTTTTCGTTGACGACGACCCTACCGCCCGCTGAGCGACTGAGCCGCTTCGCCCGCAGGGAACGCCAGGGCGGGCCCTGGCGGAGAGGTGCCCCATGGAGGGGCCAGGTCAGCCCGCGCCGTTGTCGTCTGCTTCGGCCTTTTCCTCGGGGGTCAGGCGTGTGGCCAGGATCTTGTCGATGGTCTTGCCATCCATGTCCACCACTTCCAGCTTCCAGTCCTCCCACTGCACGGTGTCGGTCACCTTGGGCAGGCGGCCAGTCAGCAGCATGATCATGCCGCTGAGCGTGTGGTAGCGGCCGCGTTCCTCCTCGGGCACGGCATCCAGGTTCAGGCGGTCTTTCAGCTCGGGCACGGGGATGTGTCCGTCCAGCAACCAGCTGCCGTCCTCGCGCTGCAGCGCCCAGGAGGTCTCCGGGTCGCGCGGCTGAAACTCGCCGGTGATGGCCTCGATCAGGTCCTGCAGCGTGACGATGCCCTGCACCTCGCCGTATTCGTCGATGACAAACGCCATGTGCACGTCCGACAGGCGGAAGTTGTCCAGCAGCTCCATGCCCGTGATGGTTTCGGGCACATACAGCGCTGTCTGCAGCGGCTGGTCGGCCAGGCCGCCGCGCGCCTTGTCGCGCAGCGTGCGCGACAGCCACTGGCGCGCGTTGATCACGCCCAGGATGTTGTCCATGCCGCCGCGCACCACCGGAAAGCGTGCGTGGTCGGATTCTTCGATGCATTTGAGGTTGTCTTCAAACGACGCATCCATATCCAGACACACCACATCACCACGCGGCACCATCAGCGAGCCGATCTGACGGTCGTCCAGGCGGAACACATTGCGCACCATGGTGTGCTCGTGCGATTCGATCACGCCCGCAGTGGTGCCTTCCACCAGCATGGCGTGGATCTCTTCTTCGGTCACCGGGCTGCCGCTGGTTTCCTTCACACCCATCAGGCGCAGCAGCGTGCGCGTGGAGGTGGACAGCAGCAGCACAAACGGCTTGGTTGCCAGCGCCAGAAAGTTGATGGGCCGCGCCACCAGGCGGGCAAAGGTCTCGGGGTACGACTGGCCGATGCGCTTGGGCACCAGTTCACCCACCACGATGGAGAAATACGTGATCAGCACCACCACCAGGCCGGTGGCCGCGTAGCTGCCAAAAGGCATGGGAACGCCCAGTGCTTCAAGCCACAGCGCCAGGGGCCCAGCCAAGGCGGCCTCACCCACGATACCGTTCAGCACGCCAATCGATGTGATGCCGATCTGGATGGTGGAGAGAAAACGCGTGGGGTCTTCGCCCAGCTTCACGGCAGCGGCGGCGCCGCTATCGCCCTCATCAATCAGCTTTTGCAACCGGGCTTTGCGGGCCGTGACCAGAGCGATCTCGGACATGGCAAACAGGCCGTTGAGAAGGATGAGGGCGAACAGTATTGCTATTTCCATACAAAGGGCGCCTTGCGCGCCCTTGGGTGTTGAGAAGCGACCAATTGTAAGGACAGGGGCCAGAGACCCTGCGCTGGCTCCTAGCCACCTTCGGTCGGGAGGCCCGTTTCGTCCCACTCGGGCAGTCCCCCCCGCAGCCAGTACACCGACTGGAACCCCTTGGCTGTGGCCACCTTGGCAGCTTTGTAGGACTTCCAGCATTCGGCGCCATTGCACGCAAAAATTACCGGCTTGGCCTTGTCCAGGCCCTGAAGCTTGTCCAGCGCCTGGAAATCATCCTGTGCGGCATTGAAGGCCACGTCCTTGAGGCTCTTTTCCACATACGCTGCAAACACGGCGCCCCGGATGCGCTTGGTCTTGAATTCCTTCTCGGTGCGGGTGTCCACCAGCGTGGCGCCCTGCACCAGCAGGGTCTGGGCCTCGCGCGCAGTGATGCGCTTCACCCCAGGCAGGCTCGTGGGGGTGAACAGCCCCAGCTCGGCCACACGTCGGTACTCAACGGCCTCCGGGCGCACCGAGACCGGCGGCAGGCCGCTGGCGGAGGACGACGCGTTGAACCACTGGGCCAGCTTGTTGCGCGCATCCGCTGGCAGGTCTTTCTTCACCACGATGGAGAACCCGCCTGGCACTGGCTGCGACGTGGCCAGCACGCGCGCGACGCCGGTATGCGCTGCAGACCATTCCGCCCAGTCGTCCTCGCGCACCACCGTGGCATCCGTCGTGCCCAGGGTCAGGGCTGTCAGGCCGGCCTGGGGAAATTTCTCGTATTGCACCGCGCGCAGGTCCTGGAACGACAGCCCCGCTTCATTGAGCATGCCGCGCGCCATGTAGGTGTAGACCGAATCCTGCTGGGGCAGGTAGAGCCTTCGGCCTTTCATGGCAGGCACCGCAGCGATCTGCTGCAGCCCGACAAGCAGGTATCTGTCCGATTTGTGCGTGGCGCCCACCAACTCGTAGCCGCGTTGCAACGCGGACGCAGCCACCTGGGCAGGGCCAATGAAGATGTCATATCCCGCGCTGCGCGTGGCGCGCATCACATCGGCCAGGTCGTCGCTGGTGGTCAGTGCCACGGGCTGGCCAGCGGCCTTCGACAGGCCCGATTCTGCGGAGGTGCGCAGGATGGAGTGCGCCGCCTTGCGGGCCGTGGGCTCCACGGCCACGATGGCCGTCAGCTGGGCCTGGGCGGCGCTGCAACACAGCCATAAGCCAAGTAGCAGTCCCAGCGGGCCGCGGGTCGATTTTCTGGTGATGTTCATTGCGCGGTTCCTCTCCCCAAAACAAACCGCGAATATGCCCAGGGCCCCCGCACCTGCGTACGAATGTTTCTGATCTTTTGTTTTTGTTACTTCTTCTAACGAAGCCATGCGTGCGGCGCGCAGAGCTCCCGCACAGAATGCGGGCTGACCCGATCCCCTGTGCCTGCCGGGTGGGCGGGGGCAACAAAGAGTTTTTGTCCATCCCATTATTTGGAGACGTTTCCATGAAAGATTCGATGACCCTGCCGCGACGCCACATGCTGGCCGGAAGTGCCGCTGCCCTGAGCGCGCTGGGCCTGGCTGGATGGGCCGGCGGTGCGCGTGCCCAGCAGGCCGCAGCCGCTGCCAAGCCGCTGCCCGCGTATGCAGGATGGAAGTCACCGGATGCGCTGATCGTGCACAGCAGCAGCACTCTCGAAACCCGTCGCTCCGCGTTTGGCACCAGTGTCATCACGCCGTCCAACCAGCTGTATGTGCGCAACAACCTGCCCGCGCCCGACGCCGCCATCCTGGACAACCGCGATGCCTGGACCGTGGCGATCGAAGGGGTCAAGAGTCCGCGCAGCCTGACCCTGGCCGAACTCAAGACGCTGGGCGTGGAAACCGTGGCCACCGTGCTGCAGTGCTCGGGCAATGGCCGGGGTTTTTTCCCCAGCAAGCCCAGCGGCACGCCCTGGTCGGTGGGCGCTGCCGGTTGTGTGGTCTGGAGCGGCGTGCCACTGCGCAACGTGGTGGCCGCCTTGGGCGGGCTGGCCGATGGTGCTGCCTACCTGACCGGCACGGGCGGCGAGAAACTGCCCGAAGGTGTGGACCCGCTCACCGTGCTGGTGGAGCGCTCGGTGCCCGTGAAGGCGATGGACGACGCACTGCTGGCCTGGGAGATGAACGGCGAGCCGCTGTCGCTGGCGCACGGCGGCCCGCTGCGGCTGGTGGTGCCGGGCTACCAGGGCGTGAACAACATCAAGTACGTCAAGCGCGTGGCGTTTACCAGCGCGCAGTCGCAGGCGCGCATCATGTCGCACGGCTACCGCATGTCGCCGCCCGGCTCCAAAGCCAGCCCCGACCAGCCTTCGGTGTGGGAGATGGGCGTCAAGTCCTGGATCAATGGGCCGCTGCCGGACAAAGGCGCACTCAAGCCCGGACAGGTGCAGGTACATGGCGTGGCCTTTGGCGGCACGCGCGGCATCAAGAGCGTGGAGGTGTCGGCCGATGGCGGCAAGACCTGGTTGGCGGCCAAGCTCATCGGCCCCGACCTGGGCCCCTTTGCCTGGCGGCAGTTTGCGCTGCCCGTGCGCCTGGAGGCGGGCACCCATGTGCTGGCGAGCCGCGCCACCGACACGGCGGGCAATGTGCAGGCCGAGCAGCGCGAGGAAAACCTGGGCGGCTACAACAACGCCAGCTGGCGCGACCACGCCGTCACCGTGACCGTGGCATGACATCGCTCCCCCCTGAGGCGCTTTGCGCCTTCCCCCCGAAGGGGGGACGCCACCCGTGGCCTGGCAGAGCCAGTTCCACGGTGGCACTGGCGTGGGTGCGCGCCGCTATCGGACGGCATCGGATGCCGCAAGGCGGTTTGCTGGTAGGGCTAGCGTTACTGTGGGCGGGTGCCAGCTGGGCCGCCGAGCCGGCCGAGCTGGCGCGCGGCAAGGAGCTGTTCACCAAGATCCAGCCCGCCTGCGCGGTGTGCCACACGCTGCAGGCCGCCGGTGCCGAGGGCCAGGTGGGCCCGGTGCTGGATGAGCTGAAACCCGACGCCGGCCGTGTACTGCGTGCGCTCAAGGCAGGCATCGGCGTGATGCCCTCGTATGCCGAGCGCATGAGCGAAAAGGACATGTTGGCCGTGGCGCAGTTTGTGGCGCACGCCACGGGCGCGGCCAAGTAGGCGCGGGCTTTCGTGGCGGTTGCAGCGCTGCCTCGCTGCAACCGCGCGCTGCTTCAGGCCGCCGTGCGCGACGGCACCAGCGCCGCTCCTCCTGCGCGCCCCTGCAACCCCTGGAACGCAAAGTCCACCTCTGGCACGCGGCCGCTCACGATGTCTGCCAGGGCCTTGCCCGAGCCGCAGGCATGCGTCCAGCCCAGCGTGCCGTGGCCGGTGTTGAGGAACAGGTTGCCCACCTTCGTCTTGCCGATCAGCGGCACGTTGCTGGGCGTGGCGGGGCGCAGGCCACTCCAGAACTGGGCCTGGCTCGCCTCGCCCGCGCCAGGGAAGAGCTGTTCCACACGCCGCACGATGGCCTCGCAGCGCACCTGGTTCAGGTGGCGGTCGTAGCCGTTCAGCTCGGCCGTGCCTGCAATGCGCAGGCGATCACCGCCGCGTTCGCTGGTGTAGCGCGAGAACACGAGCTTGAACTCGTCGTCTGTCAGGCTCACCTGGTGCGCCTTGCTGGCGTCTTTCACCGGCATCGTCACCGAGTAGCCCTTGGCCGGGTAGATAGGCAGCTGGATGCCCAACGGCTGTGCCAGCAGCGGGCTGAACGAGCCCATGGCCAGCACAAACGCATCGCCGCGCACGCGCTCGAAGCGGCCTTCGGCATTGGTCACTTCCACGTGGTCGATGCGGCCGCCTACCTCGCGCAGTGCGGTGATGTGGTGGCCCATGCGGAACTGCACGCCCGCCGCTTCACACAGCTTGGCCAGCTCGCGTGTGAACTGGTTGGCATCGCCCGATTCGTCCTCGGCCGTGTAGGTGGCGCCTGCCAGTTGTGGGCGGATGTGGGCCAGCGCTGGTTCAAGGCGCACGGCCTCGTCGGCGCTGATGACCTGGCGCTCGCAGCCCAGCTGGCGCATCTGCTCGGCCGGGGCCAGCGCGCCGTCGAATTCCTTTTGGTTGGTATAGAAGTGGAGGATGCCCTGCGTGCGCTGGTCGTACTGGAGGCCGGTTGCCGCGCGCAGCTGCTGCAGCGTGTCGCGGCTGTAGGTGCCCAGGCGCACGATCTGCTCGATGTTGTGGCGCGTGCGCGCGGGCGTGCAGTTTCGCAAAAAGGACAGGCCCCACAGCCACTGCCGCATGTCGGCGCGCAGGCGGAACAGCAGGGGCGCATCTTCCTTGCCCAGCCACTGCAGCACCTTGAGCGGCGCGCTGGGGTTGGCCCAGGGCTCGGCGTGGCTCACCGAGATCTGGCCGCCGTTGGCAAAGCTGGTTTCGGCGCCGGGCGTGCCCTGGCGGTCGATGACGGTCACCTCGTGACCCAGTTGCGAGAGGAAATAAGCCGAAGTCACGCCGAGCAAGCCGGCGCCGAGAACGATCACGCGCATTTTTGAAGCCTTTTAAGGGTTCAGCGCTTGATGGATATGTGCTGGCAGCTATTGATTCAATAGCAAGCAGCCAGCGCGCGTCCGCCAAGCTGCCGCTCCCCCTGTCCTTGGTACCTGAGAGATTCACCGCGCTGCCCACATGGCACGCGGTTTGCTCCTTCGGTGCGCCTCCACGCTGCTGACAGGTTGGGGCGGCTCTCCAGACGGCTTTGATAAATGGTGCAGTACGGGACCTGAGCGTGTATGGGAGTTTGCGCCTTCGGTGCAGCGGTGGGCCTTGTGGCCTGCCGTGCTCTCCTGCGGGGGCCATTCTAGGAGGGTGCGGGCGGCGGTGGGGTGTTTGGGGCGGCTAATGGGCGGCAATCGTTGCTGATGCTGGCGGCGACATGGGGTCGCCATAATCCGGCGATTTGACCCACCCCCAGGACGCTTTTCCCATGCCCGATACCGCCTTTGACCCCTTCGCCAGCGCCGCCGTGATCACCATGGCGCGCCAGGGACGCACGCCCCGGCCGCTGGATTTGCCCGTTGCATTGCGCCCTCGCGATGCGGCCGAGGCCTACGCTGTGCAGGACGCCGTAGTGCGTGAGCGGGGCGAAATTGTGGGCTGGAAGGTGGGCGCCGCGTCGCCCCAGGCCCAACCCGCACGTGCGGCGCTGACCCGCGACTCGGTGTGGGTGGAGCAGCCTGGCCAGGAGGTCAACTTGTCGGCCATAGGCTTTGCCGTGATGGGGGTGGAGGCGGAGCTGGTGTACGAACTGGGCGCAGACCTGTCCGCACGCGCCACGCCCTACAGCGCGGCCGAGGTGCTGGCCGCCATGGTGTCGGTGCGTGCCGCCATCGAGGTGTGCGACACGCGCTTTGCCGCCTGGGCACAACAAGGGGAGTGGAGTCGCCTGGCCGACCAGGCCTGCCATGGGGCGCTGATCGTGGGTTCGGGTTTGACCGATGTGGCTTCGGTGCAGCCCTTGGTGCAAGGGGTCAACCTGTCGGTGAACGGGTCGGTGGCCGTGCAGCACGCCACCTGGGGTAACCCGGCAGGTGACCCGCTGCGGCTGCTGGTGTGGCTGGCCAACGAAGGCGCGCGCAGCCTGGGAGGGCTGCGCGCAGGGCAGTGGGTGACCACCGGGTCCTGCACCGGCACCGTGATGGTGGCGCCGGGCACGGTGGTGGTTGCCGACTTTCCTGGTGTCGGTCGCGCCGAGGTGAAATTCGACTGAACTGTTTCGAGGATCGTGGAACGCGGCAGATCAGTTGCGGCGCGGGTTGTCCGGCTGGCTGTCGCGGCGGTTGGACACGCCGTCACCGTCGCGATCACGGTCATTGCGGTTGGAGATGCCATCGCCATCGCGGTCCCGGTCATTGCGGTCGGCAATGCCGTCACCGTCGCTGTCCCAGCGGCCCCGCTGCATTTCCCAGCGGCCATCTCGTTCCACCCATTGGGGCTGCCGGTACTGGTAGCCGCTGCGCGCTTGTACCCAGTGGCCCTTCACCCAGCGGTGGCGGTTGCCGCGCCATTCCCAATGGCCCTGTTCCCACACCTGGCCACGGCGTGGGCGCGGCACGGCTTCGTACCGTGGGGGTGGGGGCGCGGGAATCACCTGGTAGGTCTGCGTAGGCTGGTACCCACGCTGTGGTTGGTCGGACTGAATTACGACGGTGCCTTGAATGGCCGCGTGTGTCGGTACGAGGGGCAGCAGTGCCATCAGGGCGATGGCGGCTGCGGTCAGTGTTTGGCGGGTCATGGTGGTCTCCGGGGTGATTCCTGGCGGAATCGGTCTTTGCATGGTGGCGGCCGGGTGCGCGGCGCCACGTAGGTGCTCAGCGGGGGCGGGCG